>JBBRCO010000153.1:0-9466 GCA_038204755.1 Verrucomicrobiales bacterium
GGACTGGCAAACTTACACCGCTGCGGGCATCGTCATCGTCACGCTCACCATTTTCCTCGTCCGCCTCGCCCGGCCGAAGAAAAAACCCAGCTGCGGCCACAACTGCGGCTGCGGCAAATCCGACAAGCCGTGAGGCATTGCGAAAGGTCTGCTCCACTGGTGCGGAGAGCTTGATAGAAGTGGTCCGCACAGTCCCCTGTGCGGTTCCGGGCACCCGGGAAGACCGCACAGAGGACCGTGCGGACCACCTTCGGCTTGAATCCCCGCTCAGGCATCGCTATTTCAGCTCCGTGCTGACTCGCCAACACCTTGAAGAACTGCCGGAACTCGGCGTTCCGCTGCATCTCGCCCTGGGGGTTTTCGACGGCGTACACATTGGCCACCAGGAAGTTATTTCCCGTGCCGTCCAAGCGGCTGCACGTGACGGCGGGATGGCGGGAATGATCACGTTTGATCCGCATCCGATCCGGGTAATCGCGCTGGAAAAAGCACCCACTTCCCTGCTCGCCACCTTGAACCACAAGGCGGACATCGTGCGCGACCTCGGCGTGGGACTTTTCATTCCGCTGCATTTCGACGCGGCGTTTGCGCAAATGGAGGCATCTGAATTTCTCGAAAAACTCTGCGCTGCACCGGTCCGCACCATCGCGGTGGGCGAGGATTGGCGCTTCGGCTACAACCGCAGCGGCGATGTGCCGTTTCTCAGACGCGAGGCGGAACTCCGTGGTTTCCATCTCGAAGCGGTGCCACCGGTGATGCTCGATGGCGACCGGATCAGCAGCACCCGCATCCGCCAAGCGATTCGCGATGGCAATCTGGCGGACGCCGCACGCATGCTCGGTCGGCCGTATTCCGTCAGCGGAACCGTGGTGGAGGGAAAAAAACTCGGACGCACCATCGGCTTTCCCACCGCGAACATCACCACCGGCGACGCCCAGCTCCCACCCGACGGCGTGTGGGCGGTCCAAATCCTTTTCGCGGACGGGGGCAAATCCGGCGGCGTGGCCAATCTGGGAATGCGGCCGACGGTGGACGGCAGCACCCGTGCGCTGGAGGTGCATCTCTTCGATTTTTCCGAAGATCTCTACGGTCAGGAGCTGGAAGTCCTGTTTGAAAAACACCTGCGTCCGGAAGTGAAATTCCCCTCGCTCGATGCCCTTCGCACTCAAATTCAACGAGATGCGGAGGATGCACGAGCGATTTTGAAATTAATCCAAGCCACGGCTTGACAAAAATTTGTTCATGGGAACACTCATCGCATGAACACCCTACTGCCTCTCTTTTGTAAGGTTCGCTCGCTGTTGGAACAAAGGCTCCCCACCTGCCTGCGCCCACAGCCTGTCCGGCGGCGGAAAATCGAAGTGCAGCTTGAGTTTCCCTGGCATCCGAAAAGATGATTTTTTCGGATTTTGCACTTACGCTTGCTATCCAAGCTCACTATACATCGCGGCAACCATCCGCATGGAGACATTCAAACCCATCAAACCTTCCCGTGGCCGCGCCGCCTTGCTGGCCACAGCCTGTCTGATTTCCCCCTTGCTAGGTGGCGAAATCAGTGAGGACCCCGGCCTCGCAGAGATCGAGCACTCGCGCCGCAGCGCCAACCTGATGGAGGCACAGGAACTGCTCCAAAGGGGCGACGAGGCCTACAAAAGCGCCCGCTACACCGAGGCTGTGGAGGCCTACGCCGGTGCCCGTGATCTGATCCCTAACGCACCCATTTCCGCTGAGCTCCGCGCCGCTGCGACCGAACGATACGCCCAGGCTTCCGTCGAGCAGGCACGCGTGCTTTCCAGAAAAGGCGACGTCGCCGCAGCGAAGGCCGCCGTGGACAAGGTTCTCAGCCCCGGCGTCGATCCGGAAAACACCGACGCCCTCGCGTTCCGCAATCAGCTAGACGATCCGATCCGCACCAATCCGGCACTCACCGCCGAGCATGCAAAGAACGTCGATGCGGTGCGCCGCCTCCTTTACACTGCCGAAGGTGCCTACAATCTCGGGAAATTCGACGAGGCCAAGGCGACCTACGGAAAAGTCCTCAACATCGATCCCACCAACACCGCCGCCCGCCGCGGGATGGAGCGGGTGGCGTCCGCCAAAACCGGTTATTACAAGACCGCGCAGGACGAGTCGAGCGCGGCGATGCTCAGCCAGGTGGACGCCGCGTGGGAAATCCAGGTTCCCGCTCTGGATCTGGCCCCCGGACTGACCGACCCCGGGACAGCCATGCTCGAAACAGACACGGTCCGGGTGAAGGCGAAGATCGAACGGATCATGATTCCGAAGCTCGCGATGGACCAGGTTTCGCTTGAAGAAGCCTTGGACTTCCTCCGCCTTCGCACTCAGGAAAACGACACGCTGGAGCCAGATCCTTCGAAAAAGGGCGTCAATTTCACCGTCAACCTCGGTGCCCCGGATTCCGAAGCCGCCGAGAAGATCCGGAGCCTGCGTTTTGACCTCCGCCTCACGCAAGTCCCTGTCTCTCAGGTGTTGAAATACATCACCGACATGACGCAAACGGCCTACCGGACGGATGACTTTTCGGTGATCATCACCCCTGTCGGCGCGGTTTCCGACGAACTTGTCTCGCGCACCTACCGGGTGCCGCCGGATTTCATCAGCAACCTCTCCAACGGCGAGGCCGCCGGCGGCGGAGCGGCGGAAGATCCCTTTGCCACTAAACCCGACAGCGGTGGCGGCCTGCTCGCCAAGCGCATGGGAGCCAAGGAAGCGCTCCTGAAACAAGGCGTCTCTTTCCCCGAAGGTGCCACCGCCAATTACAACCCTTCCACCAATATCCTGCGCATCACCAATACGCCGATCAATCAGGACTACATCGCCCAGCTCATCGAGACCCTCACGCAAACGGAGCCGGTGATGGTTTCTGTAAAGGTAACCATGATGTCCGTCCAGCAGACACGTCTGGAGGAACTCGGCTTCGATTGGCTGCTCAACCCGATTCCGCTCGGCTCGGGCGACAAGGTTTTTGCCAGTGGTGGCACCGTCGGAAATACGCCGGGCAGAGTCGGCGCGGATTTCATCAGTCCGGTCAACGGCACGGCGGTTGACGGCATTCCAGCCTCTCCCGCCGACCAAGTCACCAGCGGTGTCATGACCAACGGCAACCGCTCAGGCACTACGGCGATCAATCAGAATGGCATCGACAACCTAATCAACAACCCGAACCGCTCCGCACAGCAGGACTCGGTGGCACCCGGCATCCTCGCACTGACCGGGCTTTTCACCGACGGCCAGGTGCAGGGCGTGATGCGCGGCCTCGATCAGAAAAAGGGAGTGGACGTCATGGCCCGCCCGGCCGTCACTACCCGCAGTGGCCAGGCTTCCTCGCTGACGGCGGTCCGCGAATTCATCTATCCGACCGAATACGAGCCCCCCGAACTTCCCAACTCGGTGGGTCTTACCGGAGGAGGCAGCCCTACCCCGGTCACACCGGCCACGCCGACTGCATTCGAAAAGAAGGACGTCGGCGTCATTCTCGAAGTGCTGCCCGTCGCCGACGCGAACAAGCAATACATCGATCTGACAGTGAGCCCCACCTTCAGCACCTTCGATGGCTTCGTGAATTACGGCAGCCCGATCAACTCGACCAGCACCGACGTGTTGGGAAACCCGCAGACCGTCCAAGTCACGCAAAACGCGATACTGATGCCGGTTTTCAGCAAACGGAGCGTCGCCACCAACATCCGCATCGCCGACGGAGCCACCATCGTCATCGGCGGACTGATGACCGATTCCATCCAGAACGTGGAAGACCGGGTGCCGGTTTTCGGCAGTATTCCGGTGATCGGACGCTTGTTCCAGTCAAAGGCCAAACAACCGGTCTCCACCGCCATTCTTTTTTTTGTCACCGTGGAGCTGCTGGATCCGACCGGTCGCCCGTATCGGAACAAATGATCCATTCCCATTGATTTTTCTCCATTCTATCTCTCATGTCAGGCGCCCCTAGCGAGCCGGAAAAATACTCCATCGACGAAATGATGGATCGCCTCAAGAGCCCCTCTTCAGGCAGTCCCGACGAGGAGGGCGAGCTGGTGGTCCGCGCGGACGGCACCGAGGCCATCCGCGTCCGCAAGAGGAAACGCCGTAGCTCGCAGCCGGTCAAGGAACAGCACGTCCGCAATCGTCGGTCCCGCATCCTGCAGGTTGCCGCGGCGATGGTTCTGATCATCGTCGCCGGATTGACCATTGGAGCCGCCGTGATTTACGCGAACAGCCCGCCATTCCGCGAGGGACTGGTGCGGAAAATCAGCCAGAGCACCGGTGCGGAAGTCGATCTCCAGACGTTCCGGATGAACCCGAAGAACGCGAATGCTGGCACGCTCCAACTCAAATGGCCGGCCGGAAACGTGCTGGAAAGCCTTTCCGCCCGCAGCATCGTGGCCGATATTTTTCCATCCAGTTTTCTCGGCAAATCAATGAACGGCGAGGAAATCACGGTGACCCAGGGCAACCTCGCCCTGCGCATCCCCCAGCCCGGCGAACCATTCAGAACCGCAGCCGCAGCGGAAGGAGCGCTCCCCATCCAGTTCAACCGCTATCGGGTTCCAAATTTCAATCTCACGCTCGGTGACCCGGCCGCGCCGGTGATCAGTCTGGTCAAATCCGAAGCCTCGTTCGCGCCGAACGCGGCCAGCGGCCGCGCCCAGTTCAGCCTCAACCAAGGCAATCTGACCGTTGCCGGCTGGCCGAAGCTGAGGATGAGCCGTGCGTTCATGGAATTCCGCGGCAAGGAAATCGACGTCATCGGCCTGCGAGTAATGGATGAAAACGACAACCGCGGTGTCTTCGAACTGAGCGGCACCGTGCTGCCCTACAGTCCCGAGCGACTCTCCACCCTGAGCTTGCAACTGGAATCCTTCCCGCTCAGCGGCCTGACCAGTCCGGCGTTCGGTAAACTTTTTTCGGGTCGCATCGATTCGCTGCCAACGACGAAATCGAATTACCTCACTTTCTTTCCGAGCGAAAACCCGGCGACCAAGCTCGCCGTCGCCTTTCGCGGCTCGCTCACCTCCCGCATGGAAATCACCGGATTTCCTTTCCTCGTCGCGCTTTCCCAAACGCTGGAGGACGTCTGGTTCCAGCGTCCTGTTTTCCAAGGCGAGGATACTGCCGGCAGCCTGCTGCGCGAGGCGGGCAGCGTCAGCCTCCACGATCTCGGATTTGAAAACAAAGACCGCATGGCCATCCGCGGCCACATTTCGATGGCCGCCAACCAAAACCTCTCCGGCAATCTCGAAGTCGGCGTGGCGGAAGCGATGGTCAACAGTGCCCGGACACCACGGCTCAAGAGTCTCTTCGGCCCGGCAAAGGAAGGATTCCGCTGGATCACCCTCAAGATCGGTGGCAGCGCATCAGCTCCAGCGGACAATTTCAAGGAACTCTACCTCGCTGCCGATGCCGCGCCCACCGGCGGGACCGGAGAGTCCGATCACAAGGGATCGACCTTCGAGGAGCTCACCAAGCCGCGATAGAAGAGGCTACGCCACCCCTTTTGGACATCGGTGCCCCACCCCGGCCGAGAAAGGAACACCCCACGTCATTTTTTTAAAGAAGAGCGTGGCGCTCCCGTGATTTTTAGTTCATGGTTTTAGACGGACAAGGTAGTTAGAACTACCATCCGCTCACCCAAATATTAACCAACAAGAACCATGCAAACTGCAAACGTCAATCTGCCGATCACCGTCACCGTGAGGCACGAACAAGTGACTGATGCCCTCCGGGATCACGCGACTAAAAAAATCGAGGGGCTGCATCTCGACTACCCGCGGATTATCGAGGCCAAAGCCATCTTGGACGTCCAAAAAAACCGGCACATTGCCGAAATCATTCTGTTCTGCGCGAATCACATCACCATCGAGGCCCATACCGAGGGCAAGGACATGTATGCCGCGCTTGATGAAACGATCGAAAAAATCGCCCGCCGCATGCGCAAGCACAAGACGCGGTTGATGAAGAAGCATCGCCCGCATCGCAACGAATCGATCCGCCACCTTGAGGAGCGCTTCTTCAATGAAGACGTCCTCGATCACCCGGAAAACTCGGACGAGGATCCGGTGCCGTTCATCGTCCATCCCGAAAACTACTCGGTGCGCACGATGTACAAGGAAGACGCGATCATGACACTCGAACTCTCGGACCGCCCGTTCGTGCTCTACAAGAGCGCCCGCCGTGGCTGCCTGACCATCGTCTATCGTAGGAAGGATGGCGAATACGCCGCACTGGATATCAAGGATTGATTCGTAGCGGCGATCATCGGTCGCCGCAAATCTCTTGATCGATAACAGAGCCGGCCAGGGAAACCTGTCCGGCTCATTTTTTCCCAGCCCGTCCGCGGCGACCGGTGATCACCGCTACATTTTCTGATAAACCCTCACAAAATCCACTTCCATCCGCTGGGGGAACGCCGCCTCGTCGATCCCTTTCTGTGCTCCCCAACTTCCACCGACTGCGAGATTGAGAATCAGATAGTAAGGCTTATTGAAGGGCCACTCCGCCACCTTGTCTCCCGGCTTTCTATCAAAAATTGCGTAGCTCCTGCCGTCGATTCCGAACACGATCCTGCCGTCGGTCCATTCCAGCGTGTAGTTGTGGAAACCGGCGGAAGCGGTCTCCACCTTCAAGGTCCCCGCTCGCTGGGTGCCCTTGAGGTGATTAAACGCCTCCGAATGCAGCGAGCCGTGGATCACGCCCGGGTCATGCCCCACGTGTTCCATGATGTCGATTTCCCCGCACTGCGGCCAAGGGACTTTTCCGTGATCATCAGGCAGCATCCAAATTGCCGGCCAGGTCCCGCGCGCCGCCGGAATCCGCGCCCGCACCTCGATGCGGCCGTAGGTCCATCCGGCATGACCCTTGGTGACCAGGCTGGCGGAGGTGAATTCCCCACGGTCCATCTTTTCCTTGCGGGCCTCGATGACGAGCTTGCCGCCTTCCACACGGGCGTTCTCACGGCGGTTCTCCGTATAAAACTGCTTCTCGTTATTGCGGATCATGCCCTTTTCATATCCCCACTTCGCAGGATCCGGCTGCCCCGCTTTCTCGAATTCATCAGACCAGACGAGTTTCCAACCGGGAACATCGGAGGCAGTTAGGGAAAGCGTGGCCAGCGCGAGAATGAGCAGGGTTTTCATGAAGTGAGGCTGGCTACGTGCAAGTTGGCGCTTTTGCTTTCAACGGTCATGACATCCCTCAGAAAATACCGAGGTCGTCGTCATCGGACACATCCAGTATCCTGCGGACCTCGCGGAGCAGTTCCTGCGTGCGCGCGAGGATATCGATGACTTGGAATCGGGTCTCGTGCCGCCATTCCGGGGTCGCGAGCGCTTCCTCCTCCGCTGAATCGAGGCCGCGCAAGGCATCGTGGAGATAGCCACGCGTTTTCTTGAGGCGGACGATGACATTGCCGGCGATGGCTCGTTCAGGCGGCCATTCGTCATAGATCGAGGCCATCCCAAGGGCACCGGCGAGTTTCGCGCTGGCGCTGGTCACGCTGTTGACGATTTCCCGCAGCGGATGCTCGTCCTGCGAATCCATTGGCACCCAGCCAGCGTTCTGGACATCATGATAGAGCTCAATGGCCAGATCGCAGCATTTTTCCACCAGCGGATGGCGCTCTTCTTCAAATTGGTTCTCCCCTTTCCATTTTTCAGCTTCAAGATCGACGAGCGCCAGTTCGGAAATTTCATTCATTTCCTCGATCCACAGCCGGCGCCGTTCCGCTTCCTCCGGAGTGAGTTCCGGATCCTTCTCGCCCCTTTCCCGCATCAGCCGCGTGCGTTCCTCTTCATAAACCTGGTCAAAGTCCAAAATGTCGAGCTCTCCACGTTCGAGCCGGGCCGTCACGCGATCTAGCAATAACTGCATCCTTGCGTCCTCCTCGTCCGCTTGAGCCTCCTCGAAGGATTGTGGTGCCTCGTCATCCTCCTCTTCCATTGCAGCCATGGAAATCCTCCCCATAAAATCCGCCATCGCGCCCGCCGTCGCCAACTGTCGGGCGGTCTCGTCATCGTCACTCATCGTCCATGCGGGTTCGGTGTCGAGTTCGAGCTGATAGTGCGCAGCTTCGATGACGATCCGGCCGTTGGTGACGCTGAACCATTCCAGGTAGAGCGAGTTCCCCCAATGCCACGGAAACGGCTGCTTGGCGGCATAAAACTCCATCAGCTCGTCCATCGTACACTCCGGCACCTTGACCTTGCGCGATGCCGTCATGTCGCCGGCCCTGCCTTTCTGATAGGGTGACAAGCCGGATCCGTCGCCCGGTTTCGCTTCTGGATTGGCAAACCTCAACACATGTCCGGCAAGGTCGCGCCAGGGATTTCCTTCAAGCTCCAGCTCCACCGCCTCGTCACGTCCGACAAACCAGATTTTGCCAACCACGCGACCGGGCGTCCGATTGTCGATTTCCCCGCGGACGACCTGTTCTTCTATGCGCCATGCCATACGTAAAATCTGAGTGATCGAGCGCCGGGATGACCAGAAATTTCCCGAGACGATTTGCGAGCGTCAGGGCCCGGATATTGATAGGTCCGAGTCAGGTAGCCGGGGCATCAGTTCTACCGGAAACGACAGAAGACCGACCTGCTCGCGGACAATCCCCGGCTTGAGTTTTGCCGCCAATTGAAGCTCGCGGACCAGCGCCAGATCTTTTTCGTGACCCATGGATTCGTGGCGACCGGTGACCGCCACGGCACAAAAAAGCCGGACGGGTTTCCCTGTCCGGCTTTTGGATTCAGACGCGCGGGCGAGACGCCCGCGCTCCTTGAGTTTAGTCTTCCTGGCCTGGGCTCCAGTCTTCGGAGGCGGCGGCGGCGAGGTTGAACGCTTGCTCGAGGCCGACCATCTCGGAAGATGGACGGAGGCTCTCGAAGCTGGCGCTTTCCTTCTTCAACTGATCATCGGAGTAACCGACGGCCTTGATGGAGAGACCGATGCGGCGCTCGACTTTGTCCACCTTGATGACGCGGGCTTCGATCTCTTCGCCGACCTTGATGATGTCCTTGACCTTCTCCACGTGTTCTTCGCTGAGTTGCGAGATGTGGATGAGTCCGTCGATGTCGCCATCGAGGCTGACGAATGCGCCGAAGGACGCGATCTTTGCAACCGTGCCCTTGACGAGATCGCCGACCTTGAAGCGGTTGTCGATGAGGGACCATGGATCGCCTTCGGTTTGCTTGATGCCGAGGGAAACACGTTGGTTGCCCTTGTCGATGGCGAGCACGATGGCTTCCACTTCGTCGTTCTTTTTGAGAACTTCGGATGGGTGGTTGATCTTGCGGGTCCAGGACATGTCCGAGACGTGGATCATACCGTCGATGCCTTCTTCCAGTTCCACGAACGCACCGTAAGCGGTGAGGTTGCGGACCGGGCCCTTGATGGTGGCGCCGACCGGGTAGCGGAGTTCGATTTCGTCCCATGGGTTGGAATCGAGCTGACGGACACCGAG
>JBBRCO010000154.1:0-9451 GCA_038204755.1 Verrucomicrobiales bacterium
GGTCGCCCCCGCATAGTAGTGAGTAAATCGCAGCCCCTCATTCGCCATGCGATCAATGTGAGGTGTAGGGATTACTTTTTGACCATAGCAACCCAGTTCGCCGTATCCGAGATCATCGGCGAGGATAAAAATCAAATTCGGCTGAGTGGTCTGCGCCACGCCGAGACTCACCATCAGCAAAGACAGCATGCTTAGAAAAGTTCGTTTCATCCCCAACACCCTAGCTTTCGCACCCGCGAGTGCAACAATATTGCAACACGTGATGCAGGACTTTTCCTTGTCAGACAGAGAACATGCAGTAGCATTCGCTTGTGAAGCATAACCCATTGCAAGCGCCAACTTGTGGCAGACGCGACTGGCTGAAATCGCTATCGCTTGGCGGCATCGCCGCGCTGCTTCCTGCCGCCGCCGCCAATAGTCCTAGCACTCCTTCCGCTCAGGCAAATCATCCGCGTGGCATCATCTACATGGTGTCCGATGGCATGAGCCCCGGAGTGCTGACTCTCGCGCAGGCATTTTCCCATCACACCCGTCAACGCGGCACGCACTGGTGGAATCTACTCAACAATCAAAAATCCGCCCGTGGCCTAATGGACAACGCATCGGCGAATTCGATGGTCACGGATTCTGCCGCCGGAAAATGGGGTCAGGGTGCAAATCTTGACAAAATGCCTGTCAAGCTATTTGAATGTCCCTTTGAATTATTGACTTTCCCTTTGAATTAGAATCGTTAGATGTTCACTGCGATTCCGTCAACACGCTGTAGAAGCCCTTTTCCGGGAGCGGCTGAGGGGCGGTGAAGGTGATATTTCCTCCGCTGCTGCTGCTGCGCGTGGCTCCGCTCACGGGTGACCAGAAATCGAGATCGGTGCTCTGCCACATCGTCTGGGTGGCTAGGGCGCTCCCCGGAACGGTTAGATCGAATCCGCTGGCACTGATGGCATGTCCGAGGGGTGATGGCGTGGCGGCGGCGGTATAGGCACCGAGATTGAAGCGCAGACGGTAATAATAAGACTGACGGACAGCACTCATCAATGAGATGCCACCGGCGAGAAGATTGGTCGCTTCAGCGGGATCCGTCGTGATGTCGTAAAATTCATCGGTGCTGTTGTTGAAGCGAATGAGCTTGTAGCGGCTATCCCGGATGGCGCGTCCACCGGTGGTGGTGGCGGATTGGTCGAACTGTTCGACGTAAAGGCGTGTGCGGTTGCTATCGGCTTGGTTGGCGAGGATGGGCAGGAGGCTTTTGGAATCGAGAGTCACCGAGGTAGGCAGCGGAACTCCCGCGAGCTCCAGCATGGTGCTGAAGAGATCGACGACATGGACCAGCGAGGAATCGGTGCGTCCGCCGGAGCGAACGCTCGGTCCCTTGATGATGAATGGCACGCGCGTGCCTCCTTCGTAAACAGTGTCCTTTGCGCGAGTGCTGTTATAGGGTGCTTGGATGACCTGGCCTGGTGTTCCGTTGTCGCCAATGAAGATGATATCGGTGGTGGCAGGATTGACTGTTAGAAGCAAGCGGCCGATTTCGGTATCCATGGCCTCAATGGCGGCACGATATTTCAACGAGTTGGTGGCGGGATTTGCCCCATAGCTGTGAAGGTTGGTGGGTGGAATATGAAAGGGTGAGTGGGGGGCGTTGAAAGCGAGCCACGCGAGCCATTGTTGTCCGGCGGTGTTGCGCGCGTTGATCCACGCGACGGCGTCGTTGACGACGTCGGAGGTGGCATAGATGGTGCTGGTGGTGGTGGTGCCGTTGGTGGTCTTGGTCCAGTTCGTGTAGTCCGCCAACACGCCGGAGGTCGCTCCGGCGTAGTGGGGCCAGCCACCGATGGTATTGGGAAAAGTCCGGATGGAAGTCGGCGAACCACTGCTTAAGTGCCATTTTCCGAATGAGGCTGCGGCGATGCCGAGATTGCTGTTTTGGGTCATGACTTCCGGCAGCGTGAGTTCGGCGGCGCTTAGGGCGTTTACCGATGAAACCACATCGCCCACACCGGTGCGGAAGCCCAGCCGCCCCGTCAGAATGGTGGCGCGGGTGGGGGAACAAACCGGGCAGGCGTAGGCTTGGGTGAAGCGGACGCCGCTGGCGGCAAGCGCGTTGATGTTTGGCGTGGGTGCGGTGGTTCCGCCGGGATTGTAGAGGGATTGGGCGTCCACGCCATAGTCATCCGCGATGATGAGCAGGACGTTGTTTCCCGCGCTGGCGGTGGCGATCAACGTGAGAAATAAAAGGAATTTCATGGGCCGGGTGATTCTTCGGAAGTTAGGGTTCTGAGGAAGGCAACGAGAGCCGCCTTGTCGTCGCTGCCGAGTTTTAGTCCGTTTGCCGGATGCTTCGCCAGATTGGGATCGAGGGTGGGGACGCGCTGGATGCCGCTGCTGTAATGCTCGACGACTTCTTCAAGCGTGGCGAAGCGGCCATCGTGCATGTAGGGTGCTGTTAGTTCGATGTTACGCAGGCTGGGAGTTGAGAATTTACCGTGATCAGCGGCCGCACCGGTCACTTTCGCACGGCCGGGGTCGTTGCCGGAAAGGCCGTTGTTGTGGAATTGGTGGTCGCTGAAAAGCGCACCACCGTGGCAATGAAAGCAATCGGCGCCGAGCTGGCCGGTGCGCGGTTCGTATTCGGTCATGAAGAGCTCGAAGCCGCGGGCTTCCTTTTCAGTGAGCTTGGCTTTCCCGCTAAGGGCTTGGTCGAACTTGGCGTCGCGGGCGCTGAGGGTCAGAAGGAATTGTTCGAGAGCGAGGGAGATTTTTTCCGCAGTGATGCCTTCCGAGCGGTAAGCGCCGGCAAACATTCGTGTGTAGCCGGATAATTCCGTTAGTTTCAAACATACGTTCTCCAGCGACTCGTCCATTTCGCGATGATCCGTGATCGGCATGAGAACCTGCTCGCGCAGGGAAGGCGCACGGCCGTCCCAAAAGAACTCGCGTTTCCAGGCGAGATTGAAAAGCGGCATGGAGTTGCGGTCGCCCTTTTCGCCGCCGATGCCGATGCTAACGGGCCGCTGGTCGGTGAAGGCGGCATCCGCGTGATGGCAAGAGGCGCAGGAGATCGTTCCATCGCGCGAGAGTGCGGTTTCGTGGAAGAGCCTGCGGCCGAGGGTAACGCGTTCCTCCGTGAGCGGATTGTCGCGCGGTAGATCCGGCACGGGAAAGGTCCGGCTCATCGTGAAGCGGTAGGGCGTGAACGTTTCCGGGAGATCGATCGGCACGAGTGGCGGCAGGACTCTAATAGCCTTTGCCGCTGACACCTGGCGATTCACGCGCAATGCCCCGGGCAAATTGGCGACGAGCGCGGCGGCGATGGGGTCGCCTTCACGCGAGTGGGTGGCGGCTCCGTCATTTTTAAACGAAAGCGGACGCGGGGCGTTGAACAGGTTGGCGAGGTCGAAGTGGACGATCACCGCCGCATCGTGGGTCAGGTCGAGTGGGGTGTTGAGGCTGATGCGGGTGCGGTTGGGATCGCGGGCAAGGTGGTGGGCGTAGCCTTTTGGTTCGGACGCGCCGCTGCGGAAGAGTCCCTCCACAGCCATGAAGATGAAGCCGCCTTGCCAGCTCCAGTGAAGGCCGTTGAGGTTGGGATTGAGCGGGTGGGCGGCTGGGAATTTTGCAAGGTCCGCGGCGTTTGAGGCGGCATCGGGGCCGATGTGAAATCGGATGGCGCGATAGTTTCTTCCGGGGAGGTCATCGATCCGGATGGAATTTCGCCGTGAGGCGGAGTCCATCCAAGCGATGGTATCGGGATGCTCCTCCCATTGGCCGTCGTCGCGCTCCAAGGCGAATCCGCTAACCAGGTAGCTGAGCCGGGTGACCGAGAGTGTTTCGCCTGCGGCATTCTGATAGCGCAGTGAATCAAGGCGCAGCGGCTCACCTTGGAACACGGGCTCGATGATGATTTCCAAGCTGGAGGCGGCTGCGGGTGTGGCTAGTGCGGCAGCAAGCAGAATGGATCGGAGGATTATCATCACCGGGTATCAGTTGATGGTGAATGCTCCGGCCATGGTATAGGTTGGCCCGGGAAAGACAACGACGATGGTTTGCAATCCGGTGGGAGCGTTCGCGGGGATGGCGAACGTCGCCTTGGCGGTCGTGGCGCTGGGCCGGGAGATGGCCGTACCGGCGATGCTGCCGGCGAGGGTGATGCTGGAGGGCATGATGGTGATTCCCGGATTGGGCGGTGTGGTGGGCAGCGTGATGGTGACCGTGGCCGTGGTGCCGCGGGCGGCACTGCCACCCGGGGCGGTCACTGTGATGGTGCCGGGCGGTGTGTAGTCGAAGCCGTTGGCATCGAAGGCGGCGAGTGAAGTCCGGGAGACACGATAGAACCGGTTGTCATGGATGTTCTTCGCACCTGTTTCCACGAAGGCGGCCGAGTCCGAGGAAGCAATGACGGCTGGGGCGATGTCCGGCCAGATTGTCAGATCGGTGGAGGCCTCGACCAGATAGGTGCCGCCTTCGACAGCGCTCCAAGTGAGGGTGACATCGCCAGTGATATTGTTCGCGGCGACCTGCTCTGCAGCTTCTATTTTGTTAGGTCCGCCCGTAAAGACCGTGGTCACGGTTTCCGCAATGCTGGAAATGCCGCCGGTGGGGGTGGCGAAGTATTGTCGACCGGTGGTGTATGGGTAGGCGGGTGAGCCATCGGCCTTGAGGGTGGTGAAGTAGGCGTAGGTGCCGGATGGGAATTCCGGCGTCACGCACCAGCGGACGTTTTGTTCGTTGAGATCGAAATTGACGCCGACTGTGAAGCCGCGGTCGCCGAGGTAGTCGAAGTCCTCAATGTAATGGCCAAGGAGATAGGTGGTGCTGATGGCGGGGCCGTTTTTGAAAGTGACGGTCTGGATGCGCTGAGCCCATGGCGGCAATGTGGTGCGGCCGGTGAGAGTGAGATTGGTGGTGCTGTTGGTGCCGTCGCGGAGAACGAAGCCGGATTCCATGCGGCGGAGGCCGCTCGCTGGATTGAGCGGATCGGAGTAAGCATAGGGGCCGTAAACGGGCAACCCATCGGCCGCCCAGGCAACGATGGGGGAATGCTTGGTGACGGGTGTGGCGCTCTCGGTGTAGCGGTTGGTCACGGGATTGTAATCAACGTGATCGCCGAGTTGATAGCGCAGGGCGATGGGTTGGGCGTGATAGTGATAGTTGTTGCCAGCCTGGTGGGCGAGCGCTGGATCAAAGGTATTGCTTTCGTTGTGATAGGCCTCGCGGTTCCAGACGGCATCGCCGGTGAGGCCGTTCATGGGAGTGGAATCGGTGCCGCTGGTGTTGACGTAGGAGAAGGCATCCCGCATGTCGAACATGGACACGCCGTTGACCATGCAGCCGCTCGCGCCAAGGCTGGTGAGGGACTTGGTAACGGGGATCACGGGCGTGCGCGGGATGCGGTAGGTCTTGGCGTTGTTTGAGGGAAAGTTGGGAAAATTGGTCGGCCATGGTCCCATGATGTGGCCGCCGAGTCCGGTGCTGCGGATGTAAACCCAGTTTGTGGAGTAGGCGACCTTGCTAACGCCGGCATAGGTCGGCGCGCTCTGGGTGCCAGCGCCCTTGCTCCAGGTGGTGGAGGTGGTGCGGGTGGTTTCGGCGGCGACGGTTTGATAGATGCGGGCGTAGCGGCCGGAATCTTCGGTGAACCAGGAGCTGAGGCGTGGATCGGCGAGCGCTGAGGCGGTGGCGAAAATCGTGAGGAGGAGGGTGGCTGATTTCATGGCTGGAGGATGGGCGTTACGGTCTGGAATAACGCAGATGAAACCTGAAGATTGTTAAATCCGCATGTGGACTCCGCCGAGAGTTGTTAAGAGTGTGTAAAGCGCATCCTGCAAGCGGGCGAAATGGCGCACGTGGGAGCGGGTGTCGTGCATGCGACCTTCCGCGTGACGGACAAGGATGCCGCCATTCTCGGCGTCCGTGCCGCCGGGATCCGGCAAGACTAAAAGGGGTCAGGTGTCGCTGCTAGGAATTTGCTTTTGCGGGAGGCTCCTGAAAAAGCCGTTGGGCTAGACCGGAGGGCGGGGAAAAGGGGGTTCTTTGCCCTCAGGCTGGTGGTGGGTGACTTCGCAGGGGCGCTGCTCGGCAGCCAACGCGCCGTCCCCGCAAAGCTGGAGGAGGCGCTAGCGGATCTGACGGCGTGAACGCCCGCAAGCCCGCGCCTCACAGCTTTCCAAAGAAAGCCATCCGATTCGGATGCAATCCTGCGCTCCGCCCCGGCCGATAGATGGATAGGGCTGCGATGGGTAAAGGGGCGCCCCTATCTGGGGCGCCCCTTTCCGTTTCTCCGGGGGATATGGATCACCTGCCGCGCGGCGGGCCGGGGGGATGCGGGGGGCGTCCGCCGCCGCCACCGCCGGGAGGTCCGTCCTGGTTCGGCTCGCCGAGCGAGGGGGCTTCGGTGTTGTCGATTTTCTTGTCGTCGTCCTTGTCGAGTTTCAGGAGCGTCTCTGCGGATTTCTCGATCTCGTCCTTGGAGAGCGTCCCGTCTCCGTCCGTGTCGATGGCCTCCATCAACACGGATGGCGGCGGCGGAGGGGGCTGGTTCTGGGCGTTGGCGTCGTCCTTTTTCCGGCGCTTGCCACCTGGCGGCTCGGGGCGGAGTTCCTCGGCGCTGAGCGCGCCGTCGTCGTCCTCATCGAGTTTTAGCAGCGATTTCGGCGCATTGCGGATTTCGCGGGCAGTGAGCTTGTGGTCGTGGTCTTTGTCGAGGGTCACCGCGAGCGGATCCGGCGGCGGCGGGGGCATCTGGGCGTTGGCGCATGACGCAATGGCGATGAGCAACGTGGTTGTCAGTTTTGGTGTTTTCATAATTTCCCTGCGGTTCGTGGCAGCGGAACCAAGGTATGCCGCCCAGTGTCACGGGATGATTTCGAATCGGGTCTTTTTTGTTAAGATTAGGTAAAATGAATGGCGGAGGGGCGGCTTACATGGAGGATGGTTTCATGAACGGTTCCGGAAACACGCAAGGCAGGCCGCTGCTGGTGGTCGATGACGACCGCAAGCTCTGCGGCCTGATCCGCGATTACCTTGCGCCGATGGGTTGGGCCGTTGCCATGCGGCACACCGGCACCGAGGGGCTTGCGGAGGCGGCGGCCGGGGATTACGAGGCGGTGATCCTCGATGTGATGATGCCCGGGATGGATGGCTTCGACGTGCTGCGTGAGTTGCGCAAAACCTCCAACGTGCCGGTGCTGATGCTGACCGCAATGGGTGATGAGGCGGACCGCATCGTCGGGCTGGAGCTTGGTGCGGACGATTACCTGCCGAAAACATTTTCCAGCCGCGAGCTTCTCGCGAGGCTGCGGGCGGTGACCCGCCGCGCCGTTTTGGCGGAGCCTGTGGATGTGGAGAGCATCGATCTCGTCGCCGGGAAACTCCGTGTCAACGAAGCCACCCACACCGCCATCCTCCGCGACGAGCCGCTGGATCTAACAGCCCTGGAATTCGCAATCCTCGTATCCCTGATGAAGGCGAAGGGCAGGGTGAAATCCCGCGAGGCGCTGTTGGAAGAGGTTTCCGAACGGCGCTTCGATGTCTTCGACCGCTCCATCGACGTGCATATCTCGCAGCTCAGGAAAAAGCTAGGCGACGATGCGAAGAAACCGCAGTTCATTGTCACGATAAGGAGCGTCGGCTACCGCTTCGAGGAAGGGGGGCTGGGGTGAAACCGAAGCGGCGCTTTCCGCTGTTGGCGAAGGTTGCGGGGTGGCTTGCGGTGCATCTGCTGGTGCTCGCGGTGGCGTTCGCCGCCTTTGTCGGATGGCAATTGCGGCTCGGCCTGGACTCGCTGCTTTCGGGCGCGACCGGTGAGCGGCTGGAATCGCTGGGGAAGGAAATTTCCGGAAGCCTTGCGGATGTGCCGGAGGAGCAATGGGATGGAATCATCGCGGAGAAGATCGGGCGATACGGACTCGAAGGTTTTTTCCGCACGGAGCGGGATCTGGGGCCGGAAGCGGAGGAAGTGGAGATCCCGGCGGAGATCATCGTGCGCGCGAAGAAGGAGCTGCCACCGCCGGAAAGGCGCGGGAACCGGCCACCTGAGATGCACCCTTTCGAGGGCCGGCCGCGGCCGGATGCGCCGCGCCCGGAAAGAAGGATGCCGCACGGGGAGCGGGATGCCAGGTCGCTGTTTCTAACAAAACACTCCGGCAGCGGGGATTACTGGGCTGCCATTGAGCTTGCCATCGAAAAACCCGGCCCGGGCAGGCCGCCGCGCGGTGTGCTTTTTCTGAAATCCGGCAATGCCTCCGCCAACGGGCTGTTCTTCGATTACCGGCCGTGGCTCTTCGGCGGGCTGGCGGTGCTTGTGCTCAGCATCGCGATGTGGACGCCGTTCGTGCTCGGCATCACCGGATACGCCGGGCGAATTTCCCGGGCGACGGAGCAAATCGCCGACGGCCAATTCGATACGAGGATCGGCGCGAGCCGCAACGACGAACTCGGCAAGGCCGGCGAGTCCATCGAGGAAATGTCCGCCCGCCTCGGGCAGCTGATTTCCGGGCAGAAACGTTTCCTCGGGGATGTCTCGCACGAGCTATGCGCGCCCCTCGCAAGGATGCGCACGGGCCTTGGCATCCTCCGCAATGGTGCTGATGGAAAGCAGGCGGAGCGGCTCGATTCCATTGAGGAGGATGCGGATGAGCTTTCTTCCCTTGTCTCGGAGCTTCTCGCTTTCACCAAGGCGAATTCGGCGGTGGTGGTTATTGAGACAGTCCCGCTCGCCGATCTCTGCCACGATCTCATCGCAAGGGAACTTGATGGACACGAAACCGAATGCGTTGTTCCGGAAAGCCTATCCGTGAAAGCCGACCGCAAGCTTCTCGCAAGGGCGATCCAGAACGTCATGCGCAACTGCCACCGCCACGCCGGCGCGGACTGCAAGGTGAGTGTCTCCGCCGCTACCGCAGGCGGCGTGGTAACGCTCGCCATCGGGGACAACGGTCCGGGGGTTGCCACCGAAGAGCTCGCGAAACTCTTTGAACCCTTCTACCGCCCCGACAAGTCGCGCACCCGCGACACCGGCGGCACCGGCCTCGGCATGGCCATCGTCGAAAGCTCTGTCCGCGCTTGCGGCGGAAAAGTCTCGGTGGATAAAAGTGCGATGGGCGGATTGCTCGTGAACATGGTTTTGCCGAAGGGGTGAGACGGAACCGGCGATGGTTGGAAAGGAACCGCGACTTAGAAATCGCGACTGCAACCGGAAAGGGCTTCGCCATGCATATCGCGATTTCTAAATTGTGAAAATGGGGTCAGGTTACAAATCTTGACAAAATGCCTGTCAAATCTCCGTTTTCCAAGCATCACCGAGAAAAGCCCGCATTTCGGAAGGCAGCTTGGCCTTCGTTTTCCCCCGATTGAACCGGCGGAGTTGTTGGCTCACGTTCGCTGCGCTGCGCATCGATAGCTTTGCGGCGATCCAATCCTGTGACACCGTCGTCCGTTTCCAAAGCAGCTCGGC
>JBBRCO010000155.1:0-9380 GCA_038204755.1 Verrucomicrobiales bacterium
GTTGCCCACAACAGTCCGCTTCTCCGACGAGTTACAGGCCCATTCTCGAACCGGCCTGTTGTGGACAACTTTCAAGAGCCACCCGCCGCTTCGCGGCGATCAGGCGGCGGTTTCACCCACATTTTTGGCGGAAGAGGCAAAAAAACAAAAACACATGAAAAACAATACAGTTAAGTCAGTCCAAATGAAATGGCTCCTCATCCTCGGAGTCGCGTTGTCACCGGCATATATGCCTGTTCTCGCTCCCAATGCTTCAGCCGCCACCATCCTCGGTAATCCAGCGGATGCCTTGGTCGCCAACGGCTCAGTCTCTGAAGTGAGTGCTGAAACGATCACCGCAGGCTCACAGTCTTTTTTCCTGCAACGCTCGTATGTTTCGGTGTTCCAGCTCCCAGATTTTGGTGCAGTATTAAATCCCTTTCTCTCCGCATCGGCTTCATATACGCTTCTCTCTGCGGGGGGCACTTCGTGGGTGCAGGTGAACCTGAGAGGGATAAACGGCGCGCGTGTGGGACCAACTGTCCTACCTGGCGATGGCGGCGGTGGAACAGATCTTGGCCTCAATTTGAACACAGGCAGCGCGTTCGGCGTGAAAACCACTGCCGGGTCCGAGATGCTCAGTTTCCTGAACGCGCAATATAACAGCGGAAGCGGTGCCGGCAAATTTGTTTTTCTGTCATTTCAACCGAGCGATGTCGGCGATGCTTCCTATACCTTCGCCACCGCCAATAACGCAACAGTGGCCTATCGTCCCATCATCACCTACGAGATCTCGGCCATCCCTGAACCCGACTCATCCGTCCTATTAGGTGGGATTCTGGCCACAGGATTCCTTCTGCGTCGCCGAGTGCGCGGGCAATAAACGGTCCCACCCGATCATTGTTACATAAAAACCATTCAGTCGCGGTTCACAAACTGCTTTTCCCTGCCCACCACAAGCATTGATGGAACTCGATTCCAAACAAGACCGTTGCCACTGGTTTATGGCAACACTTCTAAAAAACAAAAACACATGAAAAACAATACAGTCAAGTCAGTCCAAAAGAAATGGCTCCTCATCCTCGGAGTCGCGTTGTCACCGGTATATTTGCCTATTCTCGCTCCCAATGCTTCGGCCGCCACCATCCCCGGTAATACAGCGGATGCCTTGGTCGCCAGCGGCTCAGTCTCCGAAGTGAGTGCTGAAACGATCGCCGCAGGCTCAGAGGCATTTGGTAATCCACAACGAGCTTATGTTTCGGTGTTTCAGCTTCCAAACTTTGGGCCAGTATCAAATCCCTTCAGCTCCGCATCGGCTTCATATACGCTGATCTCGGCGTCGGGCAGTCCGTGGGTGCGGGTGAACCTGAGAGGGATAAACGGCGCGCGTGTGGAACCAACTGTCCTACTCGGCGATGCCGGTGGTGGGACAGATGTTGGCCTCAATTTGACCACAAGCAGCGGGGCAGGTGTGAAAACCACCACGGGATCAGGGCTGCTCGATTTCCTGAACGCGCAATACGATACCGGGAATGGTGCCGGCAAATTTGTCTTTCTGACATTTCAACCGGACGATTTCGGCGATACATCCTACAACTTCGCCACCGCCGATAACGCAACAGAGGCTGATCGTCCCGTCATCACTTACGAGGCCTCCAGTTCCGGCCCCACCTACACCTCGTGGGCCAATGATGCGCTCAAGGGCAACATTCCGGGAGAGCCTGCAACGGGTGACTTCGATAACGATGGCCTCTCCAACCTCGTCGAATACGCCTTGGGTAAAAACCCTCGCGTTTCGGATCTGCCTCCAGGCACCCTGGTCGGCCAGGTCCTGACCTTCACCAAAGGCCCTGATGCCATGTTAGACGCCGCTATCAGCTATATCATTGAGCAGTCCACCGCCCTCACGGGTTGGACGGATGTCGTCACGGATAACAATCCTGCTAATACCACGGTGACCTACACACTCAGTGCCACTCCTAAAGACTTCGCACGTCTCAAGATCGTCCAGAACTAATAGGAAATTGTTTGAATTCCCAGAGACCTATCTGCTTGGTGGCTTGCTCTCCCTTGCACCCTCTGCTCCCGCGGCAGAGGCTAGCAAGGAAGGGCGAGCCATCATGGCATCACCCTAATAATAATTGAAAAAGATTAATTGCATGACAGACCACCAAAAAAGAACTTATCCTCACGCACCCGCATTTCTTGGCCGACTGGCCGGAGTTGTCGGCCTGGTCCTAGCCCAAGGCGCTGGACAAACCGCGTTTTCGCAAACCACCGGACTTCAGGCACCGGAGCAAATGCGCCAGATGGCGCGCCTGACGCCAGACGAGAACTGGAATATCGATTACCAAGGGGCCAAGGACGGAGGGGACAAGGCGCAGCGCGTGCTGGACTTCGATCCCGCCGAACAAGAGCGGATCACGGTGCTGAGCCCCCAGAACGACGCCCAGCGGCGCTTCAAGAACCCGACGCGGATAGTCCTCGATGCGACTCTGGAGTCCGGTGAGAACGTCGGGATGGCAATGTGCCTGATTGATGATGAAGGGGAAGAGTTTGGCTTGAAGAATATGGGGCTCAAGGCCGGCGCAAATAAGATCGTCTGGCGCATCCCTGAGGATGTCGGCGGACATTGGGGTGCCACGGGCGACGGTCGGGTGGGCGGAGACGTGCGGGTGACGCGCATCTTAGCTCTGCGCTGGCCCTCGACGACGCCGGCCCGCGTGCGGTTCGGCGGGCTGGAGGTGGGCGAACGCGAGCTCCCCATCGAAAACATCCGCGTTGCTTTCGATCCGGGTACAGCCCGCAGTTGCGTGGTCAGGCAGTACAGCATCACCGGCCCCCAGCACGACAACGAGTGGCATGATCCGGCTGACTGGAAACTGCAGGGGTCCGACGACAAGGAAACGTGGGTCGATCTGGATGTGCGGACAGGCGAGAAGTTTGCGCAGCGCAAGGAGACCAAGACCTATGACCTCGACAACAAGCGGGCATTCGCGCACTACCGTCTCGTCATCACGGCCGTGGCCAAGGCCAGCGGCGTAGCGGGGATTGCGGAGCTGCGACTGATGAGTCCGGACGCCGCCGGCAAGCTGCTACCCATCACCGAGAGCGGCACATCGTGGAGCAACGACAACGGGCGTCCGTGGGTGGAGCACTTCCGCGCCTTCGATAACTCCGGCGAATCCAAGTGGATGGGCAGCCTGTCGCCCGAAGGCGCGATCCTCGGCTACGACCCCACCACGACGCCGGTGCCCTTTGTGCGCCCGAGGCAGGCGGACCAGGCGGGGTTTGTGCTGACGAACCAAGGCAAGGAACCGATTAAAGTCACGCTGGTGCTACGGGCGGTGGATACCGACGACAACGAAGTCAAGCGGGAGATTCCCGTCGCGCTGCCGGCAGGAGGCCGCGAGCGCATACGCCTGCCCAAGGAGCTGGCCAACCGGCTCGGAGCGCTGCGGCTGAAGTGGGAAGTAGTGGATGTCATGGGCGGGAAACTTGCCGGTGAGAATCGCCTGGCAGTGATGGAGCCAGCCGGCCCCGAAACCACGCACCGCAAGTATTTCCTATTCGGCAACGGCGGCTGCGAACAGCCCGGAATGCTGTCGCAAATCGGCATTGATGTGATTCGCATGAGCGACAGTTGGCACTACGGCGCGACCCCGGACGGCAAGTACGACTGGCGTGACTACGACCGCCAGATCGAGCAGGCCGAGCGCCACGGGCTGATGAAACAATGGCTGATGGCCTACACGCCCGCCTGGGCCATACGCAAGGACTTCGTTCCGCCGCAGGGTGAGTGGTACCGCGGCGGCGCGCCGATCGAGCCTGAAGCGTTTCGCATGTACGCCCGCGACCTCGCGACGCGCTACAAGGGTCGCATTGATTTCTACGAGACCCGCAATGAGGTGGATTTCGACACCTACTGGCGGGGCACGGTGGACCAATACATCGAGATCCAGAAGATCTCCTTCGAGGAAATCCGCAAGGCCGATCCCCACGCGAAGGTGATGACGGGCGGCTTTGCGGCGCTGGTCGATCATGGTGCCCGCCATCTGAACCCGGATCTACAGGAACGGACCATCCGCGAGGCCCAGGATTACTTCGACTATCACGCCTTCCACCAGCATGGCGAATTCTTCGACATCTTCCAGCCGGTGGTAGATGGCGAACTAGCGCGCATCCGCAAGGTGCTAAAAAGTCCCAAGCCGCTGTTCTACACCGAGACGTCTGTTTGCAGCGACCCCACTTGGAAGAGCCAAGTCGCGCAGGGCGACGAACTGGTCAAGAAGATCGTCTTCGCATGGGCGCGCGGTGCCTATGCGTATGAGTGGTTTGCCGCACTGGACTGGAAGGACAGCGAGATGTGGGGGCTTTGCACCTGGGACTACCAGGCCAAGCCTGCCTATTTGGCATACAACACGTTGATTGCCACCCTGCGAGGCCTGACACCACAGCGGCAGTTGGCCCTCGGCGCGGACCAGTGGGCCTTCGTCTTTGCCGATCCCGAAGGCAAGTCCAAGCGGCAGGTCGTCGTCTGCTGGCGCGAGAACAACCGCCTGCCCGACGCCGATGTGCGGCTGGTCGTGGGCACCAAGGCGACGTGTCGCCGGATGGACCTCTACGGCAACGTGGCGGACGAGCCGGTCATCGGCGGGCAGGTGCGCGCAGCCTTGCGCAACCAGCCGATCTACTTCGTGGTCGAAGGCGGCGAGTCCATCACGCAGGCGCTGCCGTTGGCGGTTCCGGGGGCGGTGGCCACGTTCGATATCGGCGCGCCGATGCACCTGGTCGCCGAGGTGGGCAACCCCGGAGACAAGGCGCGAACGCTGCGGCTCAACTGGCAGATGCCGCCGGAATTGAAGGGCGTGGCAGCCGTGCCTGAGCAAGTGGTCGCGCTGGCGGCCGGCGCGAGAGAAAAAGTCACCGTGGACGTTCAGATTCCCGCCGACGTGAAAGTGCCCTCGTTCGGCGCATTGCAGGCGCGGCTTCAATATTCGCTGGAAGGCGTGGAAAGCTGGCGCGGGGAACTGACGCTTCCGCTGCAACTCACGCGGATGATCCCCGATGGCGACCCGGCCTCACGGACGCCTGACTTCGCACTGGAGACAGCCGAATCGGTGGTCAACTTCTACGGTGCCGATCCGGGAAATGCCGACAAGGTCTGGAAAGGCCCCGCCGACTTGAGCGCCGAGGCTTGGATTGCGCGGACGAGCGACGCGCTGCTCTTCCGGTGCGAGGTGCTCGATGATGTGCATGACCAACCGTTCCTTGGCGGCGACAGTTTTAACGGTGACGGCATCCAGATCGCGTTCCAGATTCCCGGACAGAAGAGCTACTGGGAACTGTGCTTGTACCGGAGCAACGACGGGGCGCCGCACACCCACGTGATTGCCATGCCCGCCGACACCGGTCTGGCCAATCCTTGGGACAAAACGCCGCTGGTCGTCACCCGCCAGGAAGGGAAGACGGTCTATGAAGCAAAATTCCCATATCCTTTATACGGCATCACCGACGAGATCCTGGCGAAGGGCATTCGGGTCAACTTCATCGTCAACGACTCGGACGGCAACGGCAAACGCGAGGGTTACATACGCGTCGCCGAAGGACTCGGCGAGGGCAAAAGCACCGAGAAGTTCCCGGTCGTCCGCTTCAAGGTGAAGTAAACCCGGCGGAAATGACTTCTCAAAAAAACACATGAAAAACAATAAGTCAGTCCAAATGAAACTGAAAATATAAAATCGGCTTCAAGATGAGATTTCCCATGGACAATGACTCCGGGCAGGATGCCCGGGCGCACGTGGCGGGGCATTCTGCCCCCCGCTTGGTGCGGTCCTCTCCATGGCGGTCCATTTTCAGGTCGCTTCTCACCCCCGCCCTAACGATCTGCTCTCTTTCCCTCGTCACCTCCGCTGCCATTACTGCGGAAGTGGCTACGGGTTTTGCGATGCCCATCACCGCGAAGGGTGCCAAAGCCGGAGTGGAACACTCTCCACCGCTGCCATCCAAGCCACCATCGATGGCCTGCACGCCCAAGCCTGCCGCGATATCAAAGTCACCGATTGCGACTTCTGCACCGGGTATGCCATGGCATCAATTTCAGGAAACCATTTTGTTTAATCAACCAGGAACACGCGTTGAAGACAATGTTGAATGGGGAGCTCTGTCTGTTGCCAATATGGAGAATCAGTCTTATACGTATATGTGGGGGAAAGATGCGGAGATGGATAAATCAAAATTACCGGAGATAAAATCGCCCAACATTCAGATGACCAATCTGAAATCGCAATACAAACCTTACATCATATTTGAACCAGGAGTTTCAATTGACCCATGGCTTAGAAAGGAATTCTTTCATTGGAATCATTGGCCTGTGGCACAACTTCCACGTGACGGACGAGTAAGCCATGCTGTCGATAGACCGTCGCACATGCCTTTGTCGTGCGGGGCACCTATACTTCATCACGACGAGGAAAACAATTCGCACATGGCTGTAATGCTGTACGGCTTAAAAAAGGGGAAAGTAGACGATTTGGCGCCATTGGCAAGATCATGGAATTATCCGGCAGAGTTGAAAGTAATAGCAGGAGATATCACGAGCATGGGTTATGAGAGGTATGAACGTACCTATATATTGGAGTGTGAAAATAACTCAAACAAGGCTGAGCTTCAACTAAAAGGGAGTGCCAGGACGCCGGTTGTGAATCCGGCAATTGTAATAAGAAATTGGGGGGTGAATGAGGTTAAGGTCAAGCTCAATGGCGTAGATCAGGTGAAAATGAAGGATTTCAGAGCAGGTTATGAAAAGAAAATAGACCGAACTGATCTTATATTATGGTTCAAAACCGAAATTGACAAAGACATAAATATCACGATTGAATCGCAAAACTAAAAAACCATGAACTCCCTTAGCATCATGCTTCGCATCCTTGCCTTCTCGCTTTCCATCTCCATCACCCCGGCTTCCGGGTTGATGGCCGATACTTATCAGGAGGTGATCCGGTGAATGCCCGCTCGTTTTTGCCAATGTGGTGCCTTCTCGTATCCGCTCTGCTATTTAGCAGCTCATTCATCACGATGGGCGCGCCTGCGCGACCGGCCTCCGCGCAATGGATCTGGCAACCCGTAGATGGCCCTGCCAACACCTTCATCTGTTTTCGGAAAACCCTGAGCCTATCAACGGTCCCGTCTGCCGCATTGGTGAAAATTGCAGTCGATTCAAAATATTGGCTCTATGTCAATGGCCAGCTTGTAATTCGTGAAGGAGGCTTGAAACGAGGACCAAACCCATCAGACACTTATTACGATGAGGTGGACCTGCGTCCTTATCTCACTACCGGATCCAATACGATTGCCGCACTGGTTTGGTTTTTTGGGAAAGACGGTTTTTCTCATAAGAATAGCGGACGGGGCGGGTTCTACGTTCAGTCAATCTCATCGGGATTCAGCCTGATGAGTGACAATTCATGGAAATTGCTGGTTCACCCGGGTTTTGTGACCGGGGATGGTTCTCAGCCCAACTATCGGCTCCCGGAGAGTAACATCTACTTCGATGCCCGGCTCGACGTGCCCGCCTGGATGAATTCCGGCTTCGACGATAGTGCATGGCAGGCGTCGAGTATCAAGGGGGCGGAGTCTGTTGCTCCTTGGAATAAGTTGGCTAAACGTCCAATCCCTCAATGGAAAGATTACGGGCTGAAGGATTACACAAACAGTTCACCTGGCAGGGGAAACGGAAACGTTGTCGCCTGCAAACTCCCCTACAACGCGCAAGTTAACCCCTACTTGAAAGTGGATGCTCCCGCGGGAATGAAGATCAGCATCAGCTGTGATAACTACAAAGGAGGGGGGGAGCCAAACATACGCGGCGAATATACCACTAAGGCGGGGGTTCAGGAATTTGAGATGCCTGCCTGGATCAATGGCCATGAGATTTGGTATACCATCCCAAGCGGAGTTACTATTTTAGCTTTGAAATATCGGGAAACGGGCTATCAAACGGCGTTTGGCGGCAGCTTCTCCTGCGACAACATGCGCTTGAATACACTATGGAGCAAGTCGCTCCGGACTCTCTATGTAAACATGCGTGACACCTACATGGATTGCCCCGATAGGGAACGTGCGCAATGGATGGCCGACGGAGCGATGATGATAAATGAAGCGTTTTACGCGCTTGGGCCGGATGCCATTCCGCTCGGGGCAAAGGCATTCAAGGAGCTGGCTGCATGGAAGCGCTCCGATGGGGTGGTCTATTTCCCGGTTCCATCAGGCAACTGGACTCAAGAACTGCCGATTCAAGTTCTCAATAGTATCGGGTGGTTTGGACTCTACTCGTATTACTGGCAATCGGGGGATGCGGATACAGTAAGAACGGTATTACCCGTTTTCCGAGAGTACCTGATCAAGAATTACTCGATGGGAATAGACGGCATGGTCCAGCATCGTAAGGGAGACTGGGATTTTTATGATTGGGGTACTAATTCTGATGGGCGGGTGCTGGACAATACGTGGTATTATCTTGCATTGAAATCCACCCTTAAGCTGGGAGAAGCAATCGGTGACACGGCCAGCAGCTCTGACATCAAGTCCCGAATGGCTGGAATGGAGGCGAATTTTGATTCCATACTCTGGAATAGCAACGATAACGCCTATGGTTCCCCCGATGATCGAGGGAACGCGATGGCCGTTCTGTCGGGACTGGCAAAACCCGAAAGGTATCCAGCAATTAGAACTCTTCTTAAGAACACCTACAACGCAAGTCCGCACATGGAGAAATTTGTGCTTGAAGCCCTCTACCAGTTGGGCAGCCCGGAAATCGCCGTCCAGCGGATGCAGACACGATTCGGCGGGATGATCAGCTCGCCACTAAGCACCGTTTGGGAGTCCTGGAGTCTAGGAGGGGTTAACACTTCCAATCACGGGTGGGCTGGCGGATCCATTCCGCTACTAGGTCAATATGCGGCAGGGGTCTATGCGGATACCGCAGGTTACAGTACCTTCCATGTGTATCCGCAGTTGGGACCACTGACTCAAGTCTCAACCGTAGTGCCGTCTGTTAAGGGGAGCATTCCCGTTTCACATTCGCGAACTGCCGGAACGTTCACCACCTCGGTCACAGTCCCAGCAGGAACCCAGTGCACATTGGGCGTTCCCTATTTTGCAGCGAAACTTCGCAGAATTACTGTTAACGGCGTCTTGTTCTACGACAACGATGTCGTGGTAGGCACGGTTCCGGGAGCGACATTCCTGGTCCGCGATGAAGCTTTCCATAAGTTGAGTCTGGCACCGGGTGCGTGGAAGATCTACTGCGAAGCAGATGCGGTGACCGGGGAGCAGACGACTAGCGAATAGCAGCAATCTGAAATTTCCGCGAAGTTGACCGATTTTTGACGAACACCGGC
>JBBRCO010000156.1:0-9034 GCA_038204755.1 Verrucomicrobiales bacterium
GTGGGTTGGCTTCCTGCCCTTTGCAAACGCCCATTCAAGAAGTTCGCCGTCACCTCCGCCTTTCAAGGTTTGTTCAAGGAGATCTGCATACCCGATATGGAGAAAGGAACAACAACGCGAATCGAAACTCCCCGCATGCTCCTGGCCAACCATCGCCGCCCATTCTTCCGGCAGTTTCCCTTCCGCATTCAGTCGCATCTTGTCCAGCATCCGGCCAAAATACACGATGCCTCCCACTTGCTCGGAGGGGCTGCGAAGTCCTGGGATAATGGTCGGAAACGGTTTCTGCATAGGGAAACCATGCACCCCAATCCGCCCCATGCAAGCACGCCTTTTTCAATGTCCGTTACCCAACCGGCCAGCCAAACCAACCTGACAAGGTGTGAACCTCCCACCGCTTCTTCAGCATCAGGAAACCTGGACGGATTGCGCCGCAACGCAACTTTTGAAGAACGTATTTGATTAAAACCTCACTTCCGGCAACATTGGCGCGCCCCAACCAGATCCAATCAATCCATGAACAAACCACTCCGATTCCTAACTTCCGTCGCTCTCGGCGGCGCCGCAATTCTCCTGAGTTCCTGCGGGACCACAAGCTCCAACCCAGGCACGGCCTTCTCCTTTGACCCTCCGGCCAAGAAGCCGGGCAACCCTTCCGCAGTGAAGGTCCACATCAGCACCGGCGCCGGGAAGCTCTATGTGACCGAAGGAAATGAAGTCCTCCTCGCCACACCCGTCGGCGTCGGCACCAGCGCCGCGCCCACTCCGAAAGGCAACTTCAGGATCGACTCGAAGACCCGCCATCGCCGCCGTCAGGGCAACCCCGGAGCAGGCTATCCGATGACCTACTGGATGTCATTTTACAGCCCCGCATACGGAATGCACTGGGGTTTCGTGAAACCATACCCTTCTACCCTCGGCTGCGTCCGCATGCCGCTCAATTCCGCGCGCAAAGTCTTCGACATGACCAAAGTCGGCACCCCTGTGAACGTAGCCGCTTCCCAGCCATGGGACTCCACCATCGGTGCCAAACTTCCCCGTCTGGACGACGGCCCGCTACCGAATCCCCCGGATTCCTACATGAAAGGCAGCAAGGTCTTCGAAGATCACGACAAAGGCAAAATGTGGGACTTCAACTGAAATCCTTTAATTCAAAAGAAGCCACCGGAATTCTTCCCGGTGGCTTTTTCATGTCCTGACCCGGTGACGGAAAAACCTTCAATCCGCCAGCACGAAACCTCTCCGGGTGTGCCTGCAGCGCAACGCTACTCCCGCCTCGTTGGGATTCCAGCCGTTGGCGTTACCGAAATCGGCCGCATCCATGACCATGGCCAGGCTTACCACCCGCGGAAGTTCAGCGATCAGTTCACGCCCACCCACCGCTGCGTTTGTGTAGATTGACGCCTCATTGACCCCGTTGCGGTTCTTCATCATCCAGCGGTATTGGACATCACGATGGTTGAGGGTCTTATAGCCTTTTTCTGACAGGGACATGAGTGGGAGGCAGCAACACTGATCCAGTTCCCGCCCAATGAGAATGTTTTTGTCGGGATTCCAACCAAATCGCTCTGGTCTCTGGCCTCCGGATCCCTAAAATCAGGCCGTAAGACAAAAGATTGCAATGATGAAACATGCATGGCACTTGGAGCCCGGAAGAATGCCGACCGTCACCACCCAACGTTTCACCATGAAAAAAACAGGCCGCAACGATCCTTGCCCCAGTGGCACCGGGGAAAAATTCAAGAAATGTCTAGCCGCGCATTCGGCTTTGCACGGTCAGAGTGCCGCTGGCGAAATCTGGTGGGTTTGTGGACGCTGGCAGGCGCAGTCACCCGCCTTGCACGAACTCCATGCCGCATTGACCACCATGGACGAGATTGATCCGTCCAAGTTCGACGCGTTCCTTGACATGGTCTTCACCGCACCGCCTTCTGAAATCGATTTCTGGAGCGACCTGATCATGGAGTGCGGAATGAAACGCTATCCCGATGTTCCGGGTTTGTTCCGGCGGATGAGCGCCCATCTTTCCACCGCTGAAAATTCCGAGCTGCCTTGGATATACTCTTCTTCCGCAGCCTACTTGCGAGGGGATCACTCTGAGTCTTTTCCCGATGTCCTGGCCGCGACTCTCGCATTGGATCCCGCCACCACTCCGATGGAATCCCTGGAGATGATTGTGGAATGGGCCGACATCCTGGGCCTTACAGACGATTGTGATCGCTTGCGCCAGCACTTCCCTGAATTTCCGGAATACATGCTTGAAGAACCGGAGGATGAGGATGAGGAAAAATCCACTGCCGCGGATCTTGACGATGATCACGAAGAGCCAGAACCGGACTTCCCACCCGAGGTCATCGCAGCACTGGACAAGGCGTGGGAGGATTTTGAAGCGCTCGATTCACCCGCCCACGAACAAGCGGAAGCCTTTATCGGGGAACTCCTAGCACTGCCCCACGAAGCAACGTCTTGGAACGAGGCATTCTCTGCGGCCTGCGAGAGCGAGCATGCCGATACCTTCAGGATCTTCCACCTCCTCGCCGCCGCGCTGTCTCCCAGCCGGAATAACGATTTCGCATACGTCTGCTGGGGCGCGGTCGAGCAAGTCCGCCGACTCAAGACACCCGAACGTCTGCCGGAAATCGCCCGCACCTTGCTCGATTTCAATCCCCAGGTTTGCGATCCCGATGCGCTTTCCCACATCGCGGACGCCTTGCTGGCGCACGGTTTTGTGAATGAATTGATAGCGTTGCTGATAGGGTTTCTACCAAGCCTGCGCGAAAACAGCGATGTGGTGTCATGGGTGGTTCCGCAGGTCTCGGCAGATATCTTCCTGCTGCGCCTCGGAGCGTTGATTTCCTCCGGCGATTATTCCAGCCAGCCCATCGACTCCTTGATCGCCGGTCTCCGTGCCGGCCTTGAGAATGACATCTGCGCAGAAAGCGCCAGCGTGCCCCTGCGGTATCTGACGCAGGAAAAAGAGCAATTCTCCCGCGAGCACTTCATGCTCCCCGGTTCCACGAAGAACCGCGACAAGCAGCAACTCCTTTGGAACAAACACCAGCAGGCATTTGTCGAGATCGCCCGCGACGAGTGGCAGACTGAAAATCGCAATCCCTCAGCAACCCTCATTGGCTTGCACATGATCCGGCGCTCCGTCGAATACCGGCTCAATTCCCCTCGCGAAAAGGGACAGAAATACCCTCTCAATCTGCTCGATTATCTCAATTCCGCCGCTATGGATCAGCTCATCCTCATCGAGTGTCGCGAGTTACTCGGGATCAACCACGAACGAGCAAATGTCATGTGCGACGCCTTCCTCAGCCTGATCCGTTGGACAGGTCGGCAAGGATTGCTTACCGAAGCGGAGAGCGCAAAGGCCGAAAGCCAGTTGGCAAAATTGACGAAACACATCAGAATCTGATTTCTGAGGGATGCCACTTTTGGGCGGGTAGAGTGGGGCTGTGGCTTTGTTGTCCGGACAGGAATATCCCGACTCCTCTCCTTCATCGACCGAGCCGCGGCCAGCGCCCGGTTTATCGCGGAAACAAGTGCCGAACATCTCCTCCAACTACGCAAAGGGATCATCGCCCTGCGGGACCCGCCCGCGCAGCTCTGCAAAGATTGAAGGAACCGCAGAAGCAGCCCAAAGCTATCCCTGCATCCTTCTGCGCCAGACCACAAATGGCACCGTGACCAGATACATGATGATGCTGTAAACCGCAGATGGAACGGTGGCCGGAGGCAGGCTCTCAGCCGCCCCCAAGGCGACCAGTGAACCGACCGCTATCCCGAGGGTCCCGTTCTGCACACCCGCCTCGATGGATACCGTGGTCGCGTCCGCCGCTTTCAGTCCCATAAGACGGCTGCCCGCAAGCCCGATTCCCAACATGCCAATGTTCAGCAAGATCAGCGCCGGGCCGAGGCTTGGCAGGTTGCTCGAAAACACCGCCCAGTTGCTGGCCAGGGCCGCCACGATGATCATGAAAAACAGGATCATCGCCGCCCGGGAAACCATTCCGGAAATTTTGGCAACAAGCCCCGGTGCAATCACCGTAACCAACATCCCCAGCGCCACCGGAACCGCCGTGATCAGAAACATCGTCAGCCCAAGTCCCAGGATGTCCACATCCGGGGCATCGGTTCCCATGAAATGATCCACGCTCAGGGCAACCAGAATCGGGACTGTGACGATGGCGACCAAGCTCGTGATAGCCGTTAGGGAAATCGACAAAGGGGTGTTTCCATTGCTGATCCGGGTCAACACGTTCGAGGTCACGCCTCCGGGACAAAACGATAGGATCATCACTCCCACTGCAATCTCCGGCGGAAAGGAGACCGCTTTCACCAAACAGAACGCGAAGACCGGAAGGATCACCAACTGGATTGCCGCACCGGTGAAGAATGCCTTCGGGTATTGGAAAACCCGCGCGAAATCCTGTTTCCGCAGACCAAGGCCCAGCGAAAACATGATAAAGGCCAGGATGAGAGGCAGTCCGATTTTGACGATCATAAGGTGGCAAATTTTCCCAGACCTCCACCGTTAGGTGAAAGCTCACGCACAAGCAGTATCATAGCCCTGGCAACACCGATAGCATCAACCGGAGAGTTCCCTCGTCTCTGTCGCCTCGGAAGTATCGGAGTGAATCGCCGTTGCGATGATGTCCTCGGTCGCCTCCATGAGATACGTATTCAGGAGCTCTGAAAGCTGTTCAAACTGTGGCCAGAGGATTTCATTCATCACCTTCCCTCCGCACTTGATCATCACGGTGGAATACTTCTGCCGATAGCGGCGGAATGGTTCGAGCCCCATCTTCCGGGCAAGCGCGCAGAAAACCTGCCGCTTCCAGGGATCGGGCAAGGATATTCGAAATTCCAGCTCTTGTTCCGGCAGGCTTGTCAGTTGCTTTGACAATCGCCCAAGCGCATCAAGGGCCGCATCCGCCTCCCCTTTGTGACTGGTGTTTTGAAAAAGCGCCTCCACCTTGCGCATTTTCTCCAAAATCTCGTCGCGTGTCATCATGTCAAAGGGCTGGGAATTGAAAATGGATCAGGACTTCCGGGCATTCGCATCCGCGAGAAACACCTTCAAATAATCGAGATAGCCCCTTCCATCGCACGCAACTCGACCCTTCGCCGAATCCTCGATCGCAGCGAGACAATCCAACTGCTCCCCCCGGGAATACTCCGTCGCCCGCATCTTAGAAACTCCCCATAGGGCTTCCGTCAGGGCATCAACCCATAGGTCTTTGTCCTTCGTCGATTTCACGGGCTGGGGTGGCCGCCCTTTCACATGTCCCATCACTCTGCGGATTGCTGATTTCGCCTGAGAATCGCTTGGCGAAAAATCCGCCGACCATCCTCCCGTTGGCACTCCATCCATCTGGTCAAGCTTGGAGATCGTCCGCTCAAGCTCATGGACAAGGCGGACTAGATTCGGATCCTTAAAGGCAGGTTTCATGCGTCAGATCCTATCGACCGATCCAAGCCCTGTGAACTCCGAATTCATCCAAATCCAGCAAACGGAGGGCGTCCCCGAATGGAACGGTTCCATGCGCTCGGTCGGAAGCCGAGAAGGTAGGGAAGCCGTCCTTCCACGCGGCAGTAGAGCCACAGCCCCCTGCCCCGGCACGATGCAACCCGGGCAAAATCCAGCCGCCTGGAAGGACGGCGCTCCGCAGGGAGAGATCCCGCATTTTTACAATGGCCCAATGCAGGGAGCTACAAACACGGATGCATCCGCGCACTCAACCTGCATTGAACCAAGGATTCGTGAGCATCTCGTCGAAGCACCCCTCCAACGTAAGCCGCATCCCTCCCATGTCCATCCACTGATCGTTGTGGCGGCGTGCCCACACGCTCCACTTATCCCTGCTGAAGTATCCAAAGCGCGCCAGTGGCACTTCGAAGAATGGCGAGAACGCATTGGGTGCGGGGCAGGCGTATCTGGTCATGAAGATCAGGTAAGCCCCGTGCCACTTCACCGACACATCGACCATGTAATTGAATTGCGCATCGGCGGGCGCGGGGCGTATCACCAAGGCCTTGAAGACTTCATCAAGGAATTTCTGCGCCTCGGCCTTGATCTCCTCCTTTTGAAACGCGGAGAGTTTGCACTTCGGAGGGGTATTCGTAAGCATCCAGACTTTGCGTGGCATGGGAGTGAGGGAAAAGATTGGGTGGTGGAATCTCTTTTGGAGAGTTTTGAGATTCTTGTCAATTCAGTCGGTGGAATCGGGCAGGGCATCTACATTTGAAGAAATTCAACCGCAGATGAACTCAGATGCACGCAGATGGAAGAAGGGATAAGAGGCAAAAGCTGAAAACTGACATGCTGAAATTGGATTCTCTGGCCTCTGGTTTCTTCATTTCTCTTAAAATCTGAGTTCATCTGCGTCTTTATGCCCTTCGGGTGCATCTACGATTAGAAATCTTCCAAGGCGGTGATATTGCTCCAAATGTAGATGCCCTGTGGAATCGGGCGCAACTGAAAGTGGTGGGGAGATCGGCGGCGAAGCCGACGGGGAGAACACGCGCCGCCGCGTGTTCCGGGCTGCGCCCTCGCTGCCCGGTGGCCGGATTCAAGGTTTGCGCCGCGTTGGGATATTGTGTCGATGCTGCCAGAAGGTTCGAGCCACGTTTCCGGCGAGGGCGCCGCAAACAACACGCGACGGCGCGTGTGGTCCCCTTTTCCACCCCCTCGGATTGCTTTGCGGAAAATCCCCGCACATCCCCCTCGAACATATTCCAACCCGGCCGGTTCTGCCGCAAGGTCGCACACGCGTGCCTGTCGTTCTCCACATGCGCCAATGCCTCAAACCCCGCCATCTCCAGCACAAGCGCCTGCCCTCCGGCTCCGGAACAGATCTCGATGCAGGTGGGGCTGGTGGAATTGATCGGCTTTCGTTTCATGTATGGCTGGGGAAGTTTTTTGAGAGCTAGTGAACCAACGTTTGTTTCGATTCTGAGATTTGTAGTTCGAGCGTTTTCATCACAATGATGTCATCCGGGGGAAACATCGCTTCACCCGGGCTGGTCTGAACCACAAGTTTCAGGGCGTAGTCTTTTCCACGTGACGCCCGGGACAGCCGTTCAAAACAGTCGGCGAGTGATTCACCTTCCGTTTGAATCTTCACGGGGACGGGAGTTCCCGAAACATGATCTCTGAGAAATCCGTCTATCCCATGGTTTCTTTGAACCGGAATCGCGTTTATGGCACTTAAAATGGCTAATTGGCTCTCATCCTTTTCAAGGTAGCTTTCTTTTCCGACTTCGAGCAACCGGGATTCAGAAATGATCATCTCCTCAAGGCGCTGTATGGATAAGCGAACGGCATCCTCAGACACATCGATCCCCACAAACGATCGCCCCGCACTCTTTGCAGCAACACAAGTCGTTCCGCTCCCGCAAAAAGGATCAACCACCAAATCACCTTCGTCTGTCGTCAGCTCGATGATTTGCTTTAGAAGACTCACTGGTTTCTGCGTTGGATACCCTACGCGCTCTTTTGCCTTGGGGTTTAGATACGGGATTTCCCAAACGTCCGAAAGCGGAACGCCCTTTTTCTCTTTGCCCAGAACGATATTGCCGTTCGTGTCTCGCTTATAGACAGCTTTCCCGTTTTTGTCCCTCGCACGAGCCTGGAGAATCTGATCAACGTTGGTTGTTGATGAGTAAGAGGTGAAAGCCCGATGAAATTTGAAATCTGAAGTCTTCGAGTAGAAGTAAATTGACTGATGGGCGTTCAGCAGACCCTTTTTAGAATTCGACCATCTCTTGTATGACCAAATGATCTCGCTTTGGAAATTTTCGGCTCGAAACACCTCGTCCATCAGCCCCCGGATGTGATGTGAGGCTGAGCGGTCACAGTGTAGAAAAACGCTTCCAGTGTCTTTGAGAACCCGCTTCGATTCGCGGAGCACATTTCTGATCAAGTCCAGATAGCTCTCCAATGAGTCCCAGCAGTCATCAAAACTGAAGACTTTCTCAGCCCCTTTGTTCGAAAGGGTGTGGCTCTTCTGGCTGAAAAATGGAGGGTCGAAATAGACCAGATCTACCGAGTTAGCAGGTAAATTTTTTAAGCTCGCGACCGCATCACCACGGACTATTTGGTTAACTTTCATGAGGCGTCCTTTAATCTGCGATTGTCTCCAACATGGCTTTCAGATCGTAACCGGTGTATTTTTCAACATAGCGCCAAGCGTCTTCTCCCGCGTGATACTCCCCCTTCACTCCGGCATAGATTGTCTTTAGAGTGTTCTGAACCTTGATGGCCTGCTTCCGCTGCGGGTAGTAGAACATCACTCTCACAGGCTTGTAACCATGAGACTGGATGACCCTCACCCGGGTGTGCTCTTTCACGATATGGTCTCCATCCGTGGTTGCATCCCGCCACTTGACCTCAATGGCGTTCTGGCGATCCAGAAAATCGATTTCAAAGGCCTTCGGCCTTTGACCCATCGTGTTTTCAACCTTGGTCTTGCATCCGTCGATATTCTTGAACCAAAAGCATAGCGAGGCAGCTTCCTCCAAAAATGATCCAGCATACTTATAAAGAAATCGCCCGGTATTCTGGTAGGCATCGATCAGTTTGCCATTGTCCCTCTTAATTCCCAGAACTCTGTAGATCAGGTAATGACTATCGTCGTCTTCCTCCATCTCTATCTCACGCTCGATGATCTTCTTTCCGAGATCGTCGGCATAGCGGGTTGCTAGCTGCCGGATTTTGATTTGCAGCAGCTCCTTATCCGAGCCATCTGCAAGAGCAGCGGTGAGTTCTCGCCGCGATTCTTGAACGATCTCTTCTGCAGTCTGCTTTTTGGTCTTCTTTGTCATTGTGCGTGAGAAGTTTTCGCTGAGCGAGTCGATGCTAAATGAAAAGTAGGTTGCACAGATCCCGCAGAGCTGCCCGAGGACATTAGGTCGGCATCATTGAGGAGAAACGCGCTGTTCGCTACGGTAGCGGCGGTGAGGACGGATGGAAAGGCCAAGGTGTCGTTTGCCCGGACTTGCTTGCCCATCGTCTTGAGCAGGTAGG
>JBBRCO010000157.1:0-8949 GCA_038204755.1 Verrucomicrobiales bacterium
TTGATCCTCGCGAAGAACCGCAACGGGGCCACCGGACAAATCCCGCTCACGTTCGTCTCCGAATTGATGAAGTTCAAGAACGGCGCACCCGTTCGCGAGCCCTCGCCACCACAACAACCCCGCAGCCGTTTTGACCCATGAAACGCTACGAACTATGGGCCACCGTCGCAGAATGGAAAGATGCCGGGGGCAAGAAATGCAAACGGACGGCTTTCGTCGGGACCGTTTTCGAGTCTCCCAACGGGCGACTTTCCATGAAGCTGGAACTGCTTCCACTCATCCCCGGATGGAGCGGCTTCATTGCATTTCGTGACGTGAAGCAATCGGACGAACCACCACCCGCCAATCCCGAGGAATGACATCGCCCGTCCTGCCACCGCACCCGCTCGACCGTCCCGGCGTGATCAAGATCGTGCTCAGTGAAGCCGCAACCGTCGCCCTGGGAGCCGCTGGCCCGCATCACCTTGTCGTTGCCACCATGGCCGACGCGACCGCCCCCGAGCACGCACGGGGCCGGATGGTCCTGCTATGCCTACCAATCAGCAAGCAAGCCGCCGATGACGCCTACCGAGTCGCCACAGGCACCCACCGCGCCGCGAAGATCCGAACCCCGAAAGTTTCATGACCGCGACTGCCAAACCCTATCAATTCTTATCATTTCCAAGCCGTCCCCCCGGATGCCCGATCACTGTATTGCCGAGCTTGTCGGCATGAACGGCCCCGCCGAGTCCATGAAACGCGCCATCGAGGACGCACGCGCCACAGCCCACAAGCTCCGCGAGTTGGTTTCACCAATGCGACAGAACACTGACATTTACTGATAAACCACGACCGCCACGCGCTCGCCACCTCGGAAAGTTCGCAACCTTTGCAAACCCTTGCAATTTGCCCCGCCCACACTCAGCGGCCGCACTCAGCGCCCACACTCAGCGGCCACACTCAGCGGCCACACTCAGCGGCCACCACACACAGCGGCGACCCAGACCTTAGCAATCCTTAGCAATTTTCCCCTGTTCCGTAGGTCCCGCAGTAGCCAGACCGCTTGCAATCGCTTGCAAAAGCCACCGCCGACCCGGCGCGTATTCCAGCAAGCCGCAAGCCCCTGATTGCCGCCGGGTGATCCAGCGCCACCGCCCCACCGCACCCCGCTGGTCTCGACCGGCGGGGCGTTTTCGTTTCATCGGCAGGTGACGCCGTGCGCGCACGCGCGATGCTGATCCCATCCCCCAATGGGGGTTGGGATATGAGGTGACGCCGTGCGCGCACGCGCGATGCGGCCACCACCTGAGTATTTCTAAGCAAATTGCGGGTGACGCCGTGCGCGCACGCGCGATGTGGACACCCGTTCCTTCCACTCCCCGGCCCACGCCTCGGGTGACGCCGTGCGCGCACGCGCGATGTGGACTCAAATTTGAGTCCACCTACACCGACAGCGGTGACGCCGTGCGCGCACGCGCGATGCTTTCAGAAAATACTCAGATCGACGGCGCGAAGGATACCGCCACCCCGCCGAAACCGGGCCATGCGAACCGATAAGGACATAAAGAGAACTTGGCGGATTCGTTCCCACTTTCGTTCCCATTCCCACCTAACGGGAGCCGCCGAAAGTCCTAACTCGCTAAGAATCAAAGATGGTCGGGCTGGCGGGATTCGAACCCACGACCCCCTGCCCCCCAGGCAGGTGCGCTACCAGACTGCGCTACAGCCCGTTTCGTGAACGGATGGCGAAGGAAACAGGGGAAATGCGGATTGGCAAGCACGGAAAATCGTGGCATGTCCCGCCCATGAATCGCATCAAAACCGCCATCGTCGGAGCCAGCGGCTACACCGGGATGGAACTGCTCCGCATCCTGCTCACCCATCCGGGCGTGGAACTGACCGCCGTGACTTCGCGGCAGGAAACAGGAAAATCCCTCAGCTCGGTTTTCCCGCGCTTCAAAAACGCACCGGGCGCGGAACTCACGTTTATGGCGCCGGACCCGGATGCCATCGCGGCGACCGGGGCGAAAGCGGCGTTTCTCGCGCTGCCCCATGGTGTGGCGGCGGAAATCGCGCGAGCCCTGTTGGAGCGTGGGCTGAAAGTCATCGACCTCAGCGCGGATTTTCGGCTGCGGGATGCGGCGGTTTACGAGGAATTCTACGGGCACGCGCACCCGGCGCCCGATCTGTTGGGCGAAGCGGTTTATGGCCTGCCGGAAGTCCGCACGCCTGCAATCCAGGCGGCGCGGTTGGTGGCCTCGCCGGGGTGCTATCCGACGAGCATCCTGCTGCCGCTCCTGCCGCTCTTGGGGGGGAATCTGATCGATCACGAAACGATCGTCGCCAACTCGATGAGCGGCGTCAGCGGCGCGGGCCGGAAAGCGGACCTCACCCTGCTCTTCTGCGAGTGCAATGAAAGCGCGCGGGCCTACGGCGTGCCAAAGCATCGGCACCTCTCGGAAATCGAGCAGGAACTCAGCCTCGCCGCCGGAGAAAAAGTCACCATTTCCTTCCTCCCGCATCTCATCCCGGTGAAATCGGGCATCGTCACCACCACCACCGCGAAGATGCGCGACGGCGTTTCTCCCGAGGCCATCGGCGCAGCGCTGGAAAAGGCCTACAACGGCACCGCGTTCGTGCGACTGCTGGGCAAGGGCGGCTGCGCGGATACGAAAAACGTGACACGCACCAACTTCATCGACATCGGCTGGCAGCACGATCCGCGGACCGGCCGGGTGATCCTGATGAGCGCCGAGGACAACCTCGGAAAAGGCGCGGGCGGCCAGGCGGTGCAGAGTTTCAACCTAATGTTCGGGCTCAACGAGATTGATGGGTTGCAAAATTTTTAACAGCCGCCCAGTCTGATCCGCTGTTTCCCTACAAATCAAATGGACTTCCCCTTTTCCCGTATCTCTGGCGGCGTCGGCGCGCCCAAAGGTTTCCTCACCAGTGCTGTCAGCTGCGGAATCAAGAATCCCTCTAGCGACCGTCTTGATCTCGCACTGATCTACTCGGAAAAGCCGTGCAGTTCCGCAGGAGCCTTCACGACGAACCGCGTGAAGGCCGCGCCGGTTAGAGTGTCGCAGACGAACCTGAGAAAGGGCGATCTCCGCGCCATCATCGCGAATTCCGGAAACGCCAATGCCTGCACCGGCGTCGAGGGCATCCGTGATGCGAACTCCATGTGCTCCGCCGTCGCCAAGCCATTAGATCTCAAGCGCACGGAAGTCGGCGTGGCCTCCACCGGCGTGATCGGCCTGCCGATGCCAATGGTCCGCGTGGAGCCGAAATACGCTGATCTCGTCGCCGCACTCGGTGAGAAAAACGGCCCGGACGTGGCGGCCGCCATCATCACCAGCGATACCCATGCGAAGGAAGTGGCCATTTCCTTCCAGATGGACGACAAGCGCGTCCGCATCGGTGGCTGCGTGAAGGGCGCGGGCATGATTTCTCCGAGCATGGCCACCATGCTCTGCTTCATCACCACCGACGCCAGCATCCCGAGCGACGGACTTCGCAAGGCAGTGCTGGAATGTGTGGAGGAAAGTTTCAACCGCATCACCATCGATGGCGACATGTCCACCAACGACACGGTGATCGTGCTCGCCAATGGCGCATCCGGGATTTCTCCGATCAGCCGTAACGGCACCCGCTGCAAGCAATTCCGCCAGGCGCTCCGCTGGGTCATGCTGGAACTCGCGAAGGCCGTCGTCCGCGATGGCGAGCGGGTCACCAAGTTCGTCACGGTGAAAGTGAACGGCGCCCGCACCTATCTGGATGCAAAAAAAGTCGCCGAGGCCGTGTGTAAATCCGCGCTCGTGAAATCCTCCTGGAACGGCGGCGATCCGAACTGGGGCCGCATTATCCATGCCGTCGGCTACTCGCGCGCCCGCATCCGCGAGGAGCTCGTGGACATCCACATCGGCGGGAAGGCCGCCTGCATCGGCGGCCTCCAAGCAGATACGCGGATGGATGAACTGCGCGCCATCGTCGCGAATCCCGAATTTGAAATCGTCATCGACCTCAATCAGGGCGACGCCGACTACGTCATGTATTCCAGCGACCTCTCGCCAGAATACGTCGATTTCAACCGCTCCGAGTATGCGTATTGGAAACAGGCGCGGAAGGACGGGCTGGCCTGATCCGTTAGGCTTCCCGGAGACGTTTTCTCCGGAGCACGAGCAGTAAGACAGCTCCGAAAGACATCATGAACGCGGACGGTTCCGGGACCAGCCGGCCTTCGAAGGGCGTATCGCTGATAATCACGATCTTCGCGTCCGCCTCGCCATCGTTGTCGATCCGGAAGCCGTAAATGTCGCCGGGGGTTTCGGTGGTGTTTTCGAAGAATTTCTGGATGGAAGCGACCGAGAATGCCTGCGCCTGGGTGGAAACATTGCCAGCGGCGGCAAAGCCCGAGTTCCAGTTGTAAACGGTGTAGGGATTCCCGCCAGCACCGCCGAAGAGGAGTTTTTTAGCGAAGGCGAAGGGCGTTCCGTCCGCCTTCAGCGGAGTGACTTCGAAGTACGTGTTTCCATTCCGCTCCGACACCAGGATGTAGTCGGTGGGCTTCATGGGCTGGTTGTAGATGATGTCGTAGTCGGGCGTCCCGGGCGTGGGGGTGGTGGGAGTCAGGGTGCCCGACTGTTTCAGGAAGTCGTAGAACGAGAAGTTGCGCAGGTCGAAGTCACTAACCGTCGATGCGAGCGCCGAGGAAAACGCGGCGATCCCCCCGGGGCCGTCACTCATGGTGGTGACGCCGTGGTTGAAAGTGCCGATGCCGGAGATCGACGCCAACTCCGGATTGATGTTGATCACCGTGGCTCCGAGCGTGTTCACGAAGTTAAGATCGACTAACAACCCGTTGTTATCGACCTGAATGGATTTCACTTTCACTGCGGTATCGCCTACGGTCACGACACCGATGGCAGGTGCCGTCTGCACGTAGTCCGGCACACCCGGGATCTCGTAGGTCACTCGGGTGATGGGCATATTGTTCACTCCGGGCAGCACGTTGATGGTGGCGGCGAAACCGGGGACGAGTCCTCCGAGGAGGATCAGGCCGACAAAGGCGGATAAGGGGGCGGAAGTGTTCATTGGGGGTGGGCGGGAAGAGGAGCTGCGGCACCTCCGATATCCGGAGGAAGCAACAAGCTGCCGCCGTGTATATTTAAGTTCTGCGAAATATCAAGACGTTTTACCCGATTTGCGATGGCCGGGCTCCGAGATTCACTTACGACGGTCTGGACCAAACCGCACAATCTGGTTAGCTTCGCCCGCAGTGAGCGCGCGCCAATCATCTTCCGTCCAAAATCCCGACCTTGAAATCAAGGATGCCCAACTGATTTTCATGCGCGTCTGGACCGAGCTTGAAAGCGAATTTGGCCGGGAGAAGCTGTTATTTCCCAAGGAGCTCATCCTGCTCGGCGGTGCGCCCGGATCAGGCAAAGGGACGAACACGGCATTCATCTGCCAGGTGCGCGGGATTTCCGCTCCGCCGATCGTGATCAGCCAGTTGCTGGATTCACCGGAAGCCCGGAAAATCAAGGCGAACGGCGGAATGGTGGGCGACGAGGAAGTGCTGCGGCTGCTGCTGCGCGAGCTGATGGCACCGAAGTTCCGCGACAGTGCGGTGCTCGACGGATTTCCCCGGACGACGGTGCAGGTGGAATGCCTGAAAATGTTCTACGATCAGATGGTGCTGCTGCGCCGCGAGTTTTCGGACACGCCGAAAGCCCACTATTTCCGCCAGCCGATTTTCCATATCATGGTGCTCTTCGTCGATGAGGCGGAGAGCATTGTCCGTCAGCTCAAGCGTGGCCGCGAGGCCATCGTTAGAAATGCCGAGGTCCGCCATTCCGGCGTTGGCCAGCTGGAGGAAGAGCGCGCCACCGACTTCGATCCCGAACTCGCGCGCAACCGCTACCGCACGTTCAAAGAGAAGACCTACGACGCGCTGGTCTCGCTCAAGCAGATTTTCCACTACCATTTCATCAACGCCCAGGCACCGATCAAGGTCGTCCAACAGAACATCATTTCCGAACTGGAATACCAAAGCTCGCTGGAGCTCGATCCCCGCACCTTTGATACACTCCGCCACATCCCGCTGGCGGACGAGATCGTGGTCAACGCCCGCCAGGAACTCGTCAACCGGCTCGATAGCTATCAGGTCGAGCATCCACGGGTGATGCACACCGTGGTGGGTTTCATCCAGGAAAAGATGATGCCCGTCATCAAGCGCCACGCCATCAGCGGCCGCACGATGATCAACTCCGAGGACGCGATTTTCAACGAGCCGACCGCCATCGCCATGATGATCGACATCTTCTCCGAGCGCGGCTTCCGCGCCAGCGTGGACATCCATCGGATCGAGGTTCCAGAACGCTTCGACCTCGCCACCGGACTGATAGAGACACGGGCAAAAAAAGTCTATCGGATCACAATTCTGTTTGCGGGTTCGAAGATCAGGCGTGGTTGAGGCCCACGAAGCTGCCGCTGCAGTCAGTGTGACAGATCTTCAGTGCTGCCACGTCCCTGACGGACCCGCACTTTCCCTGGTTGGTTTCATGGCTTCATCATCGCAAGGAGTGGCAACTTTATTGCCGTCCCTTCATCTTCATGCGGCACGGAAAAGGGGCATAACGGTCCCTGCTCCTTATCTATGCCCGCTGGCGCAGACGGCTCCACAGAGCCACTGGCGAGATCGATTTGCAGGCCAGCGCCGGTTTTTCGATCAGGTGCCAGCTCAGCAACGCGGCGGCGGTTGAAAATGCGTAAACCAAAAATACGGATGCCAGCGAACTCAGGATGCCGAGCTGGATCATCACGTTGATCACCAGTGAGTGATAGATGTAGATACCGTAGGAAATGTCGGTTCCACCTAGCAGGCGATTCGATAGCGGGCGGAAGCTGAAAGCACCAGCGATGGTGGCGAGGGCGAGGATCGTGCGGGAGGGTAGATAGGCGAGGTAGAACGGCACCGAGCGGTCTGCTACGAGGAAATGCTGCAAGGCCATGAAGACGACGTAACCCGCGAAGTAGCAGAAGAATTTCCCCTCGATCCACGGCTTGAGTTTCTCGAAATTCCGATGGATCAGGATACCCAGCAGGAACATCCACAGGTGCGGCACGAGCGTGACGTGGAGCAGCTTGAAAACGATCGGCGCGCCGGTGAACCCGCCGGGGCCGTTTACCTGACCATCCATGATGCAGTAGAGCACGAACGACACGAGAAACAGCACGGGCGTGATGATTCTATCCAGACGCCTCCGCGCCGTCAGGTAACAGAACAACGGAATGAACAGATAGAACTGGAGTTCCACCGTGATCGTCCACAGCGCGCCGTTCGCCACGCCGATGCCGAAACCGCGGAAGTGCTCGGGATTGTAGAATTGGAAAAAACTCACCTGACCGGCCAGCCACGCCATGAACACGGGCGAGAGCACAAAGCCGGATTCCAGAAAACCATAGATCCCCAGCGCCGCCAGCGTCACTCCCAGACAGACCCAAAGCGCGGGAAAGATCCGCAGGCTGCGCCGCCAGAAGTATCCTTTGAGATCGGCCGGATTCTTTTCGTAAGATTTCGTAATGAGGAATCCGCTGATGACGAAAAAAATTGGTACGCCTGGCAGCATCATCAGCGCGTCGAAAAGTTGTTTTCCCCACGTGGGCAGCGTTTTCACCAGCGGCGTGTGACCGATCGCATGCGCCACCACGACCTGCGCGGCCGCGAGCAGGCGGATGAGATCGAAGTTGTTCTGTCGGTGGGGGGAAATCATGAAAGGCCGCCTGATCATTAAGTTCAGAAGCCCATCAGAGCGAGTCAAAACCCGCCGGGTACACGATCACGTTATCGATCAGCCTTACCTCCCCATAGAAGACCGCAGTGGCCAAGAGGGCGGGGCGGACGATTTCCGTCACTGGTTGGAGTGTTTCCAGATCTACCAGGGAAAGGTAGTCGATGCAAGCGAGCGGCGATGTTTCGATGCCCGATCGCGCGATTCCGAGAATTTCGGAAGCCCTGCCAAATCTCGCTCCGTCCAACAATGCCCTGCGGATGCGCGGGGCGTCGGCGCGTTGTTCCGGGCTGAGGCGGACGTTCCTCGACGACATCGCGAGCCCGTCTTTTTCGCGGATCGTCGGGGAACCCACGATTTTCACCGCCACATCCAGATCCCGGACCATGCGGCGGATGATCGCGAGTTGTTGGAAATCCTTCTCGCCGAAAACCGCGAGGTCACAGCCCGTCAGCAGGAAAAACTTCAGCACCACCGTGCAGACCCCGTCGAAATGCCCCGGCCGCGTCGCCCCGCAGAGTCCGGACGAGAGAAGGGATTCCGTCACCATCACCGAGCGGTCCGGAAAATACATTGAACCCGCTTCCGGCGCGAAAACCACGTCCACACCCTCCGCTTTGCAAGCATCAAGATCCGCTTCCATCGGCCGGGGATAGGCCGCGAGGTCTGCGGCGCGGTCAAACTGGATGGGGTTGACGAAAATCGAAACGATGACCGTTCCTTCCGGCCCTGCGAGGGTCCGCGCTTTGCGGATCAGCTCCAGATGGCCTTCGTGCAAGGCTCCCATCGTCGGCACCAGCACTCTCGGGCCCGCACTGCGTTTTAAACTGTCTCTGAGCGCACTCCCACTTTCCGCAACTGTCATGAGGGATTCTAGGATGCTCTCCAGGCTGCCCGCAAGTCTGAGACTGCAAGAGTCAGACCTCACTAAACGACCTCGATAAAGCCGAAGAGGTGAGCAAGTTAAGATCCCCCGAAATGGCGGTTTTTTCCCCCGGTTTTCACTCCACGATCCCGGATTGCTGACTTGAAAAACATTGCCTGCCTGGTTGGCAGTGCGGGCGACGGTGGCTAGCGTGATGGGGATTTGACCATCGCCGCCACCTTGTTCCATGGAGTCCTACCACGCCCACCAACTGATCCTACCCACGGACAAACGCAACCCTTGCTTCACCCT
>JBBRCO010000158.1:0-8878 GCA_038204755.1 Verrucomicrobiales bacterium
GTTGCCCACAACAGTCCGCTTCTCCGACGAGTTACAGGCCCATTCTCGAACCGGCCTGTTGTGGACAACTTTCAAGAGCCACCCGCCGCTTCGCGGCGATCAGGCGGCGGTTTCACCCACATTTTTGGCGGAAGAGGCAAATCTAAAATGGTAAGCTGGAGAGGTTGGGATTTCAGTTTCTCAGCTTTTCAGTTTTTCAGAATCTATCCTTTGTGGCCTTTGCGCCTCCGCAGTTCAAATCTTTGCACCTTCGATGTCCGATGTGCGAACGCGAAGACCGCACAAGGGACTGTGCGGACTACTTCCAGGCCAGCTGAGTTCCACGACATAACAGAGGAAACTGTCTTTAATCAGGGTGCGAATGACGCCAACGAATCGTCCAGTTCGAAATCCTCCTTTCCCGCAGCGTCCCAAGGTGTAGGATCCCCGCGATGAGCGTTGACCAGATCGCCCCCGAAGCACTGAGGCTGCCAGCGCCAGTCCCGCGCCGACACCCGCACTCCCGATGATTCTCGATGCATCTTGCCAGCTTTTCTATCAAACCACTGAGGATGTGGCGGTCATTTTCATGCTGCGCCCCCGCAGCGGATGGGCGCAATGGGTGCTGCGGGAGGAGTTCCACATTTCTCCCGAGGCTCCAATGGTCGAGTTCTCAGACGTTTATGGAAATCTCTGCCAGCGCACGATCATGCCGGCGGGGGAATTCCACGTCTCGGTCCGCTACCGGGTGAAGGTCGCGGATTTCATCGATGTGAATCCGGAAGCGCCGCTCACGCCGGTGCAGGAACTGCCGACGGATGTCATCCAGTTCCTGCTGCCGAGCCGCTATTGCCAGTCCGATCTAATGACGGAAATGGCGAACTCGATCACCGGCCACCTTCCACCGAGCTATTTACAGGCGCAGGAAATCCATAACTGGGTACACCGTGAGATCCGCTATGTGGCGGAATCGAGCAACGCGTCCACCTCGGCGGTCGGTACGCTTGAATCCCGCTGTGGCGTCTGCCGTGATTTCGCGCACCTCGGGATCTCTCTCTGCCGTGCGATGAGTATCCCGGCGCGAATGGTGGTGGGATTTCTGCATGAACTCGAGCCGATGGATCTGCACGCGTGGTTCGAGGCGTTCATCGGCGGGCGGTGGTACACGTTCGATGCCACCCAGGCGAATACCAAGGGCAACAGGATCGTGATCGCTTACGGGCGCGATGCGGCGGAGGTGGCATTAGCGACCATTTTCGGCGACTTCATCCTGAACAGCATGTGCGTGTCGGTTAGTCCGGCGGTGATCCACGAGAACGAAGGCGTCTAGCAACCGGCCGGGTAATCCGGTCGCGAAGAGTTTTGCAAAGCCGGATTCGATGCGCTCGGGTCTGATTGCTCGGCTCTGACTTGACCATCAGGGCAAACGGAGGATTGAATGACGGACGATGAATCCGCGAGACAGCATGAGCCCCGTGGATTGGGTGAAACGGGTGAACCGATCCTGGATCGTCCGTCACGGGCTGGCCGAGCGCGCGGAGGAATGGCTGGCGTACTTGGAACGGCAGGATGAGGGACGGCTGGAAACCGCCTGCCGGACGGCGCGGGCGATGTGCGGTGTGAGGGATCGGTCGGAAGATCCGAAGCCATGGTTCTACGCCGGTGTTTTCAGCCCGGCTAGGGTGGAGGAGGCAAAACGATTTCTCGCCAACCACCGGCTGACTCCTGCGAGTGTTCCGGCGATGTGGAAGGATGGTGGTGTGGCGAAATGGATCGAAGGAATAGGACCGGAGACGCGGGAGCTGTTGGAGAGGCTGCGCGGTGGGCTGGTAGAGGTGGGGATAGACTCGCGGCGATATCGCTGATTCTCAGCCTCCGCTTGTGATGATTCGGGCGGGATGAATCTTTGGAGTGCGGTGAGCATCACCGCTTTGTGGGGGAGCGACGATGCGCCCCGGCATTTGCGCGTTGGGAAAAGGCGTGGATAGGGGCGCTTTTGAGGGATATAAAGGTGCAGGGGAAGCGGACCGCCGTCTCAAAGCGGTGATGCTCACCGCAGTCCAAAGGGGCCGCCTGACGCGGGCGGAATGAAATCCGCGGTCCAGTTAGCCGAGGATCTGGGCCAGGACGTAGGGGAGGATGCCGCCGGCGCGGTAGTAGTCCTTTTCCACCGGAGTATCGATGCGGACGATGATAGGGACATCGAACGAGTCAGCGGATGCGGGATGCACCTTGAGGGTGGCCTGCTGCATGGGCTTGAGGTCGTTGTCGATGCCGATAAGGTCAAAGGTCGCGTCGCCGAGGTCCTTGATCTTGTCGTAGTCTTCCTTGTTGACGAAGTTGCAAGGGAGCACGCCCATGCCGACGAGGTTGGAACGGTGGATGCGCTCGAAGGACTTGGTGATGACGGCCTTGACGCCTAGCAGGCTGGTGCCCTTGGCTGCCCAGTCGCGGCTGGAACCCATGCCGTAGTCCTCACCGCCGATGATGATGGTGGGGATGTTTTCTTCCTGATAGACAAAGGCGGCGTCGTAGATGGGGAGCGTGGGTGAAGCGCCGTTGCTCGTTGCCTGGCCGGTGACGCTGCCGTTCTGCAGTTCGTGGGATTCCGCCATCAGGCGCTCCTTTTGCGGAGCTGCTGATGGGAAATATTTTGTGACTCCGCCTTCAGTGCCGGGAACCATGAGGTTCTTGATGCGGACGTTGGCGAAGGTGCCGCGGGTCATGATGCGGTCGTTACCCCGGCGCGAGCCGTAGGAGTTGAAATCGGCGAAGGTGACGCTTTTCCCGATGAGGTAGCGTCCGGCGGGGCTGTCCATCTTGATGGCTCCGGCTGGGGAAATGTGGTCGGTGGTGACGGAATCGCCGAAGATGCCGAGCGGCCGCGCGCCGTGGATTTCCACGATGTCGCACGGGGCGGGGGAGAAGCCATCGAAGAACGGCGGCTCCTGGATGTAGGTGGATTCGCGGTCCCATTCGTAAACGTTGCCGGTGGAGGATTTGATTTCATTCCACTTCGGATTCTGGGTGGCGAAGCCGGTGTAGAGTTTTTGGAAAATATCGGGCCTGAGCGAGGCGTTCATGGCGGCGGTGATTTCCTGACTGGAGGGCCAGATGTCCGCCAGGAAGACCGGGTGGCCATCGCTGCCGTAGCCCAGCGGTTCGCTTTCCATGTCGATGTCCACGGTGCCGGCGATCGCAAAGGCGACGACGAGGGGAGGGGACATGAGGAAATTCGCCTTGATCGATTGGTGTACGCGGGCTTCGAAATTCCGGTTACCTGATAGGACGGACGCGGCGATGATGTCCTCGGACTTCACCACGTCCTCGATGCCTGTATCGAGCGGGCCGGAGTTTCCGATACAGGTGGTGCAACCGTAGCCCACGGTTTGGAAGCCGAGTTTGTCGAGTTCCGCCTGGAGGCCGGTTTTGTTGAGATAATCCGTGACGACGCGGGAACCCGGTCCGAGCGAGGTTTTCACAGATGGCTTCACGGTGAGGCCCTTGGCGTTCGCCTTTTGCGCGAGCAGACCTGCGGCGAGCATGACGCTCGGATTCGAGGTGTTGGTGCAACTGGTGATCGCTGCGATGAGCACGGAGCCGTGGGTGATGGTGTCCTTCACGCCGCCCTTGCTGTCCACGGTGACTTCCCAGAGCGGATAGGAGAGATCGTCGTTAGGCTCGGTGACGACTCCGACTTTCGCGCCGAAAGCGGAGGCGATGTCCGAGGTGTCATCCGGCACGCTATCGAGGGAAGCCGGAAGGTCTATCGGCTCGCTGGAACCCAGGGAGGGTTGTTTGTGATATCCATCCGGAGCAGGACCGGTGAGCAGGGATGCCCATTTGGACTTTAGTGATTCGATCTCAATGCGGTCCTGCGGGCGCTTCGGCCCGGCGACGCTGGGCTTCACGGTGGAGATGTCGATTTCAACGATCTGGGTGAACTCGAGCGCGTTCTTCCCGGTCGGGATGCCCCAGAGGTCCTGGGCCTTGTAGTAGTTTTCGACGGTGGTGCAGAGTTCCTGCGATCGACCGGTGCCGGCGAGGTATCCGGTGGTGATTTCATCGATGCCGAAGAAGCCCATGGTCGCGCCGTATTCCGGGGCCATGTTGGCGATGGTGGCGCGGTCTGGGAGGCTGAGAGCTTTGGCGCCGGGGCCGTAGAACTCGACGAATTTTCCGACGACTTTTGTTTTGCGCAAAACTTCGGTCACCAGCAGAACAAGGTCGGTCGCGGTGACGCCGGTGTTGAGTTCGCCAGTCAAAAAGACGCCGACGACTTCGGGGACGAGGAAAGTGACAGGCTGGCCGAGCATCCCGGCCTCCGCCTCGATGCCGCCCACGCCCCAGCCGACGACGCCGAGGCCGTTGATCATGGTGGTGTGGGAATCGGTGCCGACGAGAGTGTCCGGATAGAAAACGCCGTTTTTCTCAAGCACGCACTTGGCGAGGTATTCGAGGTTCACCTGGTGGACGATACCGATGCCGGGAGGAACGACCTTGAAGGTGTCGAAGGCTTGCTCGCCCCATTTCAAGAACTCGTAGCGCTCGCGGTTGCGGTGGAATTCGAGGGCGAGGTTTTTTTCTAACGATTCGCCCGTGCCAGCATGGTCCACTTGCACCGAGTGGTCCACGACGAGATCGACGGGGACGAGCGGTTCGATCATTTTCGCGTCGAGGCCCATGCCATGGACGGCGGAGCGCATGGCGGCGAGATCGACGAGCAGCGGGACGCCGGTGAAATCCTGAAGCACGATGCGGGCGACGACGAAGGGGATTTCATAATCGCCGGGCGCGGCGGCGTTGTAGTTCGCGAGGTTGGTGATGTCCTTTTCCGAGACCTTGAGGCCGTCGTTGTTGCGGAGGAGGGATTCGAGAACGATCCGGATGGAGACCGGTAGTTTTGAGAGATTTGGGAAACCTCGTTCGGCGAGGGCGGGGAGGGAGTGGAATTTTCCTTCGGCTCCTGAGCCGGTGGTGAAGGTGCGGAGTGTGTTCATGGATGGATCGTTGTGAAAAAAGGCCGGAGAAATGCCGTCGTCGGCAGGAATGTGCGGAGGTTATTGGTGGCGGGGGATTTGTCAAAATCGTTCACCAGCAAGGCGCAGTTGATTTCAGGAGTTGAGCGGGGATGGGGGCTGTGCGTAGTTTCCGAGCATGCGAATCGGATTTGCGGGAGTGCTTTTTGTGGCGGTTTGGATGACTTCCTGCGGAGGAATGGGACCGCCGCCGGAAATGGGCGACATGGAAGCAGGCGGCGAGCCAGCGGAGGGAGGAATTGCAGAAGTCCCTAACCCCAGTGCATCCATGGCGAAAACAGGCGGAAAATCCCTGGAGCAACTGCAACGCGGCCACGAAGTTTACATGCTCCATTGCGGCGAGTGCCACCGCTACAAGCTGCCGCAGGATCTGGACATCGACGAATGGCAGACGGCGGTGCCGAAAATGATCGGCCACGCGGGGCTGGAAAAAGCTGATGAAAAGGCGGTGCTGGACTACGTGGTGGCCGTGAAAATGCAGCGCGGGGAGCCATGACCGGGGCTGTCGAACTGGCCGACATGCCGGGGATCACTGGAAGGTCGGCTTCTTGTAATGGCTGAAATAGCCTTCGCCGATATACATGGTGCCCGAGTAATCCGGCAGCGGGCCAGCATCGGGAGGCAGCGGGATATTGCCATAAGTCGCGTCCTCAGGCTGCGAGTAGGCGATGTTCACCGGAGTCCCGATCTTGACCATTTGGAAAAATTTCGGTGAGAGGTTTTCATGCATGCGGATGCAGCCATGTGAACAAGGCGTGTGCTTTACCCAGCCGGTGTGGAAACCGTAGTTCGCCTTGAACTCGCACCAGAAAGGCATCGGCGTGCCTTTGAAGGAATAGCCTGCCGGGCGGCTGCTGATCATCGTTTTGCGGACGTCATCTCCCTTGTAAGCGTAGCCGTGGGTATTGGCGCGGTATTTTGCGTTCTTGCTGATGATCGTGAAGCTGCCCGACGGAGTGGAGGAGCCCGGAGCGCCGACCGAAACGGGCATCGCAAGCAGCACTTCCGAGCCTTCCATGACGTAGGTCCGCTGCTTGCTCAGCGACACTTTCACCCGCACGTTGCCAGGATTCTTCGGCATCTTGGTAGGGCGGTCGTATGCCTGATAGGCGGCGAGGCCGGAGCCTCCCGACGATACCGTCGAGCAGGAGGACATGAACGCTGCGGTGGAAACGGCGGCGGCGAGAATGAGTGCGGATTTGAAATTCATGAGATTGAGAACTGCTGTGACAATTGCGAAAGCGCGCAAGATTGCAAGTCAAGGCTGCGGGGAAATCGACGATTGTGCGCGCTCCCAGGAATCGACACCATTGTTAGCAAACCAGACCGACGCCAGATGGTAGGGCACGTAAGCGATCTCCGGGCCGACTCCATAGCCGAGCGCTGAATAGCGGCCGTATGGCCCGTAGCCCGAGTAGCCGTATCCGCCGTAGAAATTCGAAGTGTAAACCGGCCGCGAGCCGACGTAGTCCCAGCGCTCGATCAATTTCCCGTTTTTGGAACCTTCGTAGTGCTGGTTCGGCCTTCCCCAGGCGAGCAGCACGGCGTCGCGAGGCATACCCCGCGCGATCTGGCCCTGCTGGACGAGTGATTTGTCCCGCTCGCTCAGTGCGGCGAATTTTTCCGGATACTTTTCGATCCGCGCCTGCGGGGTCATCGGGGAGCACGAAGCAAAAGCCAGCGCCGCCAGCAGCAGGGGAAAGATTGTTTTCATGAGTAAGATCTAGGCGGAAACAGCGCCGGATGCAATGCGCATGGTGATGAATTTCAAGATCTTACGAAACGGGCTTGCCAACCGCGAATCCGACGCCGCAATCTTTGGCCGAACGTTTCCCCGAATCACAATATGTCAGAACTTCTCGAAGATGATGATCTCACCGCCGCATTGAAAAAATGCCCCGAGTGGGACTATGAAAAAAAAGCCATCACCCGGACCGTCGAGTTCGAAGAATTCATGGACGCCATCGACTTCGTCAACGATCTCGCCGAGATCGCGGAAGAGGCGCAGCACCACCCTGACATCACCATCAAACACACCAAGGTCTCGCTCAAGCTTACCACCCACGACGCCGGCGGTGTCACCGAGCTCGACATCGAACTCGCCCAGCGCGTGGACAATCTCGTGGACTGATAGCTGTTTCTCCCGGAAATTTCCCAATATGGCGTCCCTCCTGCGGGTGACGCCGTTTTTCGTTTCAGCGTGGCAGCATCAGCTCCTCGTCCTTCAGGCCGGTCAGCGCATTCAGCCCCTTGAGCAGGCGGCGCAGGATCAGGAAAAGGAAAACGAGGATGGGCGCACCGATCACCGCGAAGCCCCAGCCGGTGAGCTTGCCGATGATACCGTTATACGTCTCCAGCGCGTTGATCGCCCGATGGTCGAAGTCCCGGAAAAACCACAGCGCAAGGCCCAGGTTCATCACCGAGCTGAGGAAAAACGAACCCGAGAACAAGCGCGTGGACTGCATCAGTAGATTCTGATAGCCTTCCTTGTTTCCCAGCTCTGCTACTTTCTTTTCAATCTTCGGAATGTCGAACAGATTGTCATTGTAGAGGAAAACATTCAACAGAGGAGACGCCGTGCGGGCGGAAGTTAGGATTGCGAAACCCAGCACCAGCGGGATCGACGCCTCCTTCAGGCCGAAGAGGATCCCCGCGTTTTCCTTCACGCTGCCGTCCTTGTTCCACAGATAGAGCGTCAGTCCGCCGGTCAGAAGGATCGAGACCAGCCCCAGCGCCGAGAAGAAATTAGGCTTCCTCGTCAGAATGAAATGGCGGATGCCGTAGCCCAGCGGCAGCGCCAGCGCCACCACCATCGCGTAAAGCGGACCGATGTGCCACGGCCGCACGACTTTGCCGAGTTTCTCCTGGATCGCCGGATCCTTGCTCAGGAAACTCAGCACCAGCACCGGGATGAGCACGTTGATCAGGATATTGGCGAGGGGGTGCTCTTTGTGGGTCGTCTTATCGGTCGTAGGCATGAACAACCGTAACTAAGCAGCACCGCGCGCGGCGGGAAATCAAAAAAACACACCATCCCACGCCCCGTGCCGCAGGAACCCATTCCAGCATTGGGAAAACGGAAGCGTCGGCCCGCCCACGCGCAGACCTCACCAGGCCATTCACACCCGCCGCCGTGCGCTTGATCGCCTCGTTGTAAAACTTTTCATGCCCACGAGGGCACCGCAGTACCCCGCCCGCAGGCTCCACCGAGATCTGCCGCGCTGGGAAACCGCCAGAACCACTCGAAACCCGGCGCGGACCGGGTGACGCCCCGGGGGCCGGGGCCGTTTTGGAGATTTTAGTCGGTTCCCCGGACAAAGCCTGCGGTTCCAAGACCTCTTTCTCTTCCCATGAGACTTGGTGGTAGGCTCGGAAGAGAAATTTCTCTGGTCACCAGACCTTTTTCTGTGCGCAGGAGATCATTTTCTCTGAAAAAGCCCCGGCTTTGTGGGGGGGGGAGGGCAGGGCAGGGCGCGTTCCACAGTGCAAAGAATTACAATAAGGAACTCAACCAAAAATAGACACGCTTTGAATGCGGTCTGAGACGAAGGCTGTGGACTTCGTGCGACCAATTCAAGGCTTCAGGTTTGAATGGTGGCCTAGGTAGCCGAAACCGTAAGACGCCTTTATGGGAGTGTCTTCCTTGAATTGGAGGATCTTGTCGCCAACACTTACGGTGGCTGCCGCTTGAAGTTTGATTCTGCCGGTAAAGGTGGCGGAACGGAAGCGAATTTTTTTCCGTTAAAACGTTAAAATGGATTGGTGCTGGTTGATCGGGCGATGTTCCGACATCGCCTGTTTGAAGAAACATTCAAACCAACCAACACCATGAAAGATCAGACAGGGACACAGGCATCGGC
>JBBRCO010000159.1:0-8816 GCA_038204755.1 Verrucomicrobiales bacterium
TCCGTCTGGCGCCGCGTGTCGAGAAGCGGCGATTCGGAAGTGACGGTGATGGTCGCCGACACGCTCGCGAGCTTCATCGGAAGGACGAGCTCCGTGTTGTTTCCGAGCGTCACGGCGACGTTCGACCGTTCGACAGTCGAGAATCCGGACAACTCCGACTTCACCGTGTACGTGCCGGGAGACAGGTTGATGAACCGGAAATCACCCTGCGCACCGGTCGTCGTGCTTCGAGGGGCGCCGATTCCGGACAACGTGACCGTGACCCCCGGCAGAACGCCTCCCGTTTCGTCCGTCACTCTTCCGTAAATGCTGCCCGTCTGCGCGGTGCCCTGGCCCATCAGCGGGAGACCGAACGCGCCCGTCAGGGCGAGAACGAAGAGAACTTTCCGCAATCTCATGCGACTCCTTTCCGCTCTCGTCGAGAGCTGTCGAATCGCCCTGTAAAAAGCCGCTTCTGTGCCACGGCCTCCCGTGACGGAGTCGGCGTGGCGGGGACGAAGCGGCCCGCGCGGGGACGAAACGATAAGAGCCGCGGAAGCAGTTCGGATTCTTGGACGAGACTCCGGTCTAATGGAGAAGCTTGACCGTTGAGCGTTGAGCGTTGAGCGTTGAGCGTTCAGAGGATGAATGAATGAATGAATGAAAGCCGGGATGAATCCCGCGGTCCGGTTTTGGCTTTTCCTTATCTTTCCATCCACAATCAACTCTCAACTTCTCCATCAGCCCGTTTCGGCGCTGCGGGCGAGTTCGGCAAAGACGCCATTGCGGGCGATGAGTTCGTCGTAGGTGCCTTGTTCGGCGACGTGGCCCTGGTCGAAGACGAAGATGCAGTCGGTGTCGCGCAGGGTGCTGAGGCGGTGGGCGACCATGATGACGGTGTGGGATTGGCGGGCTTCGTCGATGGCGGCGCGGACCTTGCGCTCGCTGATGTTATCGAGCGCGGAGGTGCCTTCGTCGAGGATGAGGACGGAGGGATTTTTCAGGAACATGCGGGCGATGGCGATGCGCTGGCGCTGGCCGCCGGATAGATTCGCACCGCGCTCGGAGAGGATCGTGTCGTAGCCGTGGGACATTTCGAGAATGTCGTCGTGAATGAAGGCTCTCTTCGCGGCGTTCTCGATTTCCCCGGGCGGGACGTCGCCACAGCCGTAGGCGATGTTTTCCCTAACGGTTCCGGAGAACACGAAAGGCACCTGGCTCACGTAGCCGATGTGTTTCCCGATGTCCTCGCGGGACAGGACGCCGATGGCCACGCCGCCGACGCGGACCTCGCCGCTGCTGGGGTGGAGCAGCCGCAGCATGGCGCGGAGCCAGGTGCTTTTCCCGGAGCCCGATGGGCCGGCGATGCCGATGGTCTGGCCTTGCAGGATGTCGAGCGTGACGCCATCGAGAATCCGGCGCGGGCCTTGCGCGGTTTTGTATTCGACTTCCAGATCGACGCAGGAAAGGAGCGGGACGGAGCCGTCTAGCTTGGGCGGGCGCAGGGTGTTGACGCCGAAGCTCTGGTCCACGGGCGTTTGCAGCATGTTCAGCAGGACGTTGACCTGGAGGCTGGTTTCGAAGGCTTCGTCCAGGATGCGGTGCACGTCCTTGAGCGGCCGCATGATGTTGGCGAAAAGCAGGGAGAGCGCCATCACGGTGCCGAAAGGCATGTCGCCCCGCGATGCGAGATAGATGCCGTAGCTGATGATACCGACGTGGAAGAGGCCTTCGTTGACGGACTTCAGCCAGTCGAATCCGGCCATGGCGCGGTGGTGTTTGAGTTCGCGGCTGCGGCGGGTTTCGGAGGCTTTCTCGACCCGGCCCATCTCCTGCCGGTAGGTGTTGGCGGCGCGGATGTATTCCAGTCCCCCGAGTTGCTCGACGAGCGTGCCATCGAGCCCCTCCTTGGCCTGCATGAGGGCGAAGCGGATGCCCCGCTGCGACATAACCTGCCAGACGGTGATGATGACGGATATCGGCACCACGGCCAACATCAGCAGCCCGACCCGCCAGTCGGAGTAAATGGCAGCGACGATGGCGAAGAGGCCGGTGAGCACGGCCGGGATGGCGTCGGTGAAGGTGATTTTGAGAAATTTCACGTAGCCTTCCACGCAGCGGGAAATCCGGCCGTGTAGCGAGCCGACACGCTCCGCCGCCATGACTCCGAGGTCCACCTTGAGAAGGTGCCCCACGAGGCGCACCAGCATTGCGCTTTCCACCCGGGTGGTGGTGCCCTGGACGACCCAGCGGCGGGCAAAATTGAGCGACTCCTTCAGCACGTAGGCCGCCGCTAACAGACTCATCGCGGTGATCGAATAACCGATCAGATCGGCGGCGGCGGTTTCCTTGAGCACAAGCATCTTCTGGAATACCTCGCCGATGGCGATCGGGATGCGGGTTTCCACGTAGGCACACGCGGCCATGATCAGAACGGCGGCGGCGAAGCCCTTGCGGTCAGCCTTGGGGACAAGCGCCCAGATCTGTTTGCGCCGCGACCAGACTCCCGAGAGATCGCCCGTCAGCGAGCGGTTTTTATCAGGTGGGGGTGGCACGGGTGTTAGCGGACAAAGGTGAAGTAGAGGCTATAGAACAGGAGCATGAAGAGCGAGAACGGCACGCCGAAAGCCAGGTAGCGCTTGAAGGTGATGGAGTGCTCGTCATCGTTGAAGCGCTTGCTTTCCTCTGCCAGGATGATGCCGGCGGAGGCGGCGGTCACGAGCGAGCTGCTGCCCGCGCAGATGCCGCCGCCGAGCGCCCAGGCGGCGGAGTGCGAGGGATCGAGTCCGTGGATGGGCACGGAAACGGCGGTCGCCCATGACGCGGCTTCGGTGAACATGGTGCCGAAATAACCGGTCACCGCGATCACCGCCGGGGCGGCCTTGGCGGCGATGAGTTGCTCGAAGAGTGAGACGCCGATCCATGAGTTGGAAACGCAGCCGGCGAGGATGAAGATGGCGGCGAACGAGAGATACACCTCGAAGCCCAGCGAGGTCAGCGTGTGATAGCGTTCGCTTTTCCGCTCCAACAGCACCGCCGCGAAGATCGTCGCGGCACCGATGACGATCGCGAGGGTGGGGAAAACCACATGCAGGATGATGAAAAGAATTAGCAGTGACAGCCCGATCGTCAGCAGGCGGCGGTCGATGGCGAGATCCGCCTGGGCGCGTTTCCAATCGGCGGCGGTCTGCGCGACCTGGATCGTATAAAACGGAACCTGTTTCGCCCCGGAATTGCGGCTGCGGGCGCTCATTCCGCGTTGGGTCAGCCAGATGGAAACAAAGATCAGTGCGGCCATGACGATGAGATTCGCCGGCAGGACCTCCTTCATGAAATCGCTTGCGGTGAGGCCCCAGGTGGCGGATTCGATGATGTTGGGCGTATCGCCCCAGCGGGTGGAGAATCCGCCGAGGTTGCTGGCGATGAGCGCCGCGCTGAGGATCCAGCGGGACGGCACGTCATACGACGCGCAGAGCCGGATGATGACCGGCGTCATGATGAGGATGGAGGTGACGTTGTGCATCAGCCCGGCGGTGACAAAAGTGGTGAGCAGGATGACCGCAATCATCAGCGGAATGGTGATGCGCGGATGGCGCAAACGGATTTTCCCCAATTGATGACCGAGCCAGGCGGCGACCCATTTGAAGCCCTGCGAGCGCTCGATCATGTGCGCCGGGATCGCCACCGCGGTGAAAAGAATGGTGATGTCCGCATAGTGGCTGAAGCCGTTGCGCAGAATGGCGGGAGCGCCTTCCCATTGCAGGACGAGGAACGCCATCGCCACCAGGCTCATCGCCAGCGGCAGCGGAACTTCGTAGCGCGTCATCGCGAAGAACGCGGTGAAAAGAATCACTAACATCAACACGCCGCCCACCCAGCTCATGTGGAGGCCTTGAGCGCTGGGCAACACCGCGCCCCCGCCGGCGGCCCAGGCCGTTCCGCTGGTCAGAGCCAGCACGCTCAGGAAACCCAGGCAACGGACAAAAAAGGAGCGGTTCATATGAAAGAGACCTCGCTGGTGAAATGGATGGCGATATCGCCGGGGTTCCGGTGGGGCCGGAGGTGGGCGATGAGGATCACCCCGGCCGGCAGCATTTTCGGCTCCAATGCGTCCGCCACCGACGCCGCCACGAAAAGTCCCTCCTGCGCGCCTTCCCGGAATGCTTCGAAGACCAGCACCTCCATGGACTGCGCCTTCGTCCGGCAGGCGCGCGCGCCCTTGACCGCGTGCTCGGTGTATTCATGGAGGGAACCGTGGGCCGGTCCTTCTTCCGGCTGGAGAAACGTCACGTCCGCCACCGGCAGGAACAACTGCGGGATGTGCGGCGGCACCGGCAGCACCAGTCCCACCTGTTTGCCCCTGCATGCGGCGAGCAGGGCTCCGTTGCGCTTGTGGGCGAGGATCCGCAGATGCACGCTGATGGCGTCGAACGCCAGTCCGATCGGGATGCCCTCCGCTTCCATCATCCGCAGGCGCTCCTCGGCTTCCGGCGCGCCATATTGGGTGGCGTATTTCAAGAGGTCCGCCGTGGTCCTCGCCTTTTTGGTGTCTATCAGCAGACGGAGCACGTCCAGCAGACTGCTCTCGTCCTTGATGACGGCGGCACGGACTTCTTGGGGGGAATCAGACATGCGATAACATGACTTTTGTCAAAATTTCCCTGGAAGCGTCAAGCTAAAGCTCCCTCAGCGCACAGGATTGGCGCGTTCTTCCAGGATCACGCCCAGAGATCCGGCGGTGAATCCCTCCAACCGCAGCAGCGCCCCATCCCGCTGGATCTCGATCAATCCGCCGGGAAATCCTCCGCCGAAGGTCCACGAGTAAACGTTGGTCACCGGGACGTCGCCGATTTTCACCAGTTGATCACCCGGCCTGAACTGATGGCTGGCGACCTGTGCTCCGTCCGTCACGAACCTCACATACACGCGCACCCCGGTCACGGGCGAGCCATCCTTCATGGAATGCGAGACACTAACAAATGTCCCGGCTGTCAACTCCGTCACCCGGCTGAAGAATCCGGTGATGGCCGGATCGAATCCCTGCTCGATCAGTTTTTCCAACTGTTCCAAATCGTTATAGATCTCCTCAGTTCGGGCCGGGTTGCCATCGGTGATCATGGCGACGGCCTGGCGTCCGCTGTCATAGGCCTCGCGTACCCGGTGTTTCATGAAATCCTTCGAAACCCATTCGATGTCCGTCCGCCAGGATTCGGCACCATGGACTTCCGGGCGATAGCCGAATTTCCATTCGCGCACCAACTGTCCGCCCTTGTAATCCTCTTCCACCCACGCGGGGATCTCATCATTCACCGTGACGGCCACCGGCTGGCGCTTCTCGTCGCAGATTTCCACCACCTTGCGGGTCATCCTGCGGTCCGCATCCCACTTTTTTTCGGTGCGGATCACCGGCCCGCCCATCGTCGCCGAATCGCATCCGAGCTTCCACTCGATCACCGGGTTACCGGCCGCGTCGAACTCGGTTTCCGCCGAACCGTGTGTCCACGGACCCGCCATCATGCGGCCGTTCTTGTCTTCGAAACGCGCCACCAGTCGCACGGTCCTGCCCTCGTTGTTATATTCGGGCCGCGAGGTGTAGCGGTAGAAATCGTAACGCTCCGGATCGTGGTCGTAGGTGTCGAGTTCGCGCAACTGGCCGGATAGATCATACGTGATCAGCTCGCGGTGGTGGCCGCCGCCCTTGCACCAGGCCCGCTCGCCGGACTCGTTGAAAAACGTGGTTCCGAGCCGCCAGCAGCGGCCGTCCTTGTCGTCCGCATAGGTGGATCGCTTGAGCGCCCAATTGTCCGCGTTAAGCCGGAGTTTTCCGTCTGCGTCCATCACCTGTTCCTCGGTCACGTTGCCGCGTTCGTCGTAGAGAAACTTCATCCGCGAGACGTTGGTACCCGTGAACGTGGTTTCCGTGGGGTAGCCCCGCTCCTCGTAAATGATCGAGGTCTTTGCAACGGGCTTCCGAGTGCCGTCCGGCTGCACCTTGTAGAGGCACACGGCGGAAATCTCGCCGCGTTCATTCCGCTCGTTTTCCAGCAATCCGCAGCCTTCCGGCATTCCGTTAGTCGGCTTGTCTTCCGTATCCAGCCAATGCAAGCGCAGCAGATTTCCCCGCTTGTCGAAATCCGATTGGATCGCCGTCACCCCGTTCCAGGGCAGCCTTCCGCCCTTGCCATCCTGAAACTCCTGCCGCGTGACCCGGCCCTCGTCGTTCCAAGTGTAGGCCGCCGCCACGACCTGGTTGAAATTCGGTGCGGGCTGTCCGTCGCGACCGAGGTTCGTCAGCGCCACCACCCGCTCCTGGGAATCCCGCTCCAACTTGTAGCCGTAAACTCCTTCCCGGTTCATCGCCGGAATCCCCGAGCTTGTTAGGAAACGCACCGCCACGTCCTTGCCCGCCGCATTCCGGTCGAATTCCGCGTTGGTGGCATAGCGGTGGGCGTCCGCATCGAAGCCGAAGGCGTTCACGAAGCGGACCCGCGCCGACCGCGCGTCCGACTTGATCTCGGGGATCATCCGCCAGGTCATGTGACGGTTCCGGTCCAGCCCGACCACCTCGCGCAGGTCGTCGCCGGAGAATGCATATTCGATCTTTACGGTTTCCTGCGCGCGTTCGTCGGGATTCTGCGCTCCGCCGACTCCCTCCAGCCAGTTCGGTAGGAAGTCTCCGCCCACGATCCGCCGCGCCGTGGCTGGATAGCCCCTCGCGTTGAGAAGTTCCACCGATGTCACCGGTCCGTGCCGGCCCCGCCGCGTCAGCCGATAGCTGGTGGCCAGCGATTTTGACTCCATTTCCGAAATGGCGAGCTTCGGTTCCAGCATGCCGTGGGTCGCTTCCAGCGACCACGCCCACGTCACATGCGGCCGCTCATAAAACTCCCACTGCCACAACCACTGCACCCCGGCTCCCGTCACCGCGGCTAACAGCAACCACAGCGTCAAGCGCATGGGATGGCGCTTCACCCATTTCACCGTCCTGACGATCTTCGTCGGAGGGTGCGCGAGGATCGGCTCGTCGCCCAAATACCGGCGCAGATCCTCAGCCATGGCGTCCGCGCTTGAGTAACGGTCGGCGGGCTCCTTCTGCAGCGCCTTCAGGCAGATCGTTTCCAAATCCCGCGGCACTTCCGGCCGGTGCCAGGCCGGCGAGACCGGGTCTTCCTGCAGCACGCGCAGCGTCAGCGCCGTGTCGCTCTCATCCGGGAGAAACGGCGGGCGCCCCGTTAGCAAGTGATAGAAAAGCGCCCCCAGCGCATACACGTCCGCCGCCGGCCCCACCTTGCGGCTTTGACCGCCCGCCTGCTCCGGAGCCATGTAAACCGGCGTGCCCATCACCGCGCCTGAAAGGGTCATCGAGCTTTCGCCGTCGAGTCGCTTGGCGATCCCGAAATCCGCGATCTTGATTTCCCCCTGCGAGCCGATCAAAACATTTCCCGGCTTCATGTCCCGGTGGACCACGCCTTGGCGGTGGGCGTAATGCATCGCCCGCGCGAGCGTCATCATCATTTCCGCCGCCGCCTTCGGTTCGGGCAATCCTCTCAGCAACAGATCCCCGAGTGTTCCGCCTTCGACGAACTCCATCGAGAAAAACGGGACCCCGTCCTCCTCCCCGACCTCGTGGATGTGGACGATGTTCGGGTGTTGCAGGCCCGCCGCCATTTCCGCTTCCGCGCGGAACCGCAACACATCGTCCGCCGCGTAGTCACCCGTGAGCATTTTCAAAGCGACCATCCGCTTGAGCGTCAACTGGTGCGCCCGATAAACCACTCCCATTCCGCCGCGCCCGAGTTCGCCGCGCAACTCATACCCGCCGAAAGTCCTCGGCACCTTCCGCTGCGACAGTTCATGCAGCGGCACCGTCCGATCCTTGAGTGTTTCGTCGTGGTCGTTCTCAGGCATTGCCTGTTCAGACTGAAGCAATTCTCCGCACCTTCAAGCTTGAGCTTGAGGGATCACCCTCTGCGGATTTTTCTGCTATAATCTGGATTTGGGGTGAGCCCCCTGAATCAGCCGCTGGGCCGGACTGGAGGGCGGAAAAACGGGGGCTGTTGTGAAGAGAATTGCTGATTGTGGATTCTTGAAGTGCCCGAATGAGTTTTATTCCCGTCAGATGTCATTGAAGAGGAACTCTTAGGGGCATTCGTAGGGTTTTACCCCATTCAACGGATCGAATCAATCAGCAAAGATCCGATTCCAAAGGACAACGCAAGGAGAAATAGCATGATCACACACCCTGAAACACGGTTATTTCATTTATGAGGATTGATCTTATGTGTCTGTCCGGAAAATTACTTTAGCCTAAACAAACCGGGCGATTTGCGGTCAGTTACGGCTGACATGAACTCTGAAATCGAAAGCGTATTTGCCGAGGACCCGCCTGCGGTGGTGCTCGGGGAGTTGGAAGTAGTGACTGTGGGCGGCGAGGATTTGCCTCGCGCCGCCCGTCTGCTGGAGGAGGAGCACTATCTGGGAGCCGCCCGCCCGGTAGGCCGCACTCTGGTTCAGGCGGTCCACCATCAGGGTTGCTGGGTAGCCCTGCTCGTGTGGGGACCGGCGGCCCTGAAACTCGCCGATCGCGACGCCGACATCGGCTGGACCGACAGCCAGCGGGCCGAACGCATCGGCCTCATCGTGCAAAACCGTCGCTTCCTCGTGCTCGCCAAAACCCGCATGCCCAACCTCGCATGCCGTGCGTTGGCCCTAGCCGTCAACGCCCTGCCCGCAGCGTGGGAGCAGGCACATAACTACAGGCCGTTGTTAGCGGAGACCTTCACCGACATCGAAGCATTCGAAGGCACCTGCTACAAAGCCGCCGCCTGGCAGCCCTG
>JBBRCO010000160.1:0-8713 GCA_038204755.1 Verrucomicrobiales bacterium
AGCACCGGCTATCGCGGATTCGCGCCATACAAGACGGTGATGACCCACGGTTTCGTCGTCGATAAGGACAAGAAAAAAATTTCCAAGTCCGATGCCGCGAAGTCCGGCAAGCCGACTGACGCCGCACATTTCTACAACCAATACGGTGCCGACATCGTCCGCCTCTGGGTTTCCTCCGTGGACTGGCAGAACGAGGTGCCGTTCGGTGAGGATCTCTTCAAACAAGTCGCCGAGCCCTATCGCCGCCTGCGCAACACGCTGCGCATTCTGCTAGGAAATCTCGATGGATTCGATCCTAACGGACCGCTGGCTTCAGCCGGCCCGGAATTCACCCTGCTCGACCGCTGGATCTTGGAGCGCCTCCACTCCGTCACCGCCGAGTGCCTCGCGGCCTACGAGACCTACGAATTCCGCAAGGTTTTCAACTCGCTCAACCAATTCTGCACCGCCGATCTATCCGCCATCTACATTGATGCAACGAAGGACCGCATGTATTGCGATGCGCCGGACTCCCCGCGCCGTCTAGCCTCGCAGGCGGCGATGCATGAGATCTTCACCAGCATCGCAAAATTGTTAGCGCCGATCCTCGCCTACACTGCCGACGAGGCTTGGGAGCACGCTGCGTTCACCGAAGGCACCGTCCACGAGCAGGATTTCCCCGAGGCAAATCCCCAATTCGCCCCCGGCGAGGCGACGAAGCAGGCGATCCGTCTTTTCGAAATCAAGTACGCCATCCAGACCGCGATCGAAGCCCGTATCCAGGCCAAGGAATTCACCCGCAACAACGAGGCGGATGTTTCCCTAACGATTCATGCTGCGGACGCCCCATTGCTCGATCTCCTGAACGACCGCGCCTTCGCCACTGAGTTTTTCATCATCGCCGGTCTAACCGCCACGGTTGGCGAGGAACTCAGCGCCACTGCCCGCAAGACGGATTACTCGCTTTGCCCGCGCTGCCGCAAACACGAGCCGCTGTTGGAAAGCGGGCTGTGCGAGCGCTGCGACGAGGTCGTGGGCTGAGCTTTCTTCAACTCGCCCTGGCAACTCCTGCCCTTATTTCCCGAATAACTGTAGAATCCACTGGGGCGGTGCGGGATTCATGCCCGTTCCAAAATAAAATCCGGTAAGGTGGAAAAACAATGGTGCGGCGAAGCATAGCGAATCGATCCGGTCCATCACGCCACCGTGGCCAGCGATGCTGTTTCCCCAGTCCTTCGCGCCAAGATCCCGCTTGATCGCGGACATCACCAAGCCGCCAAAGAATCCTGCGAGACAAATGAGGAGTGCCATCAACGCCGCCTGCCACGGATTGAATGGCGTCACGAAACTCATACCGACTGCGAGCAGCACGGTCGTGGCAATCCCTCCCACCGTTCCCTCCAGCGTTTTATTTGGACTGAGTTTTGGCGCGATCTTCCGTCGTCCACACATTTTTCCCCAGCAATATTGGAACACGTCGCTCGCTTGGGCGCAGGCCACAAAGAAAAACAACAATGGGCCGTTGCCTCCGGCCCAGCCCTTGATAGGTAAGGTCATGACCATCGGCATGTGGCTCACAAAATAGACGCACACCAGCATTCCCCACTGGATTTTCGCAGTCGTCGCCAGAAAATCCTTGGTCTCGCCCGTCAGCACTTTCCGGATGGGAATGAAGATGAATCCGTAAACCGGGATAAAAATACTAGCCATCCCGTACCAATGAATTCCGACCAGTAGATACTGCACCGGTAGTAGCACGAAGAAACACCAGAACAGCACCTTGTGATCGCAGCCGCGCGTTTCGTTCAGCGTGATATACTCGCGCAATGCCAAGAAGGAGAGAAAGAAAAACAAGACCACCGTGGTCCAATGTCCGAGGTAAAGTGTGAGTGCAAAAATCCCCACCATCACCCACCAAGACCGCGTGCGTGCATTGAAATTCTCCACTCCACTTTTCTTCTCCGGGCCTACACGTCTCGCCATCACCCACCCGGCGATGCTTGCTGTCACGAGTAGCGCCAATACAGCACCCATCATCCACATCATTTCCTTACTCATCGCATTGATATTTTTGAAGCCCCGAGGCCACCGCATTTCTCGCCCGTTTTAGAAAATTTTCCCGCGTTTCGCCGGGCACATTTTCCAGAGTCTCGTGGACGATGAGACGAGCGATCAATGGCACCGGCAAGCGCTGCCCTTTCGGTAAAATGCGGTTCAAGTTCTGTAAACTTAAAGGCACCATGATCAGATCAGGGAAGCGCTCTTTAAGATGAAAAATCCCCGGTTTGAAGGCCTGCAATTTTCCATTCAGACTTCGCGTCCCTTCCGGGAAAATAATGATGGAACGCCCGGCTTCCAAGCTGTCGAACACCGCCTGCAAGGGGTGCGCCCGGTCTTCTGACCGGCCCTTTCGCTGCAGGAGTATTGCATGGAAAATTTTTCCAGAAATCCAGCGCCTCAGGCCATTTTTTGTCCAGTAATCCATGGCCGCCACCGGAGAAGTTTGCTCGCGAATCTGACGCGGCAGTGCCGCCCAAATCACCAATGCATCGAGATTGCTACCGTGGTTCGCAAAAAAAACGGTGGGCTTGCCGGTCCATGCCGCCAGGCGTTCCACCCTCACACCCGTCGCGAGCCGCACTAAATTTGCTAGTAGATTCGCGATCATTTACCACCTTTCAAGAGACTCGAGATTCCTACCAAGCGGCGCCATACCGTGATCAACTCACCCAGCACCATCACCATCAATGCCCATAATATCCAATCCGTGAGCGCTGGGAAAACTGCCGAAACCACGCACACGCCCGTCACCAAAGCCATCCGATGTGGCTTCGCCATCGGCCCACGAAAATCATGTTTTCCCGTCAGCACGGCGCCCTGCATTCTAATATACGCCGTCATGACCGCCAGGGCCGCCGCCAGCCAGCCAAGATGAATGCCCCACGGCTGGGTAGATGCGCATAAACCGAGCCCTGCCAAAATCGCCACATCCGCAATCCGGTCCGGCACTTCGTTGAAAAGGTCTCCGGTCGCACTCTTTTTCCCGCCTTCGATCGCTACCATCCCGTCCATCAAATTGCACACCAAACGCGTTTGTATCAGCACTGCCGCGCCTATCAGCCACCACCGGACGAGCACTCCGTTGCCGATTAAAACGAAAACGGCGGCCGCTCCTATCGAAAACACCACACTCCACACCGAGATCGCATTCGCGCTGATTCCTGTTTTCACCAAAGCCGTCGAAAGCCACCCAGCCCACCCCGAAGCGCGAGATCTGAGAGGGCGTCTTGCTGATGTGTTCGGAAGTTCATCCACTGCGTGAGGATGGAGATATCAACCTGGATTGCGAACATTTTCATGCTGATTCGTTGAACTTTTATTGAGCTATCAGGGCCCACTGAATAGCGAAAGTCGGGCTGACATCCGAAACGCAGTGCTCGGCAGGTTCGCGGCGGGGGTTCCCGGCGATGTGCGCTTTGGGAAAGTATAGCTGCCTGCCTCACAGCCGCTTCGCCACCTCCCGCGCCAGCGGACCCACATGGCGGGGCGCGAACATCGTAAGGTGCGACCCCGGCACTTCCACGACGTCCATGGAGCGGACCAGACCGCTCCAACCGTAGTCCGGCGGGATGTCAAACTTGTCGTCAGGTGCCTTGGACTTGAAGAGGGTGATGTGACAGGAAAGCGGCTCCGGCTGATAGTTCTGCATCGCCTTTTCGTGGGCCTCGCGGACCTGCAGGATGCGGATCCCGGTGTGGGGCTTGGTCCTGCCCGCCGTGCGTGCCGCGCGGACCTCGCCCTTCACCCGGAAATGCGTCTCAAACCCCTCGCGGATCCGCCCGATCATCCGGCAGATCTTGCGGACGAGTCCTCGTTTCTCCTGCGCGTTCCAATAGACCTCCACCCTTTCCATCAACGTATATTCCCTCATCGGCGTCGCCGGGTTGACCGTGTCGAAAAGCCCCGCGAAGCGAACCTCTTCCCCCTGCTCGATGAGCTGCCGGGAAATCTCATACACCAGCAGCCCGCCATAGGAGTAGCCTGCTAGGAAATAGGGACCCTTCGGTTGGAAACGGCGCAGGGCGGCAATGTAGTCCCTCGCGCTTTGCTCCACCGGCACCACCTTCACCTCTTCATCGGCCGCCAGCGCCGGAGACTCGATGGCGAGCAGCGGGCGCCCCTCGGGCAACAGCTTGACGAGACTCCGATAGAAAATGACTCCGCCGTCACCGCCGTGAATGCAGAAGAGTGGCGGTAGCTTGCCATCCGGGCGCATTTCCACGACGACCGGCTCGGACGGGTCGGGCTGCAGGTTCCACGACCGCTGCCGGTCAATCATCGAGCCTAGCAGTTTCAATGTCGGAGCCTCGATCAGGCTGGCCATCGGGATGCGGAGCTTCCACTCCCGGGAAATGCCCGCGAACAACTGCAGCGCCACCAGGGAGTGTCCGCCCAGTTCGAAGAAATCCTCGTCCCGCGAGACCTCCCCGACGTCCAACAGCCGCGACCAGAGATCCGCAAGGAACACCTCGGTGGGAGTCGCGGGCGGATCGGACGAGACAGCGGTGCTGGCTGTTAGCAGAGGCTCCGGCAGTTGGCTCCTATCGAGCTTCCCGCGCTCGGTGAGCTTGAAATCCTCCACCATCGCCCACCGCGTCGGCACGGCGGCACTTGGCAAATGGCCGATGACGTGGGCGGCGAGAAGCCCCGGCCACCTTGGAGCCGGAGGGAGCTCCCAGCGGATCCAGGCGGCAAGATGAACTCTGCCGTCCGGCGTCGCCACCGGTCCAGCATGGGCGATGGAAATCCCGGGGAAGGTCTCCAGAATGCGGATGACCTCGTTGGGCTCCACCCGTGTTCCACGAATCTTGAGCTGGTCATCCTTGCGCCCCAGGAAGCGGAGTTTTCCCGAGTCATCCCACCAAGCCCGATCACCGGTGCGATACCAGCGCCGTCCATCCACTTCAGGAAACGCAGATGCAGTTAGATCGGGCCGCTGCCAGTAGCCCGGACCCAGGCACCCGCCACCGAGCCACAGCTCGCCTGCAGCGCCGGGGGGCATTTCCCGTCCGTTATCATCGGTGATGCGGGCGATGATTCCCGGTAGCGGACGACCAATCGCAGGGTCGCCCTTTTCATCCCAGTCTCCACCGAGGCACTCTACCGTGGCCACGATGGATGCCTCCGTCGGGCCGTAGGAATTGATCAGCAGCCGGTCCCTACCTCCCTGAGCTAACCATTCACGGACGGTGGCGGCGGACGCACGCTCTCCGCCAATGATCGTGGTCCGGACGCTGGCGGGCACCGTTTCCTTTTCCGCCAACATCCACCCACACCACGTCGCCCAATACGAGGTGGTTAGATCGAGCACGGTGATCCGTTTCTCCCGGATAAAGCGGTGGAACACTTCGATATCCTCGGCAAGTCCCGCGGGGCGAGGGACCAGCGTCGCTCCGGCCAGCAGCGTCATGAGAATCTCCTCCAACGAGGCATCGAATCCCGGCGACGCGAACTGGAGCACCCGGTCGCCGGGTCCGATGCCGGCCAGTCGGGCCATTTCTAACGCCTCGTTGACCACGCCGCCGTGGACCATCATCACGCCTTTCGGAATGCCCGTGGAACCGGAAGTATAAAGGATCGAAAGCGTTTCTCCCGGATCGCCCGGTGGTGCCATTTCAATGTCATGACTGCCGGAATCCTCGATGAAAAGCAGCGGCAGCCCGAGTGTGCTGCAAGCTTCCGCATCATCCGTTAGGACAAGGGTTGGGTTGGAGTCGGCGAGGATGGCCATCAGCCGATTCGCCGGCAGGGCCGGATCCAGAGCGACCTGGATGGCTCCGGCGCGCGCCACCGCAAGCAGCGCGGTTGCTAGATGCCTGCGATCCTTGAACAGGCAGCCAAGCGTTCGCCCGGGGCCGATGCCTGCCCGTTCCAGCCGTCCCGCCAACTCCCGCACCCGTTCGTCGAGCCATTTGAAATCAAACTCCCCAGATTCTGCCAGGATGGCGGGATTCGAGGAAAACTTCTCTGCCGCCTTGCTCCACGCCGCGGCGAGATGGGACGCCTCGATCACCGGTCCGTCGGACTCCCACCCCTGCAATGTTTCCCGCATCGCGCCAGGAAGCACCGGTTTCAACTCCAAAGCCGGATCCTCACGCTCGATGAGGCGAGACACCAGATCCGCCCATTGCCCGACCAGAGACTCCGCCATCCGCGGACCATGGCCATTGACCTCTACTTCCAGCCGCAGGTCGGGATGAATCCATGAGCTCGCCAGCAGTGGCTCCACTCCCCTTTCGTGAATCTTGATAGAGATGATCCCGGAGAAATTTCCGACATGGTGATGCAAGGTCCCGCGAGCCACCATGATGATGCCCGCCGGCCATGGACCGCCGGATTCTTGAAAAATCCCAGGGGGAAGATCCTCGGGCGATACCCGTTCGATCGCCCTCAGCTCCAGGAGGGTCTTGCGGAACTCCTGCAGAACCGGCACTAACGGACCTTGGTCATGCCGCTGGATTACCAACGGCACCGTGTTCATCGAGAAGCCCGCGCGCCCGGGCTTCGGCTCCCCGGAACGCACTTGGCCGACGGCGACCGCATCCACCCCCGCCGTGCGGGCAGCGACTTGTCCCCAGGCCCAGGTCAACAAGGTGGCCGGCGTCACCTCCATGCGGTCGGCGAGCACTTCCAGGCGGTTCGCGGCATCCTCGCCAAGGGTGCGCCTGGCCCGGCAGTATCCGCCCTCCCCGTCCTGCGGAAACACCATCCGGGCCGCTTCCAATCCCGCGAAAGCACTGCGGTGATACTCCGTCGCGGCGGCGATTTCACCCGGAGTCGGCGGCTCATGCAGGATAAGTCCGAGCTCTCCCGGATCTCCGCCATGGCTCAGCCGCGCGGAAAAGGCGCGCACCACGCTGGCCATCGAGCGGCCATCCAGCAAGGCGTGATGAAAGGTCCAGACCAGCTTCCGGGCTTCCGGCCAGAGGACCGCCCGCCATGGCAATCCCCGTTCAATGTCAAAGGGCTGCGTGCAGTTATCGCCAAACCAATCGTCCCATGATGCGGGAATGCCCTGCACGGTTTCCAAAGGCTCAACGGCTGCCCGCGCAACGAGCCCGCAGACGCCACCACTGTCGATCTGGAACGCCGCCTCCATAATGGCGGTCCGGCGCACCGTTTCGATCCATGATGCCGACACCCGTTCCATCGGCACCCCCAGGGCGAAATCAATTTCCACCTGCTCGACGTTTCCTCCCGCTACATGCGTCGGCGAGCCACGAAGCATCGCCGCTTGGACATGCGGGAGTTCGGTGGGTTGTGGCAGTTCGAAATAGATCATGCTTAGGGGGAGTCGCTGCCGGAGAGGCCTTCCGGTAGGAGATTTCAAGTGGCTGGAACAATCAGATGCACCCACTGAACCGCGCTAAACTGCTTCGAAAACGGGTCGGCGGCAACTACGTAATCGCGGCTATCCTCATGCCCGGTTCTACGCGTATTGCGCCAATGATGAATGATACCGGATAGGCCGGGGCCATGGTGAGCCAGGAAATGACTGCTAGGATTTTTTTTTGGAGGCCCTGAAACTGCCTTTGGGCCGGACCGGATGCCGGGGAATTCGGGATTGCTGGTGAGACGTTGGCTTTGGCGCTTGCGACTGCCGCCCAAGTCTTTCAGTTTCTGCCGAGTTCCTTTATCATGACCCTGCCCCGCCTTCTTCTGTTCCTCACTCTGCCGCTCTACGTGCTCGATCAGGTCACGAAATTCTGGACGGTCGGGAAATTTCCGCCGCCGCGGGACGACCCGCACGCGAAAGTGATCGTCATCGAAAATTTCTTCAATTTGATTCGCGTCCATAACCAAGGTGTCGCATTCGGTTTCGGGAATGGAACCGCGTGGGCACCCGTGGTTTTCCTCGTGGTGCCGCTCCTCGCGCTGACGATGATCCGGATTTTTTGGAAGAAGGGCGTGTTCAATCATCCGCTCTCGAAGATCGCGGTGGCGCTGCTGCTCTGCGGAATTTTCGGGAACCTAACCGACAGATTGATCCAAGGTTTCCTCCTGAGCGAGTATGCGGATGCCGGTTTCTGGCAGCGTCTGTCGGCCGGATACGTGGTGGATTTCCTCGCGTTCAAACTGCCGTTTTACGACAAGATCGTGCCAAGTAGCGAAGGCTGGTGGCCGACCTTCAACGTCGCGGATTCCTGCATCTGCGTGGCCGCCGTGCTGCTGTTCATCGGCGGTATCCGAGACGAGCAGAACGCAAAAAAGGCGTGAGGTTGGCAGTTTCCGGAATGTGTCCCGGCTGTCTCAGCCGGTCTTCGGGCCTTCGCGTGAAGCCGCTTGTGGGATGGGCGCGAAGCTCGGCTTTGAGCGTGCATCGTACCCTCGGACTAGCAGACTAACGTCACGAATATTCCGGACCACGGAATCATCCACCCTCGAAACCCGCGCGCTACCGCATTTCCGCCGATGACAGCGCAGTCGATGCCCGCCGCGCCGAGCGTGGAGGCGGTATTGATAGTCCAAAGCGGTCGGGATGCGAGATCATATACGGGCCCGGTTCACAATTGGGTGATCAATTCCTCGCGCACGTCGTCGGGTAGCCGGGTGATGGCCTACCTGGGCATGTATGCCCCACCCGAAACCACCGCCCCCACCACCGTAGAAGCCCGCGAAACCCGCTGGGTGCGCGCCTCTCGCGGCGGCATTTGGCACCGCTCCATCGCCCTGG
>JBBRCO010000161.1:0-8697 GCA_038204755.1 Verrucomicrobiales bacterium
GGAAATGCGAAAAACCTTTGGCTAGGTGAGACGGAAACCGTCGTAATCAGCTAAACTGTTACGTCCACAAGATCCCGAAAAACGAGATCTGCACCTACAGCTACGACCTGCGCGACCGCCAGACGCTTGCCAATTGGAACACCAGCACCCCGGACACCGCCAAAACCTACTGGGCAAACGGCCTGCTGAAATCCATCGATAACGGCATTTCCAAAAGCGACCATGCCTACAACGACCGCAACGAATTGACCTCGGAAATCCAAACTCTCTCAGGCCGCCCCGCCCGCCCCGTCAGCTACACCTATGATGCCGACGGCCTGCGCGGAGGTCTCGTCTATCCGAGCGGCCGCGCCGTGCAACTCGCCTGGACCGCACGCGGTCAGCTCGGCAGCGTTTCGGCCGATGGCCCTCCGCCCATCGCCACCTACAGCTACGATAAAGCTGGCCGCCCATTGGCACTCGCATTGGCACTCGCCCACAAAAACGGCATCACCGAATCCAAAACCTTGGACGCCGCCAGCCAGCTCCTCGCCAACTCCCACCTCAAAAACGGCAACTTCGCGGAAATCACCGACCTCAGCGGCCACACCGCCGCCAGCTACCGCTACGATGCCTTTGGTAACACCTTAGTCGCCACCGGCAGCTACGCCGTTCAGAACCGCTACCGCTTCAGCACCAAGCCCTTGAATCACGAAGTAACGAACGCGCCGCTCTACTACTACGGCTATAGCTATTACGACCCGATGACGGGCAGGTGGCCATCCAGAGATCCGATTGATGACCGGCGGGGTGAATTTGTATGAATGGGGTCATTGCCCCGGATTAACCTGAATGTGATATTGATAGGGAATCAATGACATGGAGCGCGGAATTCATTCCGCCGGTGAAAACTGCGGCAATACGGGCGGAATAAATTCCGCGCTCCAGTTGAAGTGTCACTCCCGTCTGGAACGTGCGGTTGTTTTCGAATGGTGAACTCTTTTGGGATCACGAAAAATCAGATTCACCGGACACGGCCCGCCTGGGCTACAGCGCTCGCATTTTCCGAACATGCACTCTGGGACAACGTCACATTTTTTCCAGCAAATGGAATAACCTGTGGAGAAGAGCGATCCTTGCTTGCCGGGGGAGAGGGAACGTCATTAGGTTTGTCCCATGGCGAAATTGTGCGCGAAATTGGTTCTCTTGGGGAGCTTGTGTGGTCTGCTCACCCATTGCGGTTCCTCGATGGGCTCCGGCAATCTGGGAGGACCGACGGTGGAGGTGCGCAATGCGAAAATCGCCAGCGAACCGACCGGGGACTTTTTCTACGGCCGCCGGTATTTCGTCGAAAAAACTCGTTTCTGGGGTTATCTCCGCCAACCGCGCCAATCGTGGAGCCGCGCCAAACTCGTCGTTTTCAATGAAGATAGAAAACACGCGCCCGACCGCCTCCCGGAAAATGGCCCGCAGGGGCAGCGCTACACTTTCGACAACAACACGGAATACCGCATTCGCGGAAACTACACCGGCCAGCAGGTTTACGACCCGAACAGTAACCAGTTCCTCCCCGAGTTCATGCTCACAGGCTACGAGGTGGTGGACCGTCAGCCCGGCTGGCTCTTCCGCCCGGACGATCGTTACGACCGCCTCCGCATTACGATGACGCCGCGCTGAACGGCCTCGCAAAGCTAGATTTCCCCCCCCAATGAAACCCGACGGTATCAAACGCGCTGTCCGAGCCAACCGGCATGACCGGTCGGCTGGTGACGCCCCGAGCCTTGGCCGCCTCGCGCGGATGCCCGGTACCGGCATACCGAAGGAACTCCGACGCCAGCGGAAACGCGCCGAGCGTGGGCAGCGTGGGCGGCGTGGGGAGCGCAATGTGATTCTGAATTGGTCGATTCTCTTCGGTGTTGTCGCGGCGGTGACGCTGGTGGGCACGGTCTATTTCTGGTTGCGACCCCAGATGGGCGCGGAGCTTGCCGCGGATGGCAATGCCGCGCCGGATCGCGAGGAGGAAGTCCGAGTGAGGTCGAAATTCCAATCACCGTCCGAAAGCGAGGCGCTTGGCATGGTCCGCCAAGCATTGGAAATCCGCGAACCGGGGAAAGTGGCGGAACGATTTCATCTGGGGACGGCGGATCCTGAAAAAATCGCTGCTTTCCTCAAGAATCTTTCGACGACCGACGGCCCTCTCGACCATTACGATTGGATCGGTAGTGCGGATGCGAATGACCTGCAGCTCGAAGGCGTGGTGATCACGTTCAAGGCCGATGGAAAGCTGCGCCAGCGCATTGCATTTCTCGCGCCAGACGCTACCGGCGTGTGGAAAATCGATTTCGACGGCTTTGCCCGCACGGTGAGCCCGTCGTGGGAGGAATTGTTGGAAAAGGGGGCTGAAACCGCTGTGGTGCGCGTATTTCTCGGCGAGGACAGCTATTACAACGGAGTTTTCAGCGATGACAAACAGTGGATCTGCTACGGCCTCGCCTCGCCGGATTGCGGGGAAGTTTTGCTCGGCTATTGCAAGGTGGATTCCCCGCAGGCGGCGGCCATCAAGTGGATGTTCTCAAAGGGAAACAAGATCAGCCGGGCGACCCTTGAGATCCGCCGGGTGGAGGGTGCGTCTGCGAAACAATTTGAGATCATTAAGGTTCTCGCGGAGGACTGGGTGATGGCAGGGATGCCATTTGATGAGGGCTTCGAGTGATTAGAAACCAACGCTTGCCGCAGGGCAGGGGGATTTCCTAGGATCCTGATCGTGGACCTTTTCGGGAGAGGAATCGTGATCGTGGGAGCGGCGTGGTGCCTGCCTGCTTTTACAGAATATCCAGCGGCTCGTTCCGGGTTTTCCCATCCTGTGATCAATAGCCCCCGATGAAGCCCAAAGCCATCCAACTCGACATCCGTTCGCCCCACTGCCGGGCAACCGGCCAGCGACCGCCGATAGGGAAAGTCACCCGGCTGCGTGATTCGGGTGCGCCATCCGATCATGATGGAGCGAGCCACGTTTTCCGCCCTTCCCGCCCGAGCGAGCTTGGTGGAAATCCCGCTCTCAGAAAACTAATATTCCTTTGGTCCATCGCTCTCGGAGCGGCCACCACGCTGACCATCGGCGCGGCCATTTCGTTCTGGATCCTACCGTACCTGCGGCGCGGGAATCCCGAGGTAGCGGAACTCAGGATCGACCACGAGGCGCGGGTTCGCATCGCGTCCCGGTTTCCTTCGCCCGGCGAGGACGAGGCGCTCCGAATGGTGAAATTCGCGATGGCAAACCGCGATCCGGCGAAGGTCGGCGAGTTGTTCCACACGGGGGCGGCCGAGGCCGCGGAGGTGATTGATTTTTTCGAGCGATCCGTGGCCCGCGATGGTGCAGTCGGCCGCAGTATTTGGCTCAGCAGCATTGATGGCGACGGCATCCTGTTGGAAGGCGTGCAGGTTTCATTCAAGGGTAACGACAAGGCCGCGGAGCGGCTCGCACTGCTCACTCCGGACCATCAGGGAATTTGGAAAATGGACTTTGAGGCCTTCGCCCGGACGGTCCGGCCCTCCTGGCAGGAGCTGTTAGAAAAACAGGCGGGGCAGGCCACGGTGCGCGTCTATGTGGGCCATGATGCCTATTTCAACGGACCGTTCAGCGATGAGAAACAGTGGACCTGTTATGCCATCGCCTCGCCCGACATTGATGTCCTGCTGCGAGGTTATTGCAAGGCAGGCTCGGTGGAGGAAAGCGCGATCGAGAGGATGCTCGCCGACGGCGCGAAACTGTGCCGTGCCACGCTGGAGATCCGGCGGGTGAAGGACGCGGATCAGAAGCAGTTTGAAATCATCCGCGTCCTTGCCAAGGACTGGGTGGTGGCTGATAGGAATCTCACGGCAGCAAACGCCGGGAGCAAGTGAGCGTTTTGAAGATTCGACATCCGGACTTCACAACTCGAACCATGCCGAGGGCTCGTGCTGTCCGGCGCAGTGGAGGTCCACATGTGCGTGCCCCGTTTCCCGCAGGCATGACTGGAGGCGGGCGAGGATGATTTCCGGTGTGTTACAGTCCGAGCTGAGATGGCCCAGCACGATGCGGCCCAGCGCCGGGTGGGCGATCTCGCGGATCAGCTCGGTGACCTGGTGGTTCGAGAGATGGCCGTGGCGCGAGCTGATGCGCTGTTTGATGGACCACGGGCGCTTGGTGTCGGCTTCCAAAAGTTGCTCGTCGTAGTTCGCCTCCACGAAGATCCCGCGCAGGCCGCGCAGGCGCTCGGTCATGCTGCGGGTGACGAATCCCGCGTCTGATAGGAAGCCGAGCCGGTGTGTTTCATCGCCTACGACGAAGCCCACCGGATCCACCGCATCATGCTGAATGGCGAAGGTCTCGATGTTCACCGCGCCAAGGGTGAATGCCTGGCCGGCTTCGAAAATCTTCCATTGTCCGCCCTCGATCCCTGTTTCGCGCACGACGCGTGCGGTCGCCGCCGTCGCGTAAACCGACAGCGGGTTCTGTTTGAGGAAAACCTTCAGCCCGCGGACGTGGTCGCCGTGCTCGTGGGTCAGCATAACACCATTGAGCGATGCAGGATCGATGCCCACCTGCAAGAGCCGCACGGTCAGTTGTTTTGCGCTCAGACCGGCGTCGATCATCAGGCGCAGTCCGCCGCATTCGACGACCGCCGCATTTCCTCCACTCCCACTGCCGAGCACCACAAATCGCATCACGCCGGGACGATGCAGCTTCGGGAAAATTCACGCAAGGAAATCGACTCTCCGATCAACGCCGCATTACCTCGGTGGCGGCCAGTGTTTGCCAAAGATCGCATTCGATACGGAGGGGGGGACCTTATTGTCCCCCTCTTCGTCTTCATCGGGCGCGAAAGATGGGACAGTGCGATCCCGCTCCTGATGAGTGCATCCCGGCGGGTGCCCTCCCAGAATGAGAAACCATGCCCTCAGCCCTTCGCTGGAAGGGGAGAAAAAGAAAACCGCTGTGCCGTCCTTGGCGCTGTGAGCCACGTTCCGTAAACTCAATAAGTGGGGTCGTCCTGCGGTTTTCCGTCTTCCTAAAAAGGCATGACATAGTCCGCAGGAAGATGACCCCGTTTCAATCATATCGGTTCGGGCCAGCTACCAAATTAGTCGTACACAGCAGTCGGGATCAGGTTACCGCCACGATCGTTCTCCGCAATCGAAATTATAAAAAAGAAAAGGCTTTTCAAATGCCTGCGGACTCGTTTCGAACCCGGATTTTTACCTATCGCAGCAGCCTGTGGGTGCTAGCGTCTGGCCCATGAAGTTCCTCTGCCTGTGGCTCGCATCGGCCGCGCTCGCCATTGCCCAGAAGCCATCGCCGCCGGATCCTGACGAGGCCGCCTATCCGGCGATCAAGCGCTTCGTGGAAGTGCTGGAAGCCGTGCGGAAGAATCATCCGGACGTGGACAAGCTCGCCTACGACCGGCTGGTGAACCACGCGCTCGAAGGGATGTTAGCCAGCCTCGATCCACATTCGTCTTTCATCCATCCCGAAATGGCCACGCAGATGCGCGAGCACGCGGACCTGAATCCGGAACTGCCCTCACTCGGACTCGCGCTCGGTCTGCGCGGCGACGGCCCCTACATTGCCAGCGTCTCTCCGTTAGGTCCTGCCGCGCCGGCCGGCATCCTGCCTGGGTCTTCGGTGTTGGAGATAGATGGTAGAAAGACGGCGGGTGTCGAATTCACCGAGTTGCTAGGACCGCTGCGCCGCGGGCCGGGCGAGACGACGAAGTTCCTTTTGAAATCCCCCGCAGAGCCGCTGCCGGTCGAGGTCTCCCTGGTGCACCGGATGGTCGAACCGCGTTCGGTGATGGAGACGAAGATGTGGGACAAGCCGAAGGGTATCGGCTACATCCGGCTGGTTTCGTTCGGCAACCACTGTGCCCGTGAAATGGAGGCCGCGCTCGATGAACTGGAGGATGCGGGAATGAAATCGCTGATCCTCGACCTGCGTGAAAACGGTGGTGGTGATCTACATGAAACGGTGAAAATCCTCGGCCTTTTCCTGCCACCGGCCACCGCAGTGGTCACCACCCGCGGCCGAGCCGGCGAATCGGGTGAGCCGATGAAAACGCCGGACCGCCAGCGCCGGAAACGCGAATATCCGATAGCCGTCCTGCTCAACCGGATGTCCGCCTCGGCTTCGGAACTGACTGCCGGAGCCCTTCAGGATTTGAAACGGGCGACCGTCGTCGGGGAGATCAGCTACGGCAAGGGCTCGGTGCAGAACATCATCCCGACGGGCGGCGGAACGGCGCTGCGGTTGACCATCGCCACCTATCACACACCCTCCGGAACCACTCCGCACCGCAAGGGGATCACGCCGGATGTGCCGGTGGTGATCGATGATGCGGCCCGCGCTAACTTTCAAAAACGCTGCCAGATCAACTCGCTGGCAACGGAGGAGCGCAAGGTCATCGAAGCCTGGCAGGATCCGGTCATCAAGGCCGCCATCCAAGTGCTGCTGAAATAGCCCGGCGTGCTCTCGCGCGGGTGGGAGGCAGGAGCGGACTTTTCTAGCAGACTGGGGGAGTTCTATGCCGGCCGAACGCGGGGACGAAAAAATCCGGTCCCGGCGAGGACCGCCGGAACCGGATGGACGATGTTTCAAATGAGTCGGAGCGGTTTCAAGCTCCTTCGGGCATCACTTCCCGCGGGCTTTTACGAAATCGATATTGGCGCGGACCTGTCCGACATTGTCCTTCCAGTCGTTCTCGTGTTCCACGGAAATGTTGCCTTCGAACTTCTGCTTCTTCAGCTCTTCGAGGCAGGCTTCGACATCGACCACACCGGTGCCGGCGACCACGACGGGAGCCTCGCCGTTCTTTGCTTTGTCCTTCAGGTGGACGCCGATGATCCGGCCGTTGAGGATGCGCAGGCACTCGACGGGTTTGAGGTTGGAGGTACACCAGTGGCCGAGATCGGCGCAGGCACCCACGCGGTGGTCGCGGCTCTCGACGACGCCGAGGATGTAGAGCGGATTCCAGACCTTGTAGCCGGGCTTCGCCATCGATCCGCCGTGCTCGTGAAAGGCGACGCAAACGTCGAACTCCTTCGCCGAGGCTTCCCAGGCGGCGACGAGTTCGGTCGTTTCCGTGCAGATCGAGTAGAGCCCCATTTTTTTGGCAAAACTCATGATGGAACGGACTTCCTCGGCATTCTTCGCCGCGACGACGCCATAGCTCACGGCATGCACGCCCTGCTTTACGCACTCGGCCTTCAGCTCGGCCATGGCAGATTCCGACATTGTGTGTCCGACCTTGTCCGCCGAGCCGGGTTTGAGGATCTGGCCGGGATAGAATTCGATCACGTTGCCACCAGCTTCCTTGGTCTTGGCGATGGCCTCGAACGCGCTGAATTCCTTGAAGGTGTAAGCTTGGGCGCCGATGAACCAGCCGTTCTGACGGAGGTTTTCCGGGATAGGGCCGGCATGAAGATAGGACGCGAAGGCTAGGGCGAGGAGGGCGATTTCAGGGATGGTTTTCATGATAATTTGGAAAATTCCGGTGCAGTCCGGCAATGCGCGGACGTTGGATTTCTCAGGATGAGAAGTAAACGCTGGCCATCCGGCACAAATTTCAACCGACTCGAATCCGTTCCTGTTTCACTGGTGGATTGGCTCCCCGGGCTGTGGGTGGCAGACGGCGGGCCTGCATAGACGAATTATCTGAGCTGACGGGACACGGTGGAAAAAAAGGAGCACCGCTCGCAGCCATCCGCCACCCTGATTCAAGTGATGGCCAAGTCTTCCGCATTTGCAGTTTCCAAAACTTCTTTCGCCTTTTGCACCTGTTCTGCCGTTTCCACATTCACGGAGATGAGGTCCAGCGCTTCTCCCAATACCCCGCCGTTTCCAGCGCCGACGGTCACCCCATCGTGTCCATTCCTGTGGGAATCTTGCGGGAACTCATGAATGGAATCATTGCCGGGGATCAAAGCAGAGATTTCGTCGTTCGAGAATCCGGCCTTGGTGAGGCTCTCCTCTATCTGAACGGCTTGTTTTTCTGAAACGGCGATGGCATATATTGATTTTTGGTTCATGGGCTTGGTGGGTTCTGGGTTAGGTGGAAAAGTTCGACTTCCATCTCCAACAGTCGGATGAGCGGGCTTGTTACAAGACCCGGAATTCCTGCCAGGTTTCCGCGTGCAAGTCCCGAAACATGTTCCTTTTTGAGATTGATCGTTCCGATGGCGCTGACGGCCAGAGAACCTCCCTTGGCTTCGAAGCGAGTCACCTCCAGCGAATTCTGGTCTCCTTTGAAATCCGCTTCGAAGCGGCCATTTCCAGACCTTTTATTGGAAAAGTTACGCCATCCTTCGCAGTCACCCTTCACGAGGAATGGACCTGTCCCCCTGCGGACGTCGAGTGCCGTCAATGTCCACTTTGGAAGACCAAGCCCTTGCTCAGCGTGATGGGGTCGAAATCTGGCGCATCGGCGCAGCCCGCGACATTTTGCCTGGTGTCGAACGACGCCTTGCAGCCCAACCCACCACATGAGCGCGATCAACCGGCGTGTCGCAGGCCAATCGTGGTTCCTAAGCGCACCGGGCAGCCACAGGCATGTAGTCATTCAAGTTTTTTCTCTAGGAAAGGTGATTTTTCATGGTTTTTTAGTTTATGGAGTGTGGTGGGGGAGAGGGTTGGGAATTCGGTTCGATACGCTGCTTTTTTCTTTAGCTGCTTGTATTTGTTCC
>JBBRCO010000162.1:0-8557 GCA_038204755.1 Verrucomicrobiales bacterium
GACCGCGGCGGTCACCTCTACCACGGTAAAGTCAAAGCCCTCGCCGACGCCGCTCGCGAAGCCGGACTTCAATTCTAACGCTCCGACCAGACAAACATCATGGTAACAATTCCAGAAAACGAAACTCCCGCAACTCCAGCACCGGCACCGGCACCGGCACCGGCACCCCTTCCTTTGGGTCCGGTCGCAGGCTCCGGTAATCAAGGCGGCTACCAAGGCAATCGCGGTCAAGGCGGCGGTTATCAAGGTGGCGGCGGCGGTGGTGGCTACCAAGGCGGTGGCCAAGGCGGTCGCGGTCGCGGCGGTCCACGTCGTGAAGAGCGTGCTGCTCCTACCGATGCCGAAGGCAATGAGCTTTCCGAAAAAGTCGTCTTCATCAACCGATGCGCCAAGGTCGTCAAGGGTGGTCGTCGCTTCAGCTTCTCCGCCCTCGTCGTCACCGGCAACAAAGTCGGCAAGGTCGGCCTCGGCTACGGCAAGGCGAACGAAGTGGCTGATGCCATCAAGAAGGCCAGCGAAGGAGCCCGCAAGGTGCTCGTTTCAATGAGCATTGTTGACGGCACGATTCCTCACGAAATCTACGCCGAATACGGTGGTGGCAAGGTTCTCCTCAAGCCAGCGTCTCCGGGAACGGGCATCATCGCCGGTGGCGGTGTGCGTGCCGTTTGCGAAGCAGTCGGCATCCGTGATATCCTCGCCAAGTCGATGGGTTCCTCCAACCACGCCAACGTGGTGAAAGCCACCCTCAAGGCCCTCACCCAACTCCGCACCCGCGATCAGGTCCTATCCGGCCGCGGCAAGAAGAAGCGGGAAAAAGCCATCTAAGAAAGACATAAGACGGCAAGACCTAAGACATCAGAAAAGACAATCACGCAGCGAAGGCAACTCTTCCTCTTTTCTTGAGTCTTCCAGTCTTGTATCTTACGTCTCACTCCACGAAAACTTCAAATTAGCAACTTCTATATGGAACTCCACTCATTCAGCCCGAATCCGGGATCGAAGCACAAGGTCAAGCGCCTTGGTTGCGGCGAAAGCTCGGGCCACGGCAAAACTTCCGGCAAAGGCAACAAGGGCCAGAAGGCCCGCTCCGGTTCCGGCACCCGTGTCGGTTTCGAAGGCGGCCAGATGCCTCTTCACCGCCGCCTTCCCAAGCGCGGTTTCAACAACTACGACTTCCGCGACAAGGTGGGTGTATTCAACGTGGGCGAACTCGACGATCTTTTCGACACCGGTGCCACCATTGATGAAGCCGCACTGCGCGCACAAGGCCTGATCAACGGCCTCACCGACAAGGTCAAGGTTCTTGGAGTTGGCGAAGTTACCAAGGCATTCCACCTCGTTGTGGAAAACGCCAGTGCTTCCGCTCGCGAAAAGATCGAAAAAGCCGGTGGCACCGTTACGGAGCCAATCGCTTGATCCCCATCTCAGATCTTTGAATTCCGATGAGGAAGCGCCACCCGCGCTTCCTCATCGTCTTTATAACCCTCGACGCGTCATTTTTCTCACCCATCAGCCATGATTTCCGCTTTTGCTAACACTTGGAAAATTCCGGAACTCCGGGACCGCATTCTTTTCACCCTCGCCCTGATCGTCATCATCCGTCTTGGCGTGCACATCACCCTTCCCGGTGTCGATGCCACGGTCATCAAGGAATGGTTGGACCAGGTCCAGGCCCAGGATCCGAAAAGCCCGGCTGGCGGTATCGGCGCGCTGCTGACCGTGTTCTCCGGTGGCGGTCTCCAACAGGCGGGTATCTTCGCCCTCGGGATCATGCCCTACATTTCTGCCTCTATCATGGTGCAGCTGATGACAGCCGTCGTGCCGAAGCTCTCGCGCCTCGCCCGTGAGGACGGTGGCCGCCAGAAAATCACGCAATACACCCGCTACATCACGATCGGCATCGCCATTGTTCAGGGTTTTTTTGTCGCCCGCACCCTAACCAGCCCTAGCATCCCCTACATGCCGGGCATCGAAAAGATCGGCCGCGCGCTCGTTCCTGATCCGTCGGCCTTATGGGTCGTTCTCACCGTGGTGACCATCGTCGCGGGGACAGTGCTTCTCATGTGGATCGGTGACCAGATCACTGAAAAGGGAATCGGCAACGGCACCTCCATCATCATCACCGTCAACATCATCTCCGGTCTTCCCGGTGCCTTGATCCAGGCGTGGAAATTCTTCGTCACCGGTGACGATGTCAGTCCGTTCCGTTCGATCATGATGGTTGTGATGATCGCCCTGCTTCTCGCCGTCATTGCGGGAACCATCGCCATCACCCAGGCCCAGCGACGAATTGCGGTGCAATATGCCAAGCGCGTCGTCGGGCGCAAACAGTTCGGCGGACAAACACAGTATCTCCCGCTCAAGGTCAACTACGCCGGGGTCATGCCCGTCATTTTCGCCACCGCGATCCTTTCCATCATCCCGATCACCCTCGGGCTCATCCCGTCCATCGCCAGCAATAAATGGGTGGTAAAGTTGAACGGCGAAATGAACGGTGGAACCACCTATTACATCCTGGGTGCAATTGGCATCTTCCTCTTCTCCTACTTCTGGGTCGCGATGATGTTCCAGCCTTCCCAAATCGCGGAAGATCTCAAGCGCAACGGCGGCTACATCCCCGGCGTGCGCCCCGGTAAGCCGACCGCCGATTTCCTCGACTTCACGATGACGCGCCTGACTTTCGCCGGTGCCATCTTCCTCGGCATCCTGTTCATCCTTCCCGTCGCCACGGGTGCCGTGGTCCAATTGCCGCCCGGCTCGCTGATCCTCCACTTCTTCGGCGGCACCTCGCTGCTGATCATGGTAGGCGTCGTGCTCGATGTCATGCGCCAGGTGGAAACGCAGCTTCTGCAAAAGCACTACGATGGCTTCCTCCGCAAGGGCAAGCTCAAGGGCCGCTACGACCGCCTCAACCAATCCGGTGGTGCCGCACCACGCTCGGTGATTCTCTATCTGCTCGTGGTGGTGGCGGTTCTGATCGTGATCGGAATCTCCGTCTTCACTTATAATAAGCTTCATTAATGGCACATGCAGCCCTGCCGCTCCGCATCGTCCTGCTAGGGCCGCCGGCATCCGGCAAGGGCACCCAGGGGCGGAGGCTGGCGGAAAGTCTCGGCCTCGGTTATCTCAGCACCGGAGCCCTGCTCCGTGAGAATGTCGAAAACAACACGCCGCTCGGCCAGCAGGCCAGACCTATCCTCGACCGCGGCGAATATCTACCGGACGAGTTGATGTGCCCGATCCTCGCCGACTGGCTCTCCCGCCAAACCGGCGGTTGGCTGCTCGACGGGTTTCCCCGCAGCCTGCCGCAGGCGGTTTTCCTCGATGCATGGCTGGCGAAAAACCAGATGAAACTCGACGCCGCCGTTTCGCTCGAAGTTCCGTTCGATCAACTCCTCACCCGCATCCACGACCGCGTGGAATGTCCCGAATGCCGCTGGACCGGCAGCCGGGCGCAGCTTCCAACCGGAAATCTTTGCCCGGTTTGCGAATCTCCGGCAGGCCCGCGCGCCGATGACAGTGAGGAAAATTTCCGCAGCCGCTATTCCGAGTTTGTCAGTTTGACCCAACCCGCCATTGATCACTACCGGAAAGTGAATATGCTGCGGACCTGCGACGCCACCGCGCCGCAGGACGAGGTCGCTGCCAGCATCCTTGCCCAATTTTCCCGTCCAGCGTGAAACCCGGACTTTCAATCATCCGCGCCCTACGAAACGTGTCCCGCAGAAACCGCATTCCTATCAAAACCCCGCGCGAGATCGACTTCATGCGCGCTGCGGGTTCCATCGCCTCCACCATCCTGCAGGCCATGGCCAAGGAAATCTCTCCGGGCCGCACGACCCGTGAGATTGATTTGTTAGCCGCCGACCTGATGCGCGAGCACGATTGCAAGAGCGCCTTCCTCGGTTACCGCGGATTTCCCGGCTACACCTGCATTTCCATCAACGAGGAAGTCGTCCACGGCATTGGCGGTCCGCGCAAGATCCAGCCCGGCGACATCGTGAAAATCGACGTCGGCATCGTGAAAAGCGGTTTCATCGGCGACAACGCCACCACCGTCGCCGCCGGGGACATTCCGCTCGAAACAAAGCGTTTGTTAGCTGTTACCGAGCAATCGTTGTTCGAGGCCATCAGCCACGCCCGCGCCGGTCACAGGCTCTCGGATCTCTGCGCCTCCGTTGAGGACTTCACCGTGCCACACGGCTTCACCATTGTCCGCGAGTTCGTGGGCCACGGCGTCGGCCGCCGCCTGCATGAGGAACCGCAGGTGCCGAACTATCGGCCGCAGGGCAAGTCGCCCACGCTCATGCCGGGCATGACACTCGCCATCGAGCCGATGGTCAACGCGGGCGTGCCGTCGGTTAGGATTCTCGACGACGGCTGGACGGTCGTCACCGAGGACCGCAAACCCTCCGCGCATTTCGAGCACACCGTTCTCATCACATCCGGCGAGCCGGAAATCCTCACCTGGCGTCCGCGCGAGGCTCAGCCCGAAATGCTCGGTCTTCCCGCCTGGTGATGCCTATCAGGCAAGCGTGATGCCCACCGGGCAATGATCCGAGCCGGTGATGTGCGGCATGATATCCGCATCTGTCACTCGGTTCATGAACGGCGTGGAAACTCCGAAGTAATCGATTCTCCAGCCGACATTCCGTTCCCTCGCGCCACCACGGAAAGACCACCACGAATAGGCTTCGCGCTTGTCCGGATAGAAATGGCGGAAGGTGTCGGTGAATCCGGCATTGAGCAGCTCCCCGAAGCTCGCCCGCTCTTCATCGGAAAATCCTGCGGAGAAACGGTTGTCCTTCGGGCGTGCGATGTCGATTTCCTGATGGGCCACGTTCAGGTCGCCGCAGAAAATCACCGGCTTCGTGTTTGCCAACTCGGCGACGTGGCGGCGGAACGCATCATCCCACGTCAGCCGATAGGGCAAGCGCCGCAAGGCGTCCTGCGAGTTCGGAGTGTAAACATTCACCAGGAAAAAGTCCGGATATTCCAGCGTCAGCACGCGGCCTTCCTTGTCATGCTCGTCCATGCCGAGCCCCGTTCTGAAATCAACCGGCTTCTCTTTCGTGAACACCGCCACGCCCGAGTAGCCCGGCTTCTGCGCGGAATCCCAGTAGCCGTGATAGCCGCCGAGCTCCAACGGAAGCTGCACCTGCTCCGGCCGCGCCTTCGTTTCCTGCAAGCAAAGGATGTCCGGTTTCGCCGCCGCGACGAAGTCCCCGAAGCCCTTGCCAATCGTGGCGCGGATGCCGTTCACGTTCCATGATATCAATTTCATCGCAGTCAGGATTTCACATCAGACCAGCAACATGCAATCGCCATAGCTGAAAAAGCGATACCGCTCCCCCACCGCTTGGCGATACGCCTCCATCACCAACTCTTTCCCCGCGAAGGCGCAAACCAGCATGATCAGCGTGCTCTGCGGTAGGTGGAAATTCGTCAGCTGCCCGCCGACCACGCCGAACTCATACTGCGGATGGATGAAAATATCCGTTTCTCCGCGTCGCTCGGTCACCGGTCTGCCGATCGATTCCAGCACCCGCGTGACGGTCGTTCCGACGGCTACCACCCGGCCGGCCGCGTTCACTTTCTCCGCCGTTTCTTTTGTCACGATGTAGCGTTCCGAATGCATGATGTGATCAGAAACCACCTCCGCACTGACCGGCCGGAACGTCCCCACACCGACGTGCAGTGTGAGAAAGTCGTGCGGAATTTTCGCTAACATTTCCGCCGTGAAATGCAGACCTGCCGTGGGTGCCGCGATGGCTCCTTCTTCGCGGGCGAACACCGTCTGATAGCGTTCTCTATCCGAAAGCTCGTCATCCCGGCCCATGTAGTGCGGCAGCGCGAGATGACCGTGCTCGTTCAGGTCCACCAGCGCGTCCCATCGCACCAGGCGGTCGCCGTTTTCGAAAACCTCCGTCACCGTGCCGTTGATGCCGCCGATAGTGACGGTGCGCCCGAGTTTCATCGTCTTGCCCGGCCGGACGAGGCAGCGCCACATCAGGGGTGAAAGCCTGTCGAGGCAGAGCAGTTCTTTTTTCCCGTCGTCCGAAAACACCCGAGCGGGAATGACCTTTGTGTCGTTAAGCACCAGCAGATCGTCCGACCGCAGAAACTCCGGCAAATCGCGGAACATCCGGTGCTCGATCACGCCGCTATCCTTGTGGACCACCAGCATCCGCGACGCCGCGCGCTCGGCCAGCGGCCTCGCGGCGATCAATTCCTCGGGTAGGTGGTAATCAAAGTCTTTTGTCAGCAGCGGCATCGCCCATCCCTACCCGCCGCTTGGGAAAACTGCAAGCCGCGGTCGTCTCAGCGGAGTTTGAAAGGCAGCACCGCCGCATCGCCCCAGATGCGGACCAGCACGTTTTTCGCGCCGAGTTCGCCGTGTTCCGTCGCCAGTAGGACGCGCGTGCCGTTTTTCTGCGCGTCCCAGGCGTCGGTCTCGCCGCCGGGTTGCCAGCCATCGGAGGTTAGAATCGTTAGGAAATGATTGCGGTCGTTGCCGTTTGCGCCGACGATTTCGGATTCGTTGGATTGCGCGGTTACGGCTGTTTTCATTGAGTTCCGGTAGATGAGCGGCCTGCGGTTTCTCGCCCATGCCCGCAGACGGGGTTGGAGGAAATTGACGAGTGCGAGGGCGAGTCTAGCCTTAGCCGTATCAAACCTTGTCTCCAGTCCGCGCAGCGGCAGCATGCGGTTGGTGATCGCCTGATAGCCGGCGCCGCCCATGGGGCCATGATAGATGATCGAGCCGTTCATCACGCGCACCGGGCCGCCGCCATAGACGAAGCCCTGCCATTTCGCGTCGCCGTGTCGGGAAAACCGGTGGGGATGTTTTTCTAACAGCAGTTTCTCCGCGCGGCCATATCCGAGCTGCTGGCGGAGGAAAGCGAGAACGGACGGCCGCCGCCAGTGCCAGACGAAGGCACCGGGCACGAAACCCAGGTGGAATCCGGAATCACGCAGTCTCCAACAGAAATCAACGTCGTCGCCCGCGGTGCGGAACTGGCGGTCAAATCCAGCCACTCGATCAAACGCCTCTTTCGTCACTACCAGATTGCAGCCGGGCAGATGCTCCGCCTCCTCGTCGTCCAACATCACATGGCTCGGCGCTCCCGGAGCTGCGCGGACGACGCCTTCCTCCCAAGTCCGCGCTTTCGGCGGCAGGTTCGGACCACAGGCGGCGTCGTATCGGCCGTCTTGGAAAATCGGGCGGATCCGCGCGATCCATTCCTCGTCCGGCTCGCAATCGTCATCAGTGAAAGCAAGGATTTCTCCTGCCGCCACCTCAGCTCCGGCATTGCGCGCGGCGCTCAGGCCGCATGGTTCCAGGCGGATCAGCCGCACCCATGGGAAATGTTTCTCTACCTGATCCGCAGTGCCGTCCTCCGAGCCGTCATCCACCACGATGGTCTCAAATCCACCACCGGTCATTTTCCCAACCGCCCTCAGACATGCGCCGATGCGGCTGCCGCCATTGCGCGTGCAGATGATGACGCTGACGGAGTTGAGGGGCGTGATGCAGGCATTCCTGCCGGTTCTCAGGAAGGTCGAAAATGGTGCGCTTAGAGTTAGAGATTCTATCGCCGGCTTTGCATTTCCCTCGCGATCGTTCAGGCCGAAATCCCAGTCGAGGACTTCGGCTCCGTTGTTCCACCAGCGGTCGCTCCAGGCATAGAAGGTGAGTCCGGCGGTTTCCAGATCGTGGGCTGCCTGAAGCGCCCAGCCGAGGATGTGAGCCTGTTTCTCCAGTCCATTGCGCCTCGAATCCAATCCGAATTCGGAGATCACCAGCGGGCGGTCGCCAGCGATGTGATGGAGTCGTTTGACATAGCTGCGGAAAGCCGCCTCGTCTTCGAGATAGACGTTGAATGCGGTGAAGTCGGCGTTTTCCGGTTCCAGGTATTCGGTGCTCGGGTAGTTTGCGTAGGCGAAAAGAAGCTGCGGTGAAATCTCCCGGCCGAGATCAATCAGCTTCTCTAACGTCTGCCGCACCTTGACCGGACCCATCCAGCGCGCGAGGTCGGCGGGGACTTCGTTGCCCACATACACACCTGCCAGAGCGGCATGACTGCCGATTTCCTTCAGCGAGTTTGCGAGCGCCACCCGTGCCGCCGAATAGAGCCCGGGACGCATCATGAAATCCGCGTTCTGTCCCCATTTCAACCCACCGAAAACTTTGAGCCCGTGACGCTGCGCCGCGTCCAACAGATTGGTCTCCGGCATCTCATACAAGCGGATGGCGTTGAATCCTGCCTCCACCATCCGTGAGAAATCCTGTTCGAACGATGCAGGCCAGCCGCCTGGAAACGGACCGTAAGTCACGGCTTTCATCCACACGCGCCGGTTGCCGGAACGGAAGAATTTTCCATCCGTCCGCCATCGTATTTCATGAGCAGCACCGGTCACGGCGCGACCCTAGAGTCCGTCCGGGCCGTTGGCCACATTTTGATGTAAGGAGTGGTCCGCACAGTCCCCTGTGCGCAAGCGAAGTGGTCCGCACAGTCCTCTGTGCGGTTCTTCCGTTGCAGCAGGACCGTCCTCC
>JBBRCO010000163.1:0-8546 GCA_038204755.1 Verrucomicrobiales bacterium
CCGAAGCCCTTGACTTCGGTGACAGTCATTCCTTGCACACCCACCTCGGCGAGGGCCTCCTTTACTTCTTCAAGCTTAAATGGTTTGATGATCGCTTCGATTTTTTTCATAGTTCGGCGGATTGGTGATTTCAGTAGAGCAATGAGCGTGCCAAGTCATGCGCGCTCTTAATTATTTTCTTCAGCAATGCTAGGCACTTATGGCGGTGCTGACTAGGGCAAAAGCTGCTAAATCGACAATTTTCACCACCCGCTCAAAGCCACCCAACCGGGGCCGGAAATCGGTGAATCTGACACAAAAAAGCACCCTTCCAACGCAAGAAAGGGCGCTCGAAATTTCCCGCTCGGGAAAAACTCAGGCCTTCTGCTTGAGCAGATCGCGGATCTCGGCCAAGAGCTTTTCTTCCGCCGTCGGCTCGGTTGGCGCGGCGGCCTCCTCTTTGATCGCGAGCGCCTTGGCCCTGTTAATCGCCTTGACGACGAGGAACATCACGAAAGCGACGATGAAAAAGTTGATGCCGATGGTGATGAAGTTACCGTAAGCGATCACAGCACCCTGCTTCTTCGCATCGACCAGGTTGGTGGCGTTCACTGCGTCGGAAAGGCCGAAGAATTTGTTCGTGTAGTCCATCCCACCCGAGATCCTACCGATCACCGGCATGATCAGATCCTCGATAAACGCAGTGGACAGCTTGGTGAATGCAGCGCCCATGACAAAGGCCACGGCCAAGTCGATGAGGTTGCCCTTGAGTGCGAATTCCTTAAATTCTTTGAACATGATGGTGGGGGTCGATCTGCAAAATGCATGCTCGTTTAAAAACCTTCCGCCAAGCAATTTTTTTCCCGTGTCGGAAAACTTGGACCTTGGCACCCCTCCCCTTTCCCCTGATTCTCAACCCAATGGCCATTCAGAAATCCAAAGCCCTGAGCCGACTCATCAACGAGGTGGGCACCGTCGATCAAACCGGCGTCGAAGAGCGCGTCGCGAAATACGGCACCCGCAGCATCAAGAAAAACGCCAAGGTTTTCGGCCTGAAACTGGCCACCACGATGGTCGATCTCACCACGCTCGAAGGCAAGGACACGCCCGGTAAAGTCGCCTCGCTTTGCCAAAAAGCCCTGCATCCACACGACGACACCGACATTCCACCCACCGCCGCAGTCTGCGTCTATCCGGCGATGGTGAGACATGCGGCGAAATGGGTGAAAGGCACCTCGGTCAAAATCGCCTCCGTCGCCACCGCCTTCCCGTCCGGCCAAGCCCCGCTCAAGACCCGGATCGCGGAAGTCCGCGCCGCCGTGGCCGATGGCGCGGACGAGATCGACATGGTCATCAACCGCGGTGCATTTCTCGCCGGGGAGTTGCAACTCGTGCAGGATGAAATCGCCGCCGTGCGCGAAGCCTGCGGAGATAGCACCCTCAAGGTCATTCTCGAAACCAGCGAACTCGAAACCTACGACAACATCCGCGCCGCGTCCTTCCTCGCGATGCGGGTGCTCCGCCCCGGCGATTTCATCAAGACCTCTACCGGAAAAACCAACCTCAACGCTACGCTCGGCAACAACCAGGTAATGCTCGAGGCCATCCGCGACTTCTATTTTGAGACCGGCATCGAGATCGCCATGAAACCCGCCGGCGGCATCCGCACGGCGAAACAAGCGCTGCATTTCCTCCTCGCCGTGAAGGAAACCCTCGGCGATGCGTGGCTCACCAACAGCAGATACCGCTTCGGTGCCTCCGCCCTGCTCAACGACCTCGTCCGCCAGCTCGTGAAGGAAAAAACCGGAGCCTATCAGGCACCTTACACCTTCAGCGAATCCTCCTCTGCATATTAAACAGGTCCTATCAGACTCACACGACTTTTTCAAATCATGCCCGCCAAACGCAACCCTGCCCGCGAACTCCTTTTCGGCGATCTCTGGGAATACGATCCCGCCCCGGAAACCGCGAACGCCTTCATCGCCGGGCGCTACGGCCTTTTCATCAATGGCAAATTCGTCGCTCCGAAGACCAAAAAACACTTCGACTCCATCAGCCCGCGCAACGAGGAGAAGCTTTCGGAAATCGCCCTCGCCGGAGCCGCCGACGTCGATGCCGCCTATCAGGCAGCCGCCACCGCTTTCAAGACGTGGAGCAAACTCCCCGGCACCGAACGCGCGAAATACCTCTTCCGCATCGCCCGCCTGCTGCAGGACCGCGCCCGCGAGTTCGCCGTCGCGGAAACCCTCGACGGCGGCAAACCCATCAAGGAATCCCGCGACTTTGATGTGCCGATGGCCGCCGCGCATTTTTTCTATCATGCCGGCTGGGCGGACAAGCTCTCCTACGTCACACCGGGTCGCACGCTCGCCCCGTTAGGGGTGATCGGCCAGGTGATTCCGTGGAATTTTCCGCTGCTCATGCTCGCGTGGAAAATCGCTCCCGCCCTCGCCACCGGAAACACCGTCGTCCTCAAGCCAGCGGAAACCACATCGATCACCGCGCTCAAGTTCGCCTCGATCTTGCAAGATGCGGCCCTGCCACCCGGCGTCGTCAATTTCGTCACCGGCGCGGGTGAAACCGGGTCCGCCGTCGTCAATCACCCGCTCGCCGCGAAAATCGCCTTCACCGGCTCGACCAACGTCGGCAAAGCGATCCAGCGCGCCCTCGCAGGAACTGGCAAGCGCCTCACCCTCGAACTCGGCGGCAAGGCGGCTAACATCGTTTTCGACGACGCACCCATCGACCAGGCCGTGGAGGGTATCATCAACGGCATTTTCTTCAACCAAGGCCACGTCTGCTGTGCCGGATCGAGATTGTTAGTCCAGGAGTCCATCGCCGAAACCGTTCTAGCAAAACTCAAGATCCGCCTGAAAACCATCCGCACCGGCGATCCGCTCGACAAGAACACCGACATCGGCGCGATCAACTCCAAGGCCCAGCTCGCCCGCATCACCGAACTCGTCGCCGCCGGTGTTTCCGAAGGCGCGGAGATCTATCAATCCGCCTGCACCTTGCCGGAAAAGGGCTTCTATTTCCCGCCCACGCTTTTCTCCAACGTCTCGCAAAGCCAGCGCATCGCCCGCGAGGAGATCTTCGGCCCGGTGCTTTCCATCCTCACCTTCCGCACGCCCGAGGAAGCCATCGAAAAAGCCAACAACACCCGCTACGGCCTCAGCGCCGGCGTCTGGACCGACAAGGGATCGCGCATTCTGAAAATGTCCACCGAACTCAAGGCCGGAGTCGTCTGGGCGAACACCTTCAACAAATTCGACCCCACCTCCCCCTTCGGCGGCTACAAGGAATCCGGCTTCGGCCGCGAAGGCGGCACACAAGGTCTGCTAGATTACGCGCAACTGGTCTAACCTGAAATCTCCCATGCCCCGTCTTCCCATCACCAAAACCCCGAAATGCTACGTCGGCGGTGCCTTCATCCGTTCCGAGAGCGGCCGCGTCGCCCCGATGAACGACTCGACCGGCACGTTTTTCGCCAACATCCCGCTCTGCACCCGCAAGGACCTGCGCAACGCCGTGGAAGCCGCCGCCAAGGCAGGCCCCGCCTGGTCCGCCCGCAGCGCCTACAACCGCGGGCAGATTCTCTATCGCCTCGCAGAAATGTTGGAGGCACGCGCAGCGGAAATGTCGGACGCCATTTCCATCAGCGGGATTTCCAAAAAGGATGCCGACCGCGAGGTCACCGCCGGCATCGAACGCATCGTCCACTACGCCGGCTGGACGGATAAATTCCAGGCGCTGCTCGGCAGCGTGAATCCCGTCGCGTCATCGCATTTCAATTTCACCGTCACCGAGCCGATGGGCATCATCGGCATCGTCGCGCCTGACGAAGCCCCGTTGTTAGCGCTGATCTCGCTCGTCATGCCCGCCATCACCAGCGGCAACACAGTCGTCGCCCTCGCCTCCACCACCCAGCCCTATCCGTCAATCCTGCTAGGTGAAATGCTCGCCACCAGCGATCTCCCCGGCGGCGTGGTCAACCTCCTCACCGGCCAGCGCGCGGAACTCATCCCCACCTTCGCCACCCACGCCCATTTGCGCGGAATCGCCGCCGTCGCGAATCTCGGCGACCGCAAAACCCTCCAGACCGGAGCAGCCGACAGCGTGAAACGCCTCAAACTGATCCCCTCGGAAACCCCGACTGATTGGTTCGCCGAAAATGCCCAGGGCCTCTACGAAATCCGTGACTTCATCGAATTGAAAACCACCTGGCATCCGATCGGCGCGTAATTCGCGCTTGTCGGAAAACTCATCCGGTTTACCCATGCGGCATGCCAGATGCCGTTTACGTTCATGATGCCTTCGCGCGAATCGCCGATCGCTATGTGCTCACCAACCACGTCCTGAGCTGCGGGATGGACATTATCTGGCGGAAAATCGTCACCGCGCGCATCCGGAAATGGGATCCGTCCCGCCTGCTGGACGTCGCGAGCGGCACCGGCGACCTCGCCCTCGAAATCCAGGACCAGCTTCCGAAATGCGAGGTCATCGCCTCCGATTTCTGCGCCGAGATGCTCGCCCACGCCGCCAACCGCGGCATTGTCCGCACCGTCGTCGCGGATGCCTTGAATCTGCCCTTCGTCGATGGTGAGTTCGATGTCGTCACCGTCGCCTTCGGCCTGCGCAACATGGCCGACTACCCCGCCGCCCTGCGCGAGATGCGGCGCGTCGTCAAGCCCGGCGGCAAGCTGCTTATCCTGGATTTCTCCCTGCCGGATAACATCATGCGCCTGCCGTATCGGCTGTATCTCCATTACATCCTCCCCCACCTCGCAGGACTTCTCACCGGTCAGAAAGACGCCTACGAATACCTCGGCGGCTCCATCGAACAATTTCCATCAGGAAAGGCGATGACCGACCTGTTGGAATCCTGCGGTTTCTCAAACACCGCCGCCACCCCTATCACCCTCGGCGTCGTGACCATCTACGAAGGCACGGCTGCCCCCGTGTGATTAGCGCCTTCATCCCGCGGCCGTTCACCATTCTAGCGCAACCGGAAAATAACTCCGCGCACTCGGGAAATACCTCCGCGCAGCCTAGCAAGCCACATTTACCTCGGAGAAATAGCCTCCCGCACCCGGGAAATACTCATTCGCACCCGGGAAACGCCCGCTGCGACCCGAGAAATGCCCTCTCACGTTCAAGATACGGCCCCTCGCACTCAGGAAACGCCCGCTTACATCCGAGAAACGGCCACCCGCACTCAGGAAATGCCCGCCGCACTCAGGAAATGTCCTCACGCACCGGAGAAATATCTCCTCACACCCGCTCTATAACAGCCGCACCCCTCCGCACCTCGCCTATAAACTACGAGTTACAAACTCAGTGACGAAAGTTCCCATCATTTGCCTAGCCATCACCCCGACCGCCTGCTAGCACCCACAACGTGAATTTACGAATCCAAAATCAGCTGTAGTTGGTGGACTCCTGCATCACCGTCGCCCATTCCCTACCCTACAAAATCATCTGGGAAGGAAAAGAACCCACCGCCTTCGGCCCCGATCTCCCCTAACTCGAAGGAAAACACACCGACATCAATTAAAAGCACGCCCTCGCCAAGGAACTCGCCGACTACGAAGCCACCATCGCAGACCCCAGCGCCGCTATTTCCCGCCCCCGATCGCTACCCTGAACTTGCGCCCGAAATTCCGCGAGGTCAGCGAGCTACTCACGAAGATGGACCGCCACGTCCTGCGCCCGTTACGCCAGTCGCATAACTGAAAACCCCGACCGCCGCCTGCGGGAAATCTCCCCGCAGGCGGCCATTTCACCTATCCCCGGAAATTCAAACAGCCATCGCCTTTTAAGATTGACGATTGCCCATCTGAACAGCTCAATCATTTCTATTGCTTTAACGATCATGTCCGCCATCTCGCTATTCGAAGAAAAACAAGTCCGCCGCGCTTGGAATACCACCGAGGAAAAATGGGTTTTCTCCATTAATGACATCGTCCAGGCATTAACCGGAACCATCAACGTCAAGGACTACATCAAAAAGCTCCGCAAGCGCGATCCCGAATTAGATTCCTACTGGGAGACAAATTGTCCCCTGGTTGAAATGGGCGCACCCCATGGAAAAAAGCGCCTCTCCTATCAGGGAAATGAAACCGTTACAAATTGTCACGGTTTGAAAATGACCGCCACCGCCGGCAACCAGCGCCTGACCGATGTAGCGAACACCGCGCAGCACTTCCGCCTGATCCAGCCCATCCCCTCGCACAATGCGGAACCCTTCAAGCGCTGGCTCGCCAATGTCGGCTACAAACGCCTTGAGGAAATCGAAAAAACCGAGCTCGCCACCAAGCGCACCCGGGCCATCTACCAGCAGAAAGGCTACTCCGAGGAATGGTTCGAAAAACGCCTCTGCGGCATCGTTGGCCGCGGCCTGCTCACTTACCAGCCAGCATCTCCTGCTCAAAGTCCTCCTCCGAGGACGGGCGCTCGATCCGCCGTTCGGCCAGCAAAGTTTCAAAAATCATGCGGCTCGCACCCGCCAACTCCGCCGCCTTGCCTGCGGACAAGACACCGCGCCTATAAAAGGACACTGCGATTTCCTTCTTCAACTCAACAGTCAGGTCCGCCGCGCTCATCGCTGCCGAAGCAATCACCGAATCAGGAATTTCCAAGGTCAGTTGCATGGCAGGAAGCTACTTTCACCGCGCTCATCTGGCAAGTGCCAACGCGACCGCGCCCCGGCGAACCGGGGCGCGGAAATTGGGAGGCATCTGCCTTACCACCCGTCCATCATTCAACTTCAATGGAACCCGCTGGCACCTGTGGCAGGGCAACCAACGGGAAATTTTCTATCTTTACCATCACTCGTCGAGCCTCGCCAAAAATCCCGCTACCAACGACTCGGAAAGAAATATCCCATTCCGCCGCATCCCCTCTACCAGTGGCCTGACCCTTTGAACAAGCCCTTGCTCTTTGCTCCACGCCAAAACCGCGATGCTACCGAAAAAATCCAAGTTTAGCCGCTTTGCCTCACGCCGCGCGGCTTGATCGTCCAAAATCGCGCCTATTCGCCCGACTCTCGCGAATTCAAGGCACTCCGCTTCACCCGCTCCCAGCACCAACTTCAAACGTCTCAGATCTCTGGAATCCTCCACCTCAACCGTTTCCAACCATTCTCCGCTCAATATCTCAGCCTGCCCCACCGCCGCCTCACGCCACCCTTCCCCCTGATCCACCACCTCCCTTCGCACCGCCCACGGCACTGCCACCCTCCCGCACCGCGCCCGCAGCAAATCCAAACGCGCAATTTCCGAAAGCGCCACCAGCGCCGATGTGTCGATCACGAATCTCACGGCGCGAAGCTTCACCGCAGTTCGTCCCCTGTCAACTTTGAAATAAATCCCTCAAACACCCATCCTTTATTCACAAGAATTAATGCTCGACACACCCGCCTTTCCATCTCTATAAATACATCCACATGAACTACACCGCACTCCACCAAGCCGTCCAATCCGCCGCCGGTCTCCGGCTCCGCCTTCGCCTCCAGCCGCTTTACGGGCAGGGGGAAATTGTTTTCCCCTGCACCGTTGCAGGCGGGAAGTATCAAATCTCCAACCGCCGCATCCCGGGCTACGATCAGTCGGTTTCGTGCGCCATTCTCGACAGCGTCCAAAGCCAAGCAAACCGGATGGAGGATGCATTGCTCGCGGATATCAGATCCGGGAAAATCGCGCTTCCCCACTTGGAAACTGATTTCTCGAAGGTCGAGGGGTTGGTGAAAGAGATTGGTAAAATCACCTGCTTCGAGGCTCCACATCGGATTTTTGACGCGATCCTTCGAGACTCAGTTGGCGCGGACGGCAAACATTTCCCTCTCACGGCGCTTGGGCAGAAAGTCAGCAATGCCAATGCCAAGGACGCCACAGCGATTTTCCAAGTCTCTCCGGCTAGCCTCCTTTTCGGCAGTTGGGACTCGACCGGAGTTTCCGGCGGCCTTGGCGAAAAGTACACGCGTTGTGTTGTTAGCGAAGTGGTGGGAATCAATGCGGAGCAAGCCGCCCGTTCCGGAACCCGGATTGATCCTCTGAATATTGCAGGGGCAATCGATCCCGAAAAAATCCTTAAAGAGACCAAGGATGAAATGTGGGGACTTATCGCCAAGAATCGCAAAAATTTAAAGAAGCCATCCGAACTGAATCACAGCAGTGTCCCTTGGGAAGGCGGATCAGAAAAACTCCCTCATGGTGGGGTTTCTGTGGATTACATCCAACAATCCACCACCGTTTCCTTCGCCGCATTGCGTCAGCTCCATTTCCCCGTGGGCGAAAAAGATCAATCGTCCTTCGCTCATGCAGTGCTCGCGGCCATTGCGCTGCATGCGGCGGCGCTCAACACCGAGCGTGGCTGGCACCTCCGTTCGCGCTGCGACTTGATCCTTGATGATGGAGTTTCTCCCCAGTGGGAAATTCTTGGCGGCTCTGCTGCAACGAAGGAAAAACTATCAGCGGATGCGACTCGCGACGTATTGATCGAAGCCATCGCCAAGGCCAAGGAAGCCGGTCTGCCATGGAATGACGAGCCGATCCGCCTCACACCTT
>JBBRCO010000164.1:0-8464 GCA_038204755.1 Verrucomicrobiales bacterium
TTGGACATGGCTTGCTGCGGCGGAAGTTTCTGGGCGCTCATGGGGTCAGGTGCCTGGCAGGAGGTGAGCCACATCCCGGCCAGCCCTAACAAGATGACGGCTGGCGCGCGGAAGATGGACGGATGGAGTGCCATGGCAGCGAAAGGTTCCAGCAATCCGGCGATGCGCAAGCGAAGCCTCATTCCGCTGGAGTCCTTGAAATCCCCTTCAAAGCCATATTGCGCCTTATCTGCGCGCCGGCAGCTTGGGCGGAAAGAAGCGCAATCTCGCCACTGGCGAGCACCCGGTCATAGAGCCGGACTTCGTCGATGGCACCCGTGAAGCGCCCGCCGCCGCTGAGCAGTCCGCCGATGCGCAGGACCGCAGCCGCCGCCCGCCAGGTGGTGGAGCCACTGCCGGTCGCTTGGACCTGGCCATCGATGTGAAGCGTCAAAGAGCCGGTCGCGCCCCTGCGTGTGGCGACGACGTGGTGCCAGGCGCCATTATTTACGGCGGCGGTGCCGACGATGGTGGTGTCAGGATTCCCGACTCCGAACGCCACGGTGTTTCCCATCAGGGAGACTCCGAAATCCGTGGTCTGCCCCGCGACATCGCCATCGACCAGCCCGCAGCCGGCAGACCACGGCCCGATGCCACCGGCGGCCGTCGTTTTCAGCCAAAAGGCGATGGTGAAATCGTCGTCGATGCTTTTGGGCACCGTGATATGGCTGTCGGTCCCGTTGAACTGGGCCGCCGTACCGCCGCCGAGGCCTGGCACGAAGGAAACTCCTCCTTGGGACGCACCGTTTTGAAAGCGCCCGCTGTTGTCGGCGGCATTACCCTCGAATTTATAGAACGCCTTCAACGAAGGCTCGCTGGCGAGTTCGTCCGGACCGGGCGTCTGCACACCGATGGGCTGCGGCACGCCGAACCGCGGGTAGCCGTCCGGACTCCAACTGAATTTCTGAATCCGGGTCGAACGCTTGCCCCATTGCGAGACGGTGGGGTCGGCGGTGGCATGATAGACGAGCCAATCCTCGCCGCCGTCGGGCGAGGTGATGAAACTGTTGTGGCCCGTGCTGTAAGCCTGGTTCGGATCCCATCGTTGGAAAACCGGCTGGGGCAGCTTGGTCCACGACAGCGGGTTCATGTAGTTGCCGTCCGTGTTGACCAGCAAGCCGAGGCAATAGTCCGGCGTCCACGATCCGCTGGCGGAGTAGGCAATGAACGCCTTGCCGCCACGGGTCAGCGCCTGCGGACCCTCATTGATCGGCGCGCCGATGGTTTCCCACGGTAATGTCGGCACGGAAATGCGGACCGCCGCGCCCGCTTTGGTCCACGGATTCACCAGCGCTGCGATATAGAGGCACTGGCCGTCCGCATCGTAGCCGGAGAACAGCAGGAAACGCGAACCGTCGGTCGGTCGGACAAGAACGTTTCCGTCGATGGCGCGTAGGTTCGGCATCAACATTCCTTTGTAGGTATAGGGTCCCATGGGGTCCGCGGCATTGCTCTCCAGGACAAACATCCGGTGGTCGAACTGCCCGGCCTTGAGGCTGCCGCAGGCGTAGATATACCATTTACCGTCAAAAAAATGCAGTTCCGGTGCCCACACGTTCGAAAGGATCCGCTCGAAAGGCGCGCGGAAAACCGTCACCTCGTGGCCTGTTCCGATACCGTCAAGTGAGGCGGACTGGCGGATGGTCACCCCACTGCTGGTCGTTCGCAGAAAATAGTAGAAGTTACCCGAGCGGACCACCCACGGGTCCGCACTTTCGATCGGCGCAACCGGGTTTGAAAAGCTCGCCCGGACCGTGCCGCCCCCTAGCAAGGCGAGCGCGGCCAAGGTGGAAGCCAGCATGCGGTACCCGTAAGTAAAGAATCGTTCTCTCATATCAGGACACCGGAAGGAATGACGATGATCGAAGTCCACCAGGAACAAGTCACGGGGCCGCGGCAACGTCGCGTACGCCCTTGAGTTCGACCCGTCCACTGGCCGGATCCTCGGTGACGATCTGGAGCACCCGCTTCGAACCGGGATTGGTCCAGCCCCCGCCGGCCACCAGTTTCCATTCGCCGTTCTGTTGGGAATAGGCGCGCATGCTCACCGACTGGCTATCCCCGTAGGCCAGGTCCGAAATTTTTTTCGTTTCCCCGGCGGGGATCTCCAGCTTCTCGTTTCCAAGTTCCAGCTTCACGGGGAACTTGCTCAAGTTGGAGAACAGGAACGATCCTGCGGGAAAAGCCACCGCGCTGTCATCGATGGCGATCACGCGGCTTTTGAATGCCTCCGCGTCCTTCGACTCCGGCAGGAAAAGCAGGATGCACGACTTCATTTCAGCGGGCAGATCAACTCCGCCTAACACCTCGTCCACCCGGGTGGCGCTGACCGGGTTGGAGCGGCGAGTGAAGACGACGCGGCCGCTGCGGCATTTTAACGAGGTGGATTCGTGATTGAGGAAGGATTTGATCTCGATCAAGCCGGCGGTTTCCGAGCCCGAGGGATCGTGAGCGTGCAGCTCCACGGGAAATTCCGGAGTAAAGGAAAGCGCCCGGACGCGGATTTCCTGTTGGGCGAAAGCAGAGGCCGCCAGAAGCGGCAGGACTAGCAGGGAAAGGAGTTTCATGGAGCGGGTGTTGTAAATGCGGCCGGCTTGGGTGGGGCGACATCCCGGAAGCCGCGGAGCTCGGTTTGCGCCGAATCGGGATTGTCGAAGAAGACCTGCACGGAGCGCTTGACGCCGGGGTGAGGCCATAGGCCAGACCCGATCCGCTGCCATTTCCCTTCGAGTCGGGCGAAGGCATACATCGCGCTGTGGTTGTTTGCCTGGACCGGCGGCTCGGTGATCAGCTCGCTCTGGCCGGAATTGAAATCGTAGTCTTTCTTCTCCAGGGAAAGGCGGACAGGAACCCGGCTGAGATTGATGACGCGATAGGATCCCAGCGGAAACTCGCGGATCGAGTCATCTACGGCGAGAATGCGGAAGCGTTCGTTTCCGACCGGTAGGAAAACTAGCATGAAGTCTTTCCCGGTTTTCGGCAGCGTTATCTTTGCAAGTTCCAAAGCGGCATTCTTCATGTCCTCGGTCTTCGGGGACTTTGAGAAGATGAGGTCGTTCCCGCTGATTTGCAGGGTGACACCCTCGTGGTTGAGATATCCCTTGATCTGTGCCTTCACCCCGGGAGCCGGTTCGGGCGCGGCGGGATCGAACACAAATGATTCGGTGGGAACTGTCATCGTGTCGAACGCGAGCAGGCGCAGAGTCACCTCCCGGCCCGAGCTTTGGGCGTGGGCAGCGAGCATGAGAAAAAGGAAACAGGTGATCGATTTCATGAGGATCTGGCAGTTATTAGATTTCGGCGGGATTCAGCCAGCGGAACGAGGTGATCCTGAACTGGCGGCCGAAGATCCGGTTGATTTCGGAGACGGAGGTAGGGACCGCGTCCGGTGCGTTGACGGGATCCACATATTCGGGAATCCGCTGCACAACGGCCTCGCACCAGGCGCGGGCGACCACGCTGTTGCCGCTCGCGTCGCGGGACTCGCCATAGCTGCGGATGGTGAAGGTATCACCACGCGCGGTGATGATGGGGGCAAGGCCGGTGAGGAGATCTCCCTGGGTCAGCATCGGCGCCGCACCGTCAGCAGTGGCACCATCGAGCGCGGCGGCGTTGCCAAGGCCGACGACCCGGTCCGGCGCGAGGGCGGAAGCGTTGACGATGTTGGAATCTTCCTGGCGCAACTTCGGGTCGTTGATGTTCGATTCGTCGATGGCGGTCTGCAGGATTCCCTTCAGCGCGTGCAGGCCGCTGTTGCTGCCGAGCCGCCGGTTGATGAAATCTCCGAGGCACAGGCTTGGAGCCTTGTCTTCGACCGCGCGGGCGCGGATCTGGCTGACGATGGATGTGGCGAGATTCTCGATCTGATCATCAGTTAGGGAGCGGAAACCCGCCCAACGGATTTGCCCCAGGGCGTTGACCGAGTTTTGCGGGTTGGCGTCATCCGAAGGGCCGGCGATGGGCATTCCGTTTCTGACGAAGGCGGTTTTCCCGGTGATTTTATGCTCAAGATTCCCATATCCGAGGACATTGGTATCCCGCAGTGACGAGAGCACGGCGCGCCAGGCATCGACGGAGTCGGAGTTGATATTGAAAGCTCCCTGGATCATCGCGTTGGCGGCGAATTTCCTCGAGAACTCGACATCGGTGTAGGCACCGAGCTGAGCTGCCAGATTTTCGGGGCTGCCGACACCGCCAAGATGGGGCATCAGGCGCGAGTTGAGCATGGGCAGTCTGCCCGAGAGGAAATCGCTGAGAACCACGGCTTTCCCGCGGCTGGGGGAGAATGCAGCGGCGGTGTAGTTGCTGGCACTTGAGAAGTAGTAGCGATCCCACATGGAGGCATTCATGAGGTAGCTGTGGTCCAACATTTTCGAGTTCGGCGTCATCGGGGAGCTGGCCTGGATCCCCTCGCTGGGTATGAGCGGGTGGGAAAACGAATTCCCCAAGGCATAATTTACGCGTGGGAAATGGCTGGTGGTGATGAGATTGGAGGCAATCCAGTCACCCAGCGAAGCGGCGGGCGTGAGCGGGACGCGATACATCGGGACGATGGAGACCCCGCGGCTGGCATTGGCGATCGCCCCGAAGAAACCGCGTTGCTTGGCATCATCATACTCGACGCCGGGAAACACCGTGAAATCCTGTATTTCCTGAAGCCGGATATCATAGCTCTGTGCCGCGTTACCAATCTTACGGCTGTCGTGCGAACCACCTTCGGTGACCATGTTATTGTATAACCATGCCTTGCTATCGTCCCGGCTGTCTTTGGTGGTCTTCGCGGACATGGTAAAAATGGCGAAAGGACTTTTCCCGCCCGGGGTTGGGTCCTTGGGACCTTGCAAGATATCCCCGTTGTTAAACCGGCGGCTGATTGTCCTGGACGGACTTTTGGTGGTGGACATTTCCGTGGCCACATCACCGAGGCGAAATTCATAAGTGCGCAGGGTATCTCTAGCCGGATCGGCGTCGATGCCGGCAAGTATATCCACGCGGAAATCAGGTAAGGTCGCGTCGACAACGGTCCGCTGGGGCTTGGCATTGACGGTGACATCGTCGCTTAGCTTCATGGAAAGCCAACCGCCGCCAAGACCCGGATTATTTTCCCAGTAGTAACGAGAGTTGGCGGGGCGGTCATTGCCGTAGCTCATGTGGTCGGTTTGAAATCCCGCGCGGAAGTCGAGGCCTGGAATCGTCTCAACGCCTTTGGTATTCCCGGTCCGCTTGTCCTCGTTGCCGAGTTTCTGAGAGACGTTCCAATCGAAAAAAGCGCGGGGAATCATCCCGCCGGAGGTTTCGAGGCCCCATGTCCAGGTGGGATTACTCTTTTCCACCCAAGGTGAAAACACCTTCACTTCGCCAGGAAGCAAGACCACGTTGCCGCCAGGAAGTCCCGCTACGTTCTTATTCCGAAGAAACAGCGTGAAGGTCTTGCGGGCGTTCACATTCTTTTCGTTGTCGATTTGGAAACGGGCCAGGCCGTGGAATTCACCCCGTGAAAACTCCTCGCGATACCATGGGTCGGAACGGGCCAGCTTGTCATGTTTTTGAAACTGGAATCCCACCGGCGGATCCGAAACGCGGATGCGGATCTGGGTGAGGTCCAATTCCACATCGTACGGGTTATAGAGTGTGATCACCGGATCATAAACCAGATGCGGAGCGGCATGTTTTTCGTTGCCGCGGATCGGTTCCTGTGGAGGCGGCAGTATTGGCAGTTCATTGAAGGCTTTGACACGGTATGGAAGGTGGGAGTGGTGGGAAACCACGGAAAAGATGATCTGCAATTTCGCGATCACCGGCAGCAGGACCTCGCGGCTCGGACTCGGCTGGATCCCTGATGCTGGCGGAGTCATGTCCGCGCCACTCAGGCGGAATCGCGGGAAGCCGGTCTGGGACGCGGTCACCCGCCGATAAAGCTGATAGTGACTGCGCAGGAAATTCCACGTGGGCGCCCCGTCGGTGGCAGAGAAATAGGGAGTCGCCGCACCGAGAGCGGTGGTTAGATTGGTGCTTCCCTCGAGCAGCGGCGTGAGATCGTTCTTCAAACCGCCGGTGACCGGGTTTGTCAGGAGTCCGATGGAGGAAGAGGTCAACGACTGCGCTCTCGCGTCGATCTCCAGTTTGTTCCCGGCACCGATGGCGAGGACCGCCGTCTGCATGCTGACCAGGTTTCCGGGTTGTTTAATGTTAGTAAAAACCCGATTGAGAACGTCCGGCCGGGGTGCGGAGGCGGCGGTGCGGTTCGCGATGTTTTCCGCGAGTTTCACGGAATTGTTGGCAGCGATGTTGAGCGGAGCCTTGGTGCTGTTGTCGGATACCAACCAGGCCAGTCCGCCGCGGCCGTTCCCGACGGTGGTCGGGACGCGTTCCGCGCGCTGCTTCGTGGTGCCGGAACCGATGGTGCCTGTCGTCGCAGGGTTGGAGAGCCAGACGGAGTCCGTATTTCCGACGAGATCGGGAAAATCGAATTTCCCCGCAGCTCCGAGGGTCCGGGTGGAGACCAGCCAGGTGCGGAAATTCGCCGCCTTTTGGCTCGCAGAAGGGCCATCGCCGGCGGGACCGTTCCAACCGAGACTGCTCCATGCCCCGACGAGATTTGGATGCTGGGCGGAGGGATTGAAACTGCTGGCGTTCGCGGAAATCCGCTGGTCCGGGCCGAGGGCTTTCTGCATCTCGCCGATGGCCAGCATCAGGCCAAGTTTCGCATTGCCGCGGGCCGCGGCCAGGGCGGAACCCTGCGAGGAGGAGCGCAGTGAGATACTGGATAATGTCAGCAATCCCACGGCGATCACCGTCAATAGAATCATGAGACTGAGCGTTACAATCAGCGCGAAACCACGATGACCGATGTGCTTTTGAGGAGGTGTGTTCATGTAAAAATGATGCGATTCAACAGCTTGCCACGGTATCAAGAGTTTCACTGGTCATTCCCCGCGGTTCCTTACACTACTAGCTATAACTTCGTAGTTACCATGTAACTTCGCAACCTATAGTTCGATTCCATCGACTTTTAAAAAAGTCCCGTCCGCCGGTTCCGGCCGGCGGGCGGGGAAACTGAGCTTCCTTGATCAGGGTTGAACGATCACCGCGCGGAGGAAGTCGCTCGGATCGCCAACGACGGTGCCGGGGCTCTGGAAGGTGCGATAGGTCCAGCCTGCATCGAGAGCCGGCAGGCCGGTTTCAATGGCGGTCTTGTCCAAACCGGTGACCTCGCTGACTGCAAGGGTCCATGTGGCGAGTTCGTCACTGCCTTGGATGGTGTAGATGATCCCGTCGATGAGTCCGGACACTTTTGCGGCGGCACCGGAGAAGGTGGCTCCCGTGCGGACCGGCAGGGTCAGGACGAGCGTTGGGTTTGCACCCACGCTGGCGACTTTGCCAACCACCTTGCCAGAAGACGCGCCGGAGAGTGGGTTGCTGTTCAGGGCGAACTCGGCGAGGTTCGTCTGGCCGTCTCCATCCGGATTTCCCCCTGAAGTGGCGTCGGCACCGGGATCGATGGCGGTAATGTTGGCGGCGGCCCATGAGCTGTATGGAGAAGCGACGGCTCCGCTGACCTCGATGAGACCGTCACCGGTGATGGCGTCGGTTTCAAAGTCGGCACCGAGCGCGGCGATGGATCCGGTCCGTCCCCATTTGCCGGTCGCGGCAGACGCGCCACCGTCGATGACAAGCGCTGCGACGAGATCGGTGCCAGGATTTGGCAGGTTGAGGACGGCGGGTGATGCGGGTGCCGTTCCGATGGTGACTGTGGAGGAGTCCGCCAGAGCGGGAGACGGAATGCTCAGGACCCCATCCCCGACCGTGGTGTTTCCGGAATAGGTATTGGCACCGGAAAGGGTCAGGGTGCCGGTGCCGTACTTCGTCAGGCCACCTACGCCGGTTAGATTCTGGGCGATTCCGACGGCAAAGCCGTTCGAGTCGATCTTCGCGCCGCCGCTCTGGACGTTGAGCGAATCGAGGTTGTCCAGAAACACTGCCTGATTGGCGGTGGCGACCAGTGTGCCGCCGTTGAAGTTGATATTGGCAGTGCCCGCCAATCCTATAATCTGGCTGGTCCGAAGAGTGCCGCCATTGAGATTGAGAGTTCCAACAGCCACGTCGGCACCCATCGCAACGATGCCGCCTTGGACATCGATCAAGCCGCCGGAGAGATCGACCGTTCCAGAGTGAGGGTTGCCGCCGTAGCTGCCGATTTCGAAGTTGCCAAGGCCCGTCTTGGTGATCGTACCGCCGGTCATGTTGAGGATGCCGAAGCCACTGTCCCTGCCGACGGCGAGCCAGCTGTTGACGGTGATTTGGCCGGTGCCGCTGAGATTGTAGGTGCCGGTGCCGCCGGCATTTCCGATCCAGAGTTCGCCGGTGGGGATCGAGACGGTGTTGGCGCTGTGGTTGACAGAACCGGTGCCTCCGACGTCGCCGA
>JBBRCO010000165.1:0-8372 GCA_038204755.1 Verrucomicrobiales bacterium
CCAGTCTCCGATTCAATATCTCCAACATCTCAGGATGAACCATGCGGCGGATCTGCTTCAAAACTCCCAGCGCATGGTTAAGGAGGTGGCGGAGGAACTTGGGTTCAGCGATCCTTATAATTTTTCCCGGGCCTTCAAGCGAGTGTTCAGGGTTTATCCGGGTCACTTGCTTCGTCGGCAGGCGGATAAGGATTTTTCAGAGGCCCAACCGGACTCCGCGAAAACTGCGGTGCCTCAATGATTGGGTTCACTTTTCCGCGCTCCAGATCCCGAGGCGTGGAGCATAGGAGATTGTCCATTTACCGGTGTTGCTGTTTTTGAGGCATCGTGCCCGGTTGGTTTCTCAACGGAAAGTCCACGACCTCAACGGGTTCACCCTTGGAACGCTGGACGTGTGGTGGATTATGGTTACGTTGCGAATCATCTGCTTCGAATTGCTTTCCATCCGTTGTCACAACCCCGCCGATGATTCACCTCAACATGAAAAAAAAACCTACTCTTCAGAAAACCACAGGCTTCACCTTGGTCGAATTGCTGGTGGTGATCACCATCATCGCCGTCCTTGCTGCTGTATCGTTCTCCCTTGCGACGAAAATGAAGAAAAAGGGTGAAGCCGCCAAATTCGTCCAGAACATGCGCCAAATCGGAGCGATGATGGGCGTTTACAGCGCGGACAACTCCCTGAAAATCCCCGCGTTGAAAGCCGCCAGCACACCAGCGGGAACCGTCGATGAGGTTATCTGGCATGAAGCGCTCATGTTTCTGGCATACCCCGATGTGGATCGGACGAAGATCAAGTGGGATGTCGCTTGGTGGGAAGCCAACAAGCCGTTCATGCGGAATCCCGTGATGACCGCGACTTCCAAACCTAAATCGTTCCAACCTTGGTATAACGGATACGCTTACAACTATCAGATCACGGCCAGACTGGGTGGCTACAACGAAAGCATCAGCCCGCCCCTAGCTTCGTTCTCCGATCCGTCCCGCACCCCGCTTGTCGTGCCATTCTGGAACAACCGTTACGGCCCAGCCGATGTTTCCGGGAAGGACATGAAGTCCTTCCTCATGGAAAACAAGATGTCGGTGCTTTTTGTCGATGGGCATGTCGAAACCATGTCAACCAGCGAGTATCTTTCGAAAAAACTCGACGACATGCCAAAGAAGCCCTGATTCCTTCCCTACCAGAACCAAACCCGGAAGCCTCTACCGCTAGACTGACATGGGACTCAGAATTTTTTGGGGCACCCACTACAAACCAGATCCCTAACTTGCATTTGGCTCATTCAACGGTGACAACACATTACAGATTCCAAATAAATACATTTACGCCAGGATCCACCTTGATGAATTCACCGCCTCAGAAATCAAAATCCCATTTTCCCCTAAAAACAAAATCCCAGTCGAAGACCGATTCACGCGGTTTCGCGCTTGTGGTCACCCTGAGCCTGATGATCCTTCTGACGGTCATTGCCGTCGGGATGTTGGCGCTCAATTCGATTTCGCTCCGTTCCGCAGGCAGCAGTTCCGCCCAAGCGGCGGCCTGCGCCAATGCCCGCCTGGCCTTGATGCTGGCACTTGGCGAACTGCAGAAATCCGCGGGTCCGGATACGCGGGTCACCGCGACGGCCGATGCTGTGGATGACAAAGCCTCCAAAACATCCCCCCTCACCGGCGTCTGGCGCTCATGGGAAAACACTTATACTCAGCCTGCTTGCTAGCCACCGCCAGTGCCCGCACCCTCAGTGCCGTCTATTTCCGCCCACCTGCCGGGGCCCCTGATCAAGTGCAGGCCATTCACTCCAAAGGCACGATCAAGGTCTTATTACCCAAGATGAACCTCAGCACTCCCGTTAAAATTCCGGCGGGCGATCTCGTTTTGCGCATCATACTCAAAGCATCTGCTGCCCGCTTTAAGCCTAGCGACCACGTTGCGGCAGATCCTAATCATTTTACCAGACGCCGCACGCCAATTACCACGGATCTGGTCGGTGGCAGGTCACCCGCCACCACCCGAAGAACCCGCTCCCGCCCCGCGCTAATGGGTTGCCCTCGATCTCTATCCAAGAGCAATTCAGAGCTACCGGATCAAACACCATTGGACAAAATCCCCCTCCTGCTTGCCCAAGCCCAGCATCACAAGCACAGACCAAGGACTCCTCCTGTGAAACGATTCTTTCTAGCCACACTGCTTGCGGTCCTTCTCGGTGGCGCGACCGTCTTAGGCACCGATGTTCCCGCCGAAGCATGGGCTAAACTGCCGCCCCATCCCCGCCTGTTTGCGGATGCCGCTCGGTTTGAATCCTTGAAGAAGCAGACCGATGCGGTTTCGTTGCAACTTCTCGATCTGTTGAAATTCGAGTCCGACAAGAAACTCGGCTTGAAACCCGTCACCTATCCGCAGACCGGCTACATCATGGGCGAGATGCGCGACGTGCAGGGCCGCATCCTCGGGCTCTCCCTCAGCTACCGCTTGACCGGCGAGAAACGCTATTTCACAAAGGCCCGTGAAGAACTGCTCACGCTCGCCGCCCTGCCGGAATGGCGGCCGTCCCATTTCCTCGATACCGGCGAGGCCGCGCTTGCCGCCGGGGTCGGCTTCGACTGGCTTTATGATGACCTATCACCCGATGACCGCGACCAGGTGGCGCAAGCAATTGTTAGAAACGCCATCCTCCCCTCGCTCGAAGTCGAGCCCGGCAGGAAGAGCTGGCTCAATGGCGATTTCAACTGGACGCAGGTCTGCCATGGCGGCGTGGTCGTCGCGGCGCTGGCGATCGCCGAGCGCGAACCCGAGCTGGCCCGCAAGGTCACCGAGCGTGCGATTCAAAATTTTGACAAGGTCGGTGCCACCTATGCGCCGGACGGCTCATACGCAGAAGGCCCTGGATACTGGGCCTATGGCACCGGCTTTCATGTCATCCTCATCGACGCCCTCCGCACCTCTCTCGGCAGCGGCTGCGGTCTCGACCGGTTTCCCGGATTCATGAAGACCTCCGACTATGCCATCCAGATGATGGCTCCCGGCGGCAGCGATTATAACTATTCCGACCAGGCCGATGGCACCTCATGTGAGGATCCGATCATGCTCTGGTTCGCGCGCGAACTTCGCAACCGGAACCTGCTCCGTGATAAACTAACAGCGATCACCCGCAATCATGCCATTGCCATCAAGGGCGAACAACCCAGCGGTCAGGCAAAATACACCAACCACCGCCACCTGCCATTCGAGATCATCTGGTGGGATCCTACATTGGTTTCAGGAAATGACACCCGCGCGCTGCATTGGACAGCAGCCGGCGTGCTGCCCTTGGCAGTGATCCGCTCGGCATGGGATGATCCCAACGCATCGTTCATCGCGATCAAAGGCGGCACTCCCAATCACTCCCACGCCCACATGGACGTCGGCAGCTTCATTCTCGAAGCAGACGGCGTGCGCTGGGCGGTGGATTCCGGCACCGAGGACTACGGCATGATGCGCAAGGGCAATTTCGAACTCTGGGACTACACGCAGAACAGCGGTCGCTGGACCACCACCCGCGTCGGCCCGGATGGACACAACATCCTGCGCTTCGACAACGCTCTTCAAAACGTGGACGGCAAGGCGGAAATCACCAAACTTCCCGATGAAAACGGCAGCATGGGAAATCTCGTCGAGTTGACACCACTCTATCAAGACCAGGTCAGCCACGTCCAGCGCAGGGTCCGCTTGAATCCGGACCGCTCGATCACCATCGCCGATGAGTGGACGACCGGAGAAACTACCGTGCAAGTCTCTTGGCAATGGCTGACCCTTGCGCAGGTGACGGTCACCGCCGACGGCGCGATTCTCAAGCAACAGGGTAAAACACTGCAACTGCGGATCACCGAAGGCCAAGGCGCACGGATCGAGGTCGAGGATGTCTCGAAGCCACGCAGCGTATTTGATTCTCCGAATCCCGGACTCAGTCGCATCGTCATCCGCCTGGAAACTCCGGCGCAAACCAGCGCGTCGCTGGTCATCGTCGCCGATCCAGAGGGCAGAACCACGCAGAAAGATCCTCCATCGGACCAGTGAATCAAACTGAAGATCAGTCATCCCCCGTTCCAAATCCCAGCCAAGCTTACGCCATGTCCAAATCCACCTCCGCCATTCTAACTTTCGGGATCCTGCTAGGATCTCTTCATGCCTCCGACGCGGAAGGAGATCGTTTCCCCTACCCTCACAACCATTCCTACTCCCACGGCATCGTTCCCACGAATTTTAACCAGGCGCAGAAGAACGCCGACCTTGAAGCAATGTGGAAAGCCTGGCGCAAGACTTATCTGACCGATCGCGGTGCCGGCAAGGGTGAGCTGCGCGTCTCGAAAAACGGGGCCAAAGGCCAGAGCATCTCCGAGGGAATCGGCTATGGCATGTTGATCTCCGTTTACATGGCAAACCCGGCGAACTCGGGCAAAACAGATTTCGACTCACTCTATCGGTACTATAAGCGCCACGAAAAAGTGATGAACGGCACGCGTTACGGACTCATGGCCTGGCGGGTGGGTCCCAAGAACCAGATTCTCGATAATTGGGTCGCCCCGGATGGCGACATCGACGCTGCGTTCTCCCTACTCATCGCCGACCGAAAATGGGGCAGTGAGGGCGCGATCAACTACCGTCAAGCCGGGGTGGACATCATCAACAGCTTGATGAAATGGTCCATCAACAAACCGTCCTTCACCGTGTCCAAGGGCGAGATGGAGTCGAGCTTCACGATGAGTTCCTATCACATCGTCAATTATTTCCCCCATTTCGCAAAGGCCAGCGGCGATCTCCGGTGGGAACAGGTGATCGCATCGTCCTACAAGATGTATGATTATTTCTATCAACTCAATCCCAAGGCCGCGCTCACGCCCTTCACATTTACCGTCGAGGATTACAGTGCCAGCAAACGGGGCTATAACTATGGCTATGATTCCAGCCGCGTTCCATGGCGCGTGGGATTGGACTACCTATGGCACGGCACCAAGCACTCGCCGCTCGCCCGTACGCTGCCGGATACCAACGCGAAATGGTTGAAGGAAATCACAGGAGACAAGCCCGCCGAAGTGAACGTAAGCTACGACCTGAGTGGCAAGCCTGTTGGCAGCAACCATGACCCGCGCGTCAACGTGCCGCCCATCGCCGTCGGCGCGATGGTGGATGCCTCAAATCAGGAATGGCTCAACACGCTCTACGCATGGATACGGGCGCAAGTCCCCGGAAAGGCCACCGAAGGCTCCCCACCCAGCTATTTCGGCGATGCGGTGATGCTCTGCTGCATGCTCACACTCACGGGAAACATGCCTGAGCTCAATTTCGTCGCACCCCAAGACTCCGAAACGCCCACCCTCCCACTACACCTTCAAGAATGATGATTTGGTGAAATGAGAGCGACAGGTTCCAACCGGAGCGCTGGCTTTAGCCGGCTTGATTCCATTTCAAATTGGGCGATTCATTGGCCTTGCCGACTGAAGTCAGTGCTCCATTTTCGCTCCGCGAAATCCACAAATCATGATGCCTGCAAGCATAACAGTCCTCTTCGCAATCCAGTTGCTCAGCGGAGATGGCACTCGTGAGGGAATTGGCTGGCGCGGAAAAAGAACTCCGGTTCCGGGGGTAATCGATGAACCGCCTGTTTCCACGCCGTCCTCGGCGGGGGCGCGTGTGCTCCCCTTGCAGATTCAAGCACCTTTCCCCGGATGCACCCACGGCTGGCGATACTCTCTCTTCAGCAACTTCGTGGCCTCAGGATTTTCGGCGATCTCCTCCTTCACCCCGTCCCACTCCACCACCGAGCGTGTTTCATAGGCGATCATCGCGAGGTGCACCGCAGTGGTCGATTGAAAGGCATCCTCAATATTGCAGAACGGTTTGCGCCGGGTCCTGACACATTCGAGGAAATCCTTCATGTGTTCGGTGCCGTGCCGACCTTCGAACTTGAACTCCTGCTCCTCGGCCTTGTCCCCGGTTTTGCGAAGCAGCGTGTATTTATTTTCCTCCACGAACACGCTGCCGTTCTCGCCATACAGATAGATCCCGTTGTTGCGCTCGGGGGAAAATTCCAGCGCACCCCACATCCGGTGACGCCACACCACCGGCAGTTCGTCATACTCAAAATTCACCGTCAGACTGTCCGGAGTGTTGATGACATTCTTGAATTGATAGATCCCGCCCGCCGCCGTCACCCGCTTCGGCATGGAAAGTCCTAACATCATGCGCGTAGCGTCGATGTTATGCAGTCCCCAGTCCACCATGTGGCCGTTGCCGGTGGTCTTTTCCAAACGCCAGCTCTTGTGGCCCACTTGTTTGCTATACGGAATCTTTGGTGCGGGACCACACCACAGATCCCAGTCGAGCGACGCCGGAGGCTCCACCGGCGCGGGATCGTTGTTCCCTGCGGTGAAATGGATCTGCGCGTCCGCCTGGACGACCCGGCCGATTTCCCCGGCCGCCACCAGCCCGCGCACCGCCTGATAGGCCTTGCTTTGGCGGCGCTGGAATCCCACCTGGACGATCCGATCGGACGCCTTCACCCCATCCGCCATCGCCCGGCCCTCGCGGATATCGTAGGAAACCGGCTTCTCACAATACACGTCCAACCCCTTGCCGATGGCGGCCAGCAATTGCAGCGCGTGCCACTGGGTCGGCGTGGCGATGATCACTGCATCGAGCCCCGCCTGGTCCAATATTTCCTGATAGAGTTTGAACGTTTGCGGGCGTTTTCCCTGAAGTTTCTCCAGCTCCGAGGCAGCCGCTTCGAGGTGTTCGCTGTCCACATCACAGATCGCGCTGATTTCCACCCCGCCGACTTTCAGCGCAGCCTTCGCATCGACCATGCCATACCATCCGACTCCGATCACGCCAAGCTTGAGAACCTTGTCGGATTCGGCGGCCTTGAGTCGGGTGGTCAGGGCGATCGTGCTTGCTGCGGTGGTTCCAATGAAGGATCTGCGGGTGGTGTTCATGTCTCCCTGAGAATTAGGATTTGCAGTATCCTTGTCACGCGGATCCACAAGCCAACGGTCGGAATCTTTCTAAACCCGTCGAGTCGTCCGACAGCCGCTCACTCAACGGGTACAGCACCAGAAACTTTGCCACGCTGAGAACCCCTGTTATCTTGCCAATGCAACTCCACAACAAAACCATGAAATTAAAACTATCCCGTCCAAACCCATTCATTTCAAGATTCGCCACGACCGCAGCCTTGCTGTTTGCCTTCACCGGATTTGTCCAGGCGGCTAACGGCTTCTGGACCGCAACCGCAGGCGGAAATTGGAACACCGGCGCCAACTGGAATCTCAGCGACATTCCCTCGGCTGGTGCCAACGCATCTTTCAACGGGCTGGCACCGTCCACCGCCTATACGGCAAACTCCACGATCACCGTCGATACCAGCCCGGTTCTCGGCACATTGATCGTCAGCAAGCTCGGATCAGCCTTCACCTCGACCTTCAATGGAAGCGGCAACCAGCTCCTCACCCTCAACAACGGCATCACCACTGAGCTCGGCGCGAATCTCACGATCAGCCAGGGTACCGGGCTCAACACCCTGCCTATTCTGCTCGGCGCTAACAACGCCTGGGCACTCGATGGAACTGCAGGAGGCGTCACCGTCAGCTCGATCATTGATGACGGTGCGAATTCCTTCAGCATCACCAAAACCGGCACCCGTTCGCTATCTCTCTCCGGGGCCAATACCTTCGACGGCGGCATCGTCCATCGCCAGGGAACTATCAACATCGGGGGCGTCGCCGCCGCGACCGTTCTTGGAAATGGGCCTTTTACTTTCGGAAACATTGAAGGCACGCCCGGAGCCCCCACTCTTGCCCTCAATGCCGGAGTCAGCAAAACCTTCACGAACAACTTCGTGAACGACAACGCCGAGAACAACGACGCCGGCCAGTTCGCACAAATCTCCACGGCGGGCGGCTCCAGCGGCTACCGGACCCTCACCTTCAACGGAACCTTCTCCACCGGGGCAAATTATAACGTCGCCCAAGGACTCAATCTGGTCGCCAGCACCGGAAGCCTGGGTGTCAGCGAAGGCACCTATTTCTTCAACGGCAGTTGGGCGGGCTATACGGCGGGAGCAAACAATTCGGCAATCCGCATCGGGCCCGGTTCCGTGGTGCTGAATTCCACCGCCCTCGCCGCCAGCGGTGGCTACTTGATCAATGGCAACGATTCGACAATGGGGGCCAAGCTCATCCTAGCAACCTCCGGGACCACCATGGCGAACCGGGTGGAATTCGCCGGCTCCTCGAACGGCATGCGCGGCTCCTTCGGCGCGCGCCACGCATCCGGGACCTCCACCCAAAGTGGCGGACTCTCAATGGCGGATACGGACGGCGGAAATGTGTTTTCCCAG
>JBBRCO010000166.1:0-8258 GCA_038204755.1 Verrucomicrobiales bacterium
AGTTCGGTCAGCAATTCCTGCCGACGGGCACTGATGGTGGGTGAAGGATCCATGGGGGATGATGTCTAGTAATCTAGACAGGTTCAAGGCCAAATAAACCAAGGCTCACAGACGATGATGATTTTTTTGACTCACACCCTCTGTATCACGCCGCCTCATTTCATCCTTGGCATCTGCCGGAAAATCAGAACTCTCTCCATCGGCCTATGTCCGATCAGATCCACCGCGCCCGGCGCAATTTGCCTCATTGGTATCGCGATGGATCTTCAGCGATTTACTGGATCACCTTCCGCCTTGCCGATTCCCTCCCACTCGAAAAAATCACCTCTCTCGAAAAGGAACGGAACAGATTCTACAACGATCACCCGAAGCCTTGGGCAGACGAAATCTGGAAATCCTATCACCTGCGTTTCACCGAAAAGATTGAAACCTGGCTGGATGCCGGATACGGCTCTTGTTTTCTCGCAAGACCCGAAATCCGGCAGCACCTGATCGACGCGCTCCTGAAATTTGAGGGAGACCGGCACGATCTGATTTCCGGAGTAATCATGCCGAATCATGTTCATTTACTGCTTCATCCACGAGAGGGCACCGAAGTGAACAAACTCCTTCAAGGGATCAAAGGCACTTCCGCCCGCTGGATCAACAAAGCGCTTGGACTAACCGGAGGGAACCTCTGGATGGATGAGTCCTACGATCACATCGTCCGCTCGAAGGAAGAGTTGAAACATCTCACGGAATACATCCGGGAAAACCCGGGGTGCCTCCCGGCAGGCACTTTCTGGCTGGAGGAGCGGGAGGTTTCGTTGAACCTAAGATCTGATCCGCTGTATGAGATGCTCTTCGTATTTCCAAAGGCGTGATACAGACATTCCTGTCTGCATGGGCGTGATACAGACATTCCTGTCTGAATGGGCGTGATACAGACATTCCTGTCTGTTCTTCCGCCCCGGCCGTGTGAAAGAACAGACAGGAATGTCTGTATCACGCCATTCGACATTGAAGAACAGACAGGAATGTCTGTATCACGCCATTCGACATTGGAGAACAGACAGGAATGTCTGCATCACGCCATTCGACATTGAAGAACAGACAGGAATGTCTGTATCACGCCATTCAAATTATTTTCCAATGCCGCGGCGTCTCCCAGTTTTGCAGCACGCTGGTGGCGGCTTGTTTGATGACATCGATTGTGATGCCGGTTTGCAATTCCACGGCAGCAGAAATCTCTTCGTGGCGTTCTGCGTCGCTGCTGGGGATGCCGGAGACTTTCACGCTGCGGACGAGGCCGGTTGATAGAATGGCGGCCTCGACTTTGGCGGGGCTGATTTTCCGGCCGGCGACGTTGATGGCTCCGCCGAGGGTGCCGGTGAGATGGAGCCGGCCGGCGGGATCGAGGAAACCAAGATCACGCGTTTGATAGATCCCGCCGCCGAGTTGGTCGTCGTCGCGCGGGCAATCGTAGCCGGTGGCGACGCTCGCGCTTTTCACAACGATCCGGCCGCTACCGCTGATAGAAATTTCCACGCCGGGCAACAGGGTGCCGACGTCGTCCGCGGATTCACGAGGCATTTCGCCGGTGTCCAACGAAATGCCGCCGCACTCGCTGGCACCGTAGAAATTCCGGATCTTCAGGCCGGACGCGGCGAAAACATCGTTTTCCAGAGCAAGGGCGAGAGGGGCACCGGCGGAAAGCGCGAGGCGGATGGGTGCGCCGGTTAGGATTCCGGCGCGGTGCCACGCTCGCCACATCGACGGCACTGCGGGGACGACGATGGAGGGGTGGGCGTTGAAAATCTCCTCTATCACCCGCGGGAACGGCACCGGCGCGAGGTGCACCGGCACGCCGTGGAGCAGCAGCGGCAGCACGACGTTGGAAAAGCCATACGAATGGGAGAGCGAGATGACGCCGAGGTTCGGGACTTCCTGGGAGAGATCCATCGCGGCGACGAGGCGGTCGGCATCGGCCAGGAGCTGAGAGGCATTGAGGAAAATACCGCGCGGGATGCCGCTGGCGCCGGGCGTGTATTTCACGAGGCGGGTTCCCTCGTCGGGCGGACGCTGGAGCAGCGGCTCCGGGGCATCGCGTTCCACAGGAATCACTGCCTGCCCGTCACGCCAGGCACGCAGGATTTCCAAGAAAAATCCGACGTTACCGCTGCGGGCGATGACCGGCGCGGTGGCCACCGGCAGCAAGGCCAGCGCGGCCGTGATGTCGGAAAACGTCACGGTTTGCCCGCCTTCAATGATGGCGGGGCGGGCGGCGAAGCGGCGTGAGGTTTCCAACCAGCGGAGATACGGCATTTGACAAGGTGCGGGTGCCTGCCTAGCTACCTGAACCCCCATCTGACGAGCCTTATCTGATCCCGATTTGCCGTGGCCTACTCTTCCGACTCCCCCTCGCTCCCGAATCCCCGCCCCGTGGTGGTGACCGGCATGGGGATCGTCTCGCCGATGGGCAGGAATCTGGCAGAAAACACGACTGGCTTCCGTGCGGGTAGAATGGCGTTCTCGCCGGTGACGCTTTTCGATGTTTCGCGGCAACGGGTGGGCACGGCAGGACAGGTGGATTTGCCCGATAGAGTGCCGGATTCTGGGATTTCGAAAAAAGCGTGGAGCCGGATGGATCGCGGGACGCGGTTGGCGACTCTGGCCGCGCGCGAGGCGATGGCGCAGGCTGGGCTGTCCGGTGGGGATTTCCCCCTGATGGTCGGCACCTCGGCGGCGGCGATGCCCATCGGTGAGGATTATTTCAAAGCCGTGCTCGCCAACACATCCGCCCGCCACTTGCAACTCCGGCGCGTGGAAACCTATCAGGCGCAGCGCCAGATGACCGGCATGGCCCGCGAACTCGGCGTGCACGGACCGCTGCGGATCATTTCAAACGCCTGCGCTTCCGGAGCGAACGCGATCGGCCACGCCTTCCACCTCGTCCGCTCGGGCCGGGCGGAAATCGTGCTCGCCGGGGGCTACGACGCGCTGTGCCAGCTCGTTTTCGCCGGCTTCGACGCGCTTCAGGCCCTCAGTCCATCCGGCATTCCACGTCCGTTCGACGCCGCGCGCGACGGACTGGCGCTAGGCGAAGGTGCGGGGTTTGTAGTCGTCGAGTCCGCAGAATCCGCGAAGAGCCGGGGCCTGAAAGCGATCGCGGAAATCCTCGCTTACGGCGCGGCCACCGATGGCCATCACCTCACCCAGCCGCATCCGCTAGGCGACGCGGCTCTGGTCACCATGCAAGCAGCCTGCGCGATGGCGGGCATCGCGCCGGAACAGATCGACTACATCAATTCCCACGGCACCGGCACACCGCTCAACGACATCGCGGAAGGAAATGCGATCCAGCGCTGGGCGGGCCAGGCTGTTGGAAAAATCAAGGTTAGTTCCACCAAGTCCGCCACCGGCCACCTGCTGGGCGGGGCGGGCGCGGTGGAATCCGTGATCAGCCTGATGGCGCTAACCAAGCAGTTTCTCCCGGCCAGCCTCAACGTGCGGGAGGCCGACGCCGTTTGCACCTTCGATCTCGTTAGAGAACCGCGTGAGGCCGTGGTGCGGCGGGTGCTGACAAATTCCTTCGGCTTCGGCGGGGCGAACGCGACGCTCATTTTCGGCAAGGAGGGACTCGCATGAACCTTGCGATCACCGGCACCGGCGCGGTTTCCTCCGCAGGCTGGGGAGTGGCGGCGCTGATGGACGCGCTGGCTTCAGGAAAAGCGCCCGAGCCGACCCTGCTTGACCGCACCGCGGGGGAAACGCTGATCCAGACGCCGGTCCTGCGTGTTCCAACAGAAGGTGCCACCACACCGAAATTCGCCCGCCTCCGCCGCACCAGCCCGATCTCGAAATTCGCCGCCGCCGCTGCGGTGGAGGCGCTCGGGGAAAGCCGGATGGCCGCCATCGCTGCGGGAGATCTGCGGGTGGGTGTGATTTTCACGCTGCTCAACGGCTGCGTGAAATATTCCAACAGATTCTTCGGCGAAGTGCTGGCAAATCCAGCGATGGCGAGTCCGATCCTGTTTCCAGAAACCGTCTTCAACGCCCCGTCCAGCCACCTCTCGGCGATGATCGGCAGCCATGCGCCTAACGACAGCCTGATCGCCGACAGCACCGGGTTTTTCAGCGGCATGGATCTGGCGACCGAGTGGATCCAGCGTGGTGAGGTCGATGGCTGCCTCATCGTGGCCGGCGAGGAAACCGACTGGCTCAGCGCGGAAGGGCTCTGCCTTTATTCAAAAAACTACCTCCCGTCCGAAGGCTCCGGCGCGATCTATCTGGAAGCATCGGACGGTCCGGTGCGCCTGCTCCATCTGCCCGATCCCGTTCCATTTTCCGGGCATTCACGGATAGAAGCTGCGCGAAAAATCCGCGAGTGCCTGAACGCGGAAAACGACGGCAGCACACTGCTCGTCGATGGCCGCGCGGGTGTCGCCCGTTTCGATCTGCCGGAGATGCAGGCGTGGAGCGATTGGACCGGCCCGAGATGGTCGCCGCGTGTGACGCTGGGAGAGGCGATGGGCGCATCGGCCGCGCTGCAGATCATCGCAGCAGTGGAGGCGCTCAAGTCTGGAGGATTTCAGAAAGCCATCGTCACCGCCACCGGCGGAAACCAGCAGGCAGCGGGTGTTTTGTTGGGGCGCTGAACGCGGCGGATTTCCGCTGGTGTTCTGTCCGATTCAAAAATAACAGAAAGCGTGTGGGAACGAGGTTGCGGCGTCTCGCCGCAACGTTTTGAACTGGTGTGCCCAACTTTGGAGTGCGGTGAGGATCACCGCTTTGAGAAGACGCGCGGACGTTTCTCGAGTATCCGCTCGGGTGGAAAAGGGCGTGAAAGCGGGAGATTTTTGATGGTTTGAAATATTCTTGGGGTGGCTGGCCCGCCTCTCAAAGCGGTGATCCTCACCGCAGTCCAAAGTTGCTCCTCCACAACCACCCAGACCGAAGCGAAGGCCCGCTCATGGCGTCAAACTCGCCGGGCGGATGCCAGGCAGACGCGACATCTGTTTGAAATCCCCGTTCTCACAGGCGCGCACGAATCCCTCCGCGTAGCTCTTCAGCTTGTCCCAACACTGGCGGATTTCGTCGGCCTCGTCCTTGGTGACCGAGTGGTCGTCCGCCGCGTCCGAGATGCGGGTGAGGAGATTCGAAAATTGGCCGATGATCTCCTGGGTGGCCGGCAGCACGTGGTCGATCTTCTCATGGCTTACGACCGGATCTTTAACAAAATGCCCGCTCTGCTGCCTGCAAAGCCACTCGACGATGCCGGTGTCTCCGCTGAGTTCGATGATCTGGAGCAAGCGGTCCAGCGGGTTTTTGCTACCAGAACCGAATTCGGACGGCTTCTCCGCCCATTTGTAAACCAGTGAGAGCGATACCCCGAGGTCCGCAGCCACGGCTTTGGGAGTGGTTTTCTGCAGCGCCCTTCTCAACACCTCGTGACTTTCCATGCGCAGAAACTGGCAGGTTTCCCAGCCGTTGGAAAGCGGGGAAATCAGCAGGCCGGGTTAGTGGATTTCAGCCGCAATGATGCGTAGGGAACGCAAAAAGAAGATGCGGAAAAGGAATGATGAGTCGGGTCTCAAGACCAAGGTTCAAAATGAAGGCCGTTTCTTCGCATCTTTGCGGCCAGAATATCCTCTATCATTCTGGATTCTCCTCCTTCGGCGGGTCCGGGGCGAGGATTACCTTGGTCTTCGCCCATTCGTCGCCGAGGCGGCGGCCGCGGTCGGGTTTGTTTTCGCGGGTGAGCAGGATAAAGAACTCGATCAGGCCAAGGGGCGGAATAACTAGGATCAGGTTGCGGATCACGGCGGCCTCCCAGTTTCCGGTGAGCGGTTTACCGTCGAGCGTGACGGCTTTGATTTTCATCGCCTTTTTGCCGATGCTCTGTCCGCCGAGAAACGGCAGGGAATCGCGCAGGAGCATGTAGGCGATTCCGGTAAGCCAGGCGAGCTTGGCGGCGAAGGCCGGCAAAAGCATGGTCAGCGTGATGTTGATGCCGATAACCACCACGATATCGATGAGCACGGCGATGGCACGGGTGTTGAAGCGAGGAATTCCCCCGGCTATCAATTCATCCTCATCGCCTTCCGGGCCATCGCGGATATTCACTTTTACCGGAGGATCTCCCGGCGTCGGTGGTGGCGGAATGACCGGTGGTCTGGACGAAATCAAGGCGTCCATGGGCGAGGACGGCGGCGGTGGCGGCGGCGCGAGGTTTGGCGGCGGGATGGCGGGTGTTTTTGGCAGTTCCGGTTCCTGTTCCATGGTTGCCCTTCCGATACCACACAGATGGAAAAGGTCGAGGCGGAATCCTCGGATCCATCAGCTTTCCAACGGCACTTCGGAAAGACTCTCGGCAATTGCCTTGATGACCTCGCCGGATTCCTTCTCGACGAGCGGACGGGCTAGCATTTCCTCGTAAATGGCGATGTAGCGGCGGGCGACTTCGTGGTGGCTGAACTGCTGCGCGCTCTCGATCATCACCCGCCGGATCTCTCGCTCGCGGACCTCGCGGGGCAGCGAGTAAAAGTCCATCGCACGATCAATCGCCCAACGGAAACCGCCGGAGTTGTAGTGATCAAAACGGAATCCATTGCCCGTGGAATTCTCGACGTCGAGCGGAGTGATCGTGTCGTAGAGCCCGCCGGTGGAGTGAACGATCGGCAATGATCCGTAAAGTGGAGACGTCATTTGCGGCAGTCCACAGGGCTCGAACAGCGACGGCATCAGCATGAAATCCGAGGCGGCGTAAGCGAGGCGGGAAAGGCGTTCGTCGAAATCCACGATGGCCACGCGGTCGCTGAGATCGAAGGCACAGATGATCTTGTCGATCCATTCCTGGCCCGGGCCATTTGCGACGATGACGATCTGCAGGCCGCGGTCCCAGTAGTCTGAAACCAGCTTGTAGAGGATATCCGCGAGAAGTTGCGGGCCTTTCTGGACGGGATCGAGGCGGGACGGCCAGAAGAAGATGGGCGCGTCCGGATTCTGATGGAGCTGAAGTTCGCGTTGCAGCGCGAGTTTGTTAGCCTGCTTTCCTTCAGCGAAGTCCTCGACGCCGAATGTCTGGACCAGCGATTCGTCCGTCAGCGGATTATAGGAAACATCCGGTGCGTTCAGGATGCCGGCGGAACAACCGGCGAAGTATTTGCTGCGGAGCTCGGCCCGCACGGAATCCGGCACCACCGAGTGCCAACCCTCGACGATTTCCCACAGGAAACGAGGGCTGACGGTATTGATATAGTGGGCGGCGAAAATTCCCGACGAAAGCAAGTCCACCGGCACATGCGAGCGGGCGTGGTAGTAGTTGCACGGCGCCCCCTCGAAAAACAGGTTCATCCAGAATTCCGCAGCGTCGATGCCGGCCTCCTCGACCTGCGCCAGCGAAACCTGCCGGGTATGGATGTTATGCACCGTGAAAAGGCTCTTGATGCCACGGCGGCGGGCCATCGCGGGAATGAGCGCGGTCATCCAGTCATTGCAGTGGATCAAGTCCGGGCGGACCATCGGCACAATGTGGTTGATGACCTCGCGCTGGAAAACAAGGGCGATGCGCATCGACTCGTCGTTCTGGCTGCTATAAACCTGCTCGCGATAATAGAAAATCCGATCTTCGGCGAGGTGGATGTGCGCTTCCGGCAGCACTTCGTGATATTTCCGCAGTTCCTTTTCGTGGAGGCTGAAAATATCGCCCTGGAACATCCGGCGGTAGTTCGGCATCGCCACGTGAACGTCAGCGCCCAGCTCGAAAAGCGCGGAAACCAGCGAGGCGGAGACATCTGCCAGCCCACCCGCTTTTGCAGACATACTCTGCGCCATATTCCCCATGCCAGGTGGCAAATAGGTGATTTCAGGGGTAACGATGAGGATTCTTGGCTTCGCAGGCTTGGAGGGGGCGGACATCGGTCTGAAAAATGTAGCGTGAAAGATTCGCTCGGATACTGGAGAGAATTATCCAACTTCTCCATCCCAATCTACTCATTTGCGAGGATTATTTTGCGTTTCGCCCATTCATCCAGATTTTCCACCCCATCCGCCCGCTTTGGAACGGACGATGAAAAAGCCGCCTCCCATGACAGGAGGCGGCTTTTCAAATGAAATTGTCTCGGGCGGGAAACTTTCTCAACCGTTGAACGTCCGGTCCAGCGGGAGGTGGAAGGCGGTGCGGGCCGCGTCGTTCGTATCGTCCGTGTAAGGATAGGCGCGGTCTGCGGCGTGCTGAAGGGCGATGCGCAGGCCGTTGATGCGTTTGATCAGTCCAT
>JBBRCO010000167.1:0-8228 GCA_038204755.1 Verrucomicrobiales bacterium
GGTTTTGAAGACCCGCCACCTCGTCCTTCTCGCCAGCATGCGCGAGAAAGTGGTGGACGACGCGGCGACGCAGCCGGTGGAATCGTTTTCCTCGGCTCTGAAATTCCTCGCTGCGGACCGCTATAGGCAGGAGCGCCGCGAGATCCTCGCGAGCCTCGGCGCACGAGGAATCCTGACGCTGGACTCGACCGCGCAGGACCTGGCCGTGGCGCTCGCGAACTCGTATTTCGACATCAAGGCGGCGGGCCGCTTGTGAATGGCGGATCACGCGATTGCGGTATGGAGTTGCGGCCGATTTACGGCATCCTCGCTTGCGTAAGGGATAGTAAAACAGCTCCCCAAAGGACCCACGGGCTTCGGATTGGGTTCCGACGCCCGTGGTCATTTCAAGGTCTATGGCTCGGTGAGATAGACGGTTTTTAAAAGTGCGCACTACGCGATTGCGGTATGGCGATGCGGCCGTTTTATGGCAATCTTCCTTGCGTAAGGGATAGCACAACAGCCCCCTCGAAAGGGTAGCCCCCCAAAGGGCCCACGGGCGTCGGAATGGGATCCGACGCCCGTGGTCATCTTGAAGCCGGGGTTTTCTCCGTGGAGTGTCTTGATGCCCGGCTCCATCCTCTCTGGCTTGCGGTAGCGCGAGTCGTTGCGCAGAACGATGGAGGTGGGATTTAACTTTGCAGATATCCCAGCCATCAAAGAAGGCATCGGCTGGCGGCGCCCTATGCGTTTTGTGTTTGGCGCGGTGTGCGAGAGGCGGGCGTTTTTTGTCAGTCTTGTCGAGGTCGCTGGATTTGGAAGGAATGGTCGCAGGCTGAGGCTACAAGAGGGATGGGGAATAACAGGCAGGAATGCCTGTGTCACGTTAGGCTATGGGTGATGCAGCAGGATGGAGTTCGCGGCGAAGTGGTCTGACAGAATGTCGGAGACGATGACCAGCGGGGTACCGGGGCGGACGAGGCCTTCCTTGAGGAGAAGATCACTTACGCGCTTGATGGTTTCCTCAATGTTCGAGGCGAAGGAGAGCTTGAAGGCGCGGATGCCGCGGGTGAGGGAGAGCTTGCGGCAGACGGTTTCCTTCGGGGTGAAGGCGTAGAAGCCGGAGGTGCGCGGGCGGAGCATGGCGACGTGGTTGGCAAGCACGCCGCGGCGGGTGAGCACGACGAGGCGGGCGTCCGGCAGAGAGTCCGCGAGGGTGACGGCGGCGCGGGCGGTTTTCTGGCGTTCATCACGGAGCAGGACGCTCTGGCCGAAGCCGTGGCCGCCGGAGCGCTCGATGCGGGAGGAAATTCTAACGAGTGCCTCGACGCAGCGCTCCGGATAGCGGCCAACGGAAGTTTCACCAGAGAGCATGAGGCAATCCGCCTCCTCGTAGGCGGCGTTCATGACGTCGGTGACCTCGGCGCGGGTGGGCGTGGGGTTGGTGATCATGGATTCCAACAACTGGGTGGCGACGATGACGCGGGTGCCGAGCTCATGGCAGCGCTTGACGATGCGGCGCTGGAGAATAGGCAGTTCCTCGAACTCGACTTCCGTGCCAAGGTCGCCGCGGGCGACCATGATGACGTCGGCCTCGTTGATGATGGCGTCGATGTTTCTAATGGCTTCCTGGTCCTCGATCTTTGCGACGATCTGCGCCTCGCCTTCAAGGGCGTGCATCGCTTCGCGGAGTTCGCGGACGTGGGCCGAGTCACGGACGAATGAACCGGCGATGTAGTCCGCACCGCATTCGACGGCGAGGGAGAGGTCCTTGTGGTCCTTTTCGGTTAGTGCGGGGAGATTCAGGCGGACGCCGGGGAGATTGATATGGCGGCGGGAGCCCATGGTTCCCGGTGTTTTCACATAACAGAGGATGCGGTCCGCCTCGACCACGTCGATGCGCATGAGCAGCGCGCCGTTGTCCACGACGAGGGTATTGCCGGCGGTGACATCGCCCATCAGACCGTCGTAATTCACGGTGGTGGAAAGCGGGACGGTGGCGTCCGCGCCGACTTTGCGGAACTCGACGGTGTCGCCTTCTGCCAGAGTGTAGGGCTTTTCCAAATCTCCGGTGCGGATGGACGGGCCGGTGAGGTCAAACAGCACTGCGATGTGGGCGTCCCGTTTCTCGGACTGGCGGCGGACGCGCTTGGTCATTTCCGCGGCCCATTCGTGTTTCGCGTGGCTCATGTTGAGGCGGAACACGTTGGTGCCGGCATCAATGAGCGTGCCGATCATTTCCTCGGACTCGGTGGCGGGGCCGAGGGTGATGATGATTTTGGTTTTTCGGGACATACGGTGATTTGAAATTTGAGATTTGAGATTTCAAATTGGCGTTAGCCTTGGTCGATGGTTTTTTCGGTGGTGGCGTCGATGATGGCGAAGCGCTCGCGGTTGAGGGTCGGATCCGAACGGAAGATGAGGCGGCCGGAGTGGGAGCGCTCAAGCTCGACGAGCAGCTTGGCGTCCTCGCTCTTGAAGCGGTTGAGGACGTCGCTGTTGACGATGACGATGATGTCGCCGATGGCGTCGCGGTGTTTCTGGATGACGGTGTTGAGGCGGCGCTGGATTTCCACGGACATGGTCATGGGCGTCTTCACACGGGCGCGGCCCTGGCAATATGGGCAGGGCTCGTACATCGAATCCCGCAGCGATTCGTTCAGGCGCTGGCGGGTCATTTCCATCAGACCGATAGGGGAAATCTGGAGGACCTGGGTCTTCGCTTTGTCCTTTTTCAGGCGGTCCTTGATGGCCTTGTAAACCGTCTGCTGGTCCTTGCGGTGGCGCATGTCGATCAAGTCGATGACGACCAGACCGCCGATATTGCGCAAGCGGAGCTGGCGGGCGACTTCGACGGCGGCCTCGACGTTGGTTTCGAGAATCATCTTGTCCACGTCCTTGGAGCCGCGGTTGCGGCCGGTATTGACGTCGATGGCGATGAGGGCCTCGGTTTCATCAATGACGATGTAGCCGCCGCACTTGAGCCAAACCTGCCGTGAGAAGGCCTCGTCGATTTGTTTCTGGATGTGGACGCGCTCAAAGATGGGCTGGCCGCCGGCGGAGGGCATGTAGTGGACGCGGCGCTTGGCACGACGGGAGATTTTTCCGGCGATGTTGCGGATCATTTCCGTGGTCTCGGCGTCGTCGCACATCACTTGGTCGATCTCATCGGTGAGAAAATCGCGGGCGGTGCGCTCGATCAGGCCGGGCTCCTGGAAAATACAGACGGGTGCGGGGTTGTTCGCGCGGCGGGCTTCGATTTCGTCCCACTGCTCCAACAGCATGTGGAGATCGCGGACGAAGTGACGGGCGCGGGTGCCTTGGGCGATGGTGCGCATGATGATGCCCATGCCCTCGGGGACGGCGAGCTTTTGGACGATCTTGCGCAGGCGGGCGCGCTCCTTGGGGTCCTCGATCTTGCGGGAAATGCCGAACTGCTCGGTGTAGGGCATGAGCACGAGGTAGCGTCCGGCCATCGAGATGTTAGTGGTGACGCGCGGGCCTTTTGTTCCGATAGGGCCTTTGGAAACCTGGATGACAATTTCGGATCCGATCGGATAGATGTCGGGGATGTCCCTGGAGGTGATTTTCTTCTGCTGTTTCTTTTTCCCCTCGCGTTGGATTTCCTCCAGTCCGCCGTCAAGCGCGGCGGGGATGGCGTCCCAGAAGTGGAGGAAAGCGTTCTTATCGAGGCCGATGTCCACGAACATCGCCTTGAGACCGCCCTCGATGTTCTTGACGCGTCCTTTGAAAATGCCGCCGACGATGTTCTGATCGCCCTCGCGCTCGACGGTGTATTCTTCGAGCACGCCGTCTTCAAGGAGGGCGACGCGGCGTTCGAGTTTTTCAACGTTGACGACGATGCTGTTGCCGCGTGAGGGATCGGGCTTGCCGATGCCGAGGAGTCTTTTGATGTGTTGGATCATGTTATCGAGTGGTTTGATAAAAATGGTTATTTCTAGTTAGGTGAGGTTTGTTGGAAAGATCAGTTTTCGGGAACAGGGACGGCCTTGGGGATGACGGAGCCTTCCGCATCGACTTCCGGCGTGATGGTGGGGTTCGGCATGACCTCGGTGGGATCAGGCGGCGGGGTGACAGGAACTTGGTCGCCGACATCGGAACCTGTCTCGCCGGCGTCCACTTCCTCCACCGTGGCTGGAGCGGCGGCGACTTGAGCGGCTGCGGCGGCGATGGCTTCCGGAGCTGGGTTGGTGTCGCCAGCTTCCACGGCAGCGATGGCTTCCGGAGTGATTTCGATGGCTTTGATATTTTCTCCCATGAAACCCGGCACCTTTGCCATGGGCTTGAGAGGCAGGCGGATGCCTTTCATGTCGCGGGCGAAAAGACCGCGATAGATGAGGTTTACGAGCGGGCCGCAGACGGCACCACCGGACTGGCCGTTCTGGACCATGATGCAGATCGCGTATTTGGGATTATCATAAGGGGCGAAGCTCATGATCCAGGAGTTGTTGGAAACTTTCCCGAAGTCCGAGCACTGGGCGGTGCCGCTCTTGGAAGCGGCGACGATGTTTGCCAACCTGACCTTGCCTGATGTTCCACCTTTCTCGTTGGTGGACATCCGCATGCCCTTGCGGATGAGGTCGAGATCGGCGGGTTTGATGCCGGACTTGATGAGGTCCATCTGGAGCTTCGGAGTGTCCGCGACGACGATTTTGCCGTCCTCGGAGACCGCCTTCTTGACCACGCGGGGCTGATAGTATTTGCCGCCGTTGGCGACGCAGGCGGTGATAGCGCAGATCTGGAGCGGGGTGGCCATCGAGGTGCCCTGGCCGATGGAGAGCATGGCGATCTCATGGCCGGTGAGCGCGGCGTTCGGATAGGTGGAGCGCCAGACACGGCTGCCGGGTAGCATGCCGGGATTTTCCGAAGGAAGTTCGACGCCGGTGCGCTTGCCGACGTTCACCATCGAACAGCCTTCGACGATGGCGTCCTTGCCGATGGTGTTGGCGAGGATGTTGAAATAGGGATTGCAGGAATGCTGGATGGCTTCTGATAGATTCTGGTTGCCGTGGGTGCCGCCGTGCTGCCGGAAGATCCAACATTTCACTTGGGCATTGCCATAGGTGACGTAGCCGTTGCAGGAGATGCGGCTGTTCGCCCTGCCTGCCAGGGCTGCGGAGATGGCGGTGGGGACCTTCATCGTGGATCCCGGGGCGAACTGTGAGATGGTGCGGTTGGTGAGCGGGGAGAGTTTGTTGTGGTTGTAGCCATCCAGATTCGCCCGTGAGATGCTGGGGAAGAAGTCGTTGGGGTTGAAATCCGGCAAGGACGCCATTGCCAGGACCTCGCCGGTGTTCACGTCCATCACGACGCCTGCGGCTCGGCCGGCGTAGCGCAGGGTGTTTTCCAACAGATACTGGATGGGTGCATCGATGGTGAGCCGGAGCTTCGCGCCGCTGCCTGGCTTGGTGTAGTCGGACATCTGGAGCGTGCGGCCCTTTTCATCCTTTACGATCGCCTTTTGTCCCTCGGGCCCCAGCAGGGCGTCGTCCATGGAGGCCTCCACGCCGGCGATGCCCTTGTCGTCGCCGACGTAGTGGTCATACTTGCGCATGGCGCTTTCCGGGACGTCGCCCTTTTCCCATTTTTTCATGTAGCCGAGGACGTGGCTGGCCAGAGAGCCGTAAGGATACTGCCGCTGCGGCCGAAGTGTCAGATAGACGCCGGGCAGGTCGAGGTTGTGCTCTGCGAAACGGGCGAAATCCTCGTAGCTGAGGTCGGTCCGATAACTGAAGGGGACCAGTCCGCCGTGGGTGAGGTAATGGGTGCGGAGATCGCCGGCTTTGTAGTTTTTCGCGAGGCCGAGCTTGCGCAGCCTCTCGATCGTGCTCTCGTTGACAATGGTGACGATGTCCTTCTCCGCGCGCTTGCGGGGCAGGCCGTCTTCCTTGGTGAGGCGCTGGATCGTCGGGTCCTCGACGTGCTGCGAGAGGTAGGCCTGGCGGATTTCATCAAGATTGAAGGAGACCTCGTAGTTCCGGAGGTTTCTCGCAAGCGTGATGCCGTTGCGGTCGGTGATCTCGCCGCGAGTGCCGGGCTCGCGGACGGTGACGGTGCGGTTGCCCGGGACCTGTTGGAGGAACTGGTCACGGCGCACGATTTGGAATTCATGAAGCCGGGTCAGCAACGCGCCGAAGCCGACCACCACGAGGGCGGTCAGCAGATAGATTCGGAGTCGGTAGCTGGGTTCCATGTCAGGCGAGGCGGCGGCGTTTGCGTCCGGCTTCCGGGTTGATCGAGTGGTCGCAGGCTTTCGCGACGCGGAATAGCAACCAGAAGATGAGAGGGGAGAAAAGCATGGTCAGCAGCGAGGTGAAGACCATCTGCAGGACGGTGGCTTGCGATAGGACGAACTCGCCGCGGACGAAGTTGATGATGGCGTATTCGGCGGACAGATAGAGGAAGACCGCGATTCCTGATAGAAATGCGGAGAACTGCCATTTCCCCTGCTTGAACAGCGGCTGGATGCCCTGCATCAGGAAACCCATCGCGGCGAAGAGCAGGATCGAGTAACCGAAACGCAGCGACTCGACCTGTTGCGAGTAAACCCCGGTGTCGCCGCCGTGCGGGCCGAGCGCGCAGTGGGCGTCCCAGAAAAAGCCGCCGACGAAGGCCAGCAGCAGCATGGTCGGCTGGCCGACGGTGACCGCGGAGCAGAGGAAAACGAGCTGCACCAGGAGGATCCGCGAATCATGCAGGCCCGTGAACGCGGGCAGAAACTGCTGGACCACGAATGAGGCCAGCAGCAGCAGGATGGTGATGAACGAATAACGGATCACGGACGGGTGGGATCGGCGGAGAGCACGACGAAAACCGTTCCCAGATCCGCGAAGTTCACCGATGGCCGGACGAGAGCTTCGGAATCCAGAGCGCCTTTTTCGACAGACTCGATGGTTCCAAGTAAAATGTTAGGCTGGAAGATGCCTCCCCGGCCGGTGGTGAAGACACGCTGCCCCTGGTGGAGCGCGGCTTCGGTTGATAGAAATTTGAGACGCAGCAGCGGATTGCCGACGAAGTGCCCGCGCTGGCCGCTGAGGATGCCGACTTCCGGCGAGCCCTCGACTCGTGCGGAGACCTGGCATTTTTCGTCCGTTAGCAAGATGACGGACGAGCGCCCTTTGTCCGGACGGTCGATTTTTCCGACGAGGCCATCGTTCGAAAGCACGGCGAGCTGGGTGCCGATGCCCTTTTCCTCGCCAGCGTCGATGTCCACCGTCTGCCACCAAGTCGTCGGATGGCGGCGGATCACTTGGGCAGGCACGACGACAAAATGAGTGGCCTTTTTGAAATCCAGCGCATGCCGCAGTGTTTCGTTTTCCGCTTCTAGCCTGCGGAATCGCGACTCGATGATCTGCAGTTTTCCGAGCTCCTTGCGGGTGGCGTCCAGCTCGACTTCGAGTTCCTTCGAGTGCCGCGTTTCATCGAGAAATTTACGGGCCCGCGTCTCCATCTGCGATCCTGAATTCAGGAACGGCGACATCGCGGAGAAATAGTAGCCCTGGATTTCCCGCACCGCGCGGTCACTCCGCGTGAAGGCCCAGACGGCACCTCCGAGGAAGAGCAGCAGGGCGATGAGATTGAGCGGCTTCATGGCCGGGGAGGGTCGAGGAAGGTCCGATTAACGGTCCGAGTTGGCGACCCGCTTCAGGAGTGAGAGCTCTTGAAGTGCCTTGCCAGTGCCTTCGGCCACGGCGCTGAGGGGATCCTCGGCGATGTGGACCGGCAGCCCGGTTTCCTCGCGCAAAAGGCGATCCAGCCCCTTGAGCAACGCGCCTCCGCCTGCCAGCACGATGCCGCGGTCGACGAGGTCGGCGGCGAGTTCCGGCGGGCAGCGCTCGAGAGTGGTGCGGACGGCGTCAACGATGGTGCTGAGCGGGTCCGCCATCGCCTCGCGGATTTCCTGCGAGGTGATGGTGATGGTTTTGGGCAGCCCGGCGACGAGGTCGCGGCCCTTGACCTCCATGGTCAATTCCTTGGCCAGCGGCGCCGCCGAACCCAGGCGGATCTTGATGTCCTCCGACGTGCGCTCGCCAATCATGAGATTGTAGGCCCGCCGCATGTAGGACACGATCGACTCATCCAGTTTGTCGCCGGCGGTGCGGACACTGCGGGCGTACACGATGCCGGACAGCGAAATGAGGGCGACTTCCGTGGTGCCGCCGCCGATGTCAACGATCATATTGCCGGAGGCCTCCTGGACCGGCAGGCCGACCCCAATGGCAGCCGCC
>JBBRCO010000168.1:0-8110 GCA_038204755.1 Verrucomicrobiales bacterium
GAATTAAATATTATTGAAAAAGGGAAGAACTATGGCTGGAGAATTATGGAAGGTAAACATTGTTTTAATCCTGAGGATAACTGTGATACTAAAGGATTAGTTTTTCCGATATGGGAATATGGTCATAATGATGTCCCACCCCGAAAAACCGCCCCTTTCAGTGGGTAGTTTTAATTGTCGTCACGGGGTAGTTTTAATTGTCGTCACACACCAGAACTCAAAAACCCGCGCCTGAGTCCCGCCCCCCGTCTGATATCAGCCATGGCAGCTTCCTTCCAAAAGCCCCGCCCAGATTCACCTGATATACGCACCTGCCTCCGGAAAATTCCTTGCCAAATCAAGGATTCGTAGCGCACCCTCCAAACAGGATAATCTTGAATATCACTCCCTGACATCCTACGAATACCACTGTTAGCATCAAAAATTTCCAATCCGAATGAAAACACTCCAGAACATGGCATTCTTTACCGTGTCATTCTACTTTGCACCATTAGTAGATGCCGCAGTTTCGTTTCAATCCTACCAGCTAAACACTTCAGGGCTGACTATTCTGCCTAATCCATTTTCAGAATTGGAAGTTCTCACCAACAATCAATATCGATTTTCGGTGACGTCATTATATTACGCACCTACATCACTATCTTTACTTATTAATGATGGATCTACAAGTTTGGTGGTTCATTCTATTGCCCTGCCGCCCGTGACTTCCTTATTTGTAGGAGACCCGTTGATTCCGAATAGCGGTTTCGTAGCCTACAGCTGGCAGGGGACATTCACCGCATCGCAAGACCTATCGAGCTACGCCAACAACGGTCTGCTATTTTTTAGATTCTACGATGATACGAATTCGAAGCGAACGGATAGATTTTATAGCACGATCGCAGAACCTTCGGGATTATTGCTTTGTGCAGTTGCGCTAAGCATGTCCATGCTTCAACGAAATAGAAAAAAATGCGCACAAGACGCTCCATCCAACGGCGGGTAACGCTCCTGCTTGAATTCGGGCTTCCATTCCCGCCGTGGATGAGCTAGACCTTAGGCAGCTGAACAAATGCCACGCTTTTACACCCGCCGCCCCTACACATTCATTATCGTGCTTGCTTTCCGTCAAGCACCGACTATCTGGAGAAAGATATGACAGACAAGAAAAGTATTTTGGTAATTGGCTTGCAACCAACACTCATCGATTTCTCTGACCCCGGCTATGCGGCTTACCCCGGCATGGACGCGGCGAAGGTATTGGCCGGCCTCAAAGCATCAGAAGACAGCTTGACTGAGTGCGGCTACGACGTGCAAATGTGCTTGACCGATTTTGGCGCAACTGCTGAGGCCGTTGTTCAAGACCAACTGGAGCAGAAGCGGTTCGATTGCATCCTCATTGGAGCGGGCGTCCGAACGATCGCAGGAAACTTCCTATTGTTTGAGAAGTTGGTAAACGTCGTGCACAAGTACGCTCCTCAAGCCACGCTGTGCTTCAACACTAAGCCGACTGACACAACTGAGGCAGTGCAGCGCTGGCTCTGAAACACAAGATGCCTTTGTGATTTCGCGAGGCAGAGATTTCTAGCAAGCCTTGGATGGCAGCCCCCACCAGCCCCTCTGTTTTCGGTGATCTCACGTAATTCCAACATCAACCCCGCGATCAACACTGGCTCCGGCTAGTGGGGTTGCCATTACTTTTGACGTTATGCGAAGAAAATGAAGACCCTCCCCAAACACATTTTCCGGTTTGCTATAGTGATTCTTCCAAACGTCGTGGTCGGCGAGGAGGATCCATTTGCGGAGCCTCCTCAGACAGAAATCTACCGCACGGGAGATCGGAAATCTGACAAAGTTCTCACAGATCGACTTCTGAACGCCTTCGAAGAAGAGCGTCTCGACCAAGGAACCGGCAAAGTTAGACAGGTCATTCGTATTACCATTCCGGGGAGCTTTCACGCTCCACTGATTGGGAATGGCGCTTGAAAATGAGCGGTTAAGGAAAGAACAGTTCGCTTAGCTCGGACCAGCGTTGGAAGGTGTGGTCCGGCTGGCAGTCGCCGGGGCGGAGTGAATCCGGGTGGCCGGTGAAGAGGGCGGTTTTGAAACCAGCGGCTGCGGCGGGGACGATGTCGTGCTGGGGATCGTTGCCGATGTAGAGGGTTTCCTCTGGAAAAATGCCGCGGCCGCCGAGGCGGTCTGCCATGAGTTGGAAAAGCTCGGGAGCGGGCTTGGCAATGGCGTGCTGATAGGAAAGCAGGGTGAGTTCGGGGGCGAAGAGATCGGAGATGTCGCCGAGTGAAGGCAATGTATCGCACTGGGCGTTGGAAAGCAGGCCGAGGGAGATACCGGAGCGGGCGAGACGTTGAATGATCTGAGCGGCGCCGGGCATGGGGCGGGCGGGGTGCCAGGCGGTTTCGAGTTCGATGACGAGCGGGGTGATTTCGGAGTCCGGTGCGAGCGAGAGAATTTCCCGCCAGAGCACGCGGAGGTCGATTTCCGGATAGGGAACTCCGGCGGTCGTGTGATGGCGTAAGATAGCGGAATGCAGCCCGGTGCTGGGAGATGCGGGGGGCTCGTGACCTGCCTCGCGGAGGATGTCGCGGAGCACGGGATCGGCTAGCAGATCCGGCTTCACGCCGCCGGACGGGGCGATGAGCAGGGTGCCGTAGATGTCGAAGACAACGGCGCGGAATTTTACTTTCACGGGAGCCGGCCCGGGCGCGGAAAGCAGGAAATGGAAGGACGCTGGGGCGAGGTGGGAGTCGAGGATGGCGGAGGGCGGGACAAACCGGAGGGTGGAGGCGGGTTGGGCGGTGGTTTCTTGATAGACAGCGATGAGCTTTTCCTGATAGGTGGTGATTGACCACGGTGCGAGTTGCTCCGGTGTGGCGGACGGGGTGCGGACGGCGATGGTTTCCGCGAGCCAGTCGATGAGCGGGCGTGTTTCTCCGTTGATCTGGACGAGGGGTATCGAGCGGCTGGATTTGTCCGGGAGTCTTTCGATGACTCCCTGTTGGAGAGGCTCGGGGAGATTTCCGAAGTCCAGCAGTTCGCCGTTTGAGAGTGAATCGAGGACGGCGGCGATGTGGACGCTGGTGAGAGGGCGACCGCAGAGGCGGAAATTCCGCTCAAGGGTGGTGGTGAGGTGGCTTTCGAGGATGGTGAGGTCGATCCAATCGACGGGGATGATAATGCGCTGATAGAGTCGCCCGCAGTTGAATCCGTGGGAGGCGGTGAGATGCGGGAGATCGCGGCCGAGGAGCGGTTTTCTCCAGGCGCTGGATTCCAGAAACGGCAGTCCGAATCCCTCGGCGACGGAGGTGGTGACAATGTGGCTGGCGTGGGCAATCCACGATTCGAAATCCGCCGCGGCACCGGCGGCGGGAGCGAATCGATCAACTACGTCGAACTCGATGGGCAGGTGGTGTTTGGTTACAAATTTCCGCCAGGTGTTGTGGATGGCGAGGGCATCGGGATTTATCGGAGCGCGGCTGATAGCGAAGTAGGTGCCCTCGGGAGCGAGTGCGGAGAGGAGGATGAGCTCGCCGATGTTCTTGCGGCGGATGGCGCGGATGGGGGCGAAGAGGATGGCCGAGGAGGAATTGTCGGTGACCGGGTCTGATGAAATGGGGTTGGGGAGAAGGGCGGCATTTTGCGATAGGAGGCCGGCGGATGTAAATGTTTCGAGGTGGCGCGTGTTGAGGAAAGCGTAGCGGATGCGCGGTGAGAATGGATAGGGTTTCCGGCAGGCGGCGAGGACAGGAAGATTCTGAGGGCGTCCGTCCTCGGCGAGGTCGTGGATCTGGAGGATGAGACGTTCGCCCTGCTCCGCAAGGAGGGCGACGACATCCGCGACGAGGATGTTTTTTCCTAACGAATGGTTGTGGAAATGCCACAGATCGGGAGGGCCGCCGAGGGCTTTAGTCGCGGCGGTGCGCATCGATGCCAGGAGGTTTTCCGCGGTGATATCGGAAGTGGTGAGGTAGCCGAGGTGGGGGATTTGGAGGTGCTCCGGGCGAGACGCCCGGGCAACGGCCCGGGGCGGGACGCCGCAGCTACCATGAGATGGTGCCGGACCGGTGAGGATGACGTGGCGGGTGCCGGCGGCGGTCAGGGCGCGCGATGCGGCATCAATGACGGTGGTGACTCCGCCGGGATCGAGGTGATAGTGAACGATGGCGACGCGCATGGTGGGATAGTGTGCTCCGGGCGAGACGCACGGACAACAGGCTGGAGCGAGACGCTCCAGCCACTTTCATTCATTTTTCCAATTCTTCCATGGATGCATAGGCGATGGCCGCAGAATGGGGCCATGGCTCAGCTCCCTTTCCAGTCGCCGATGGGTTTGACGAAGTGGAAGCCCCAGATCTCGAAGCCGAGGCGGTGGTAGAGGCGGTGGGACGGGTGGTTGGTGGTGTAGCTGTCCAGAACGACGAGCTTGCAGTCCTGCTGGCGGGCGACGTTCTCAAGATGCTCTAGCAGGATGCTGCCGGTGCCGGACGAGCGCTGGTTTTCTGCGACGACGAGATTGTCGATCTCCAGATAGCGGCCGCACCAGATTTTGGTGGCGATCCATGCGCCGGCGACGCCGACGAGTTTTCCATCAGTATATGCGCCGAAAAGTTCGTAGTGCGTGTGATCAGCGAGCAGGGTGTGCAGGCGTTCTTTGACGAGGGCCGCGGGTGTTTCTGGATTGAGCGTGGCGAGCAGAACCGCGGCGTCTGCCAGATCCTCTGAAACGAGTGGACGGATGGTGGGTTGGTCCATGGTTGAGAGGCCGCGGGAGTGTGGTGCTAGGAACGGGCAGTCACTGGGCGGGCTTGATGGAAACGAGCAGGGCGTTTCCGGCTGCGAGATATTTTTTGGCGAGCGCGTTGATTTCCGTCAGATTGATGGAGCGGTAGTCGGCATCGCGGGTGCGGGCGAGTTCGAGGCGCTTGGGATCGCTCTGGCACTGGTTCATGACTGTGTTAAGCCAGTATTTGTTGTCGCGCAGGGATTTTTCGAGCTGGCCGAGGGTGGGCTTGAGGGCGCGGTCGAGTTCGTCGGCGGTGGCACCGGTTTTGGAGAAATTATCTGCAAGATCGCGCATGGTCTTGAGAAGGAGCTCGATGTCCTCGGGTTTGCCGACGCTTTCACCGATGATGTAGCCGACGTCATCCAATGAGTCGGATCCGGCGGCACCGGCGCTCGGGCTGTAGGATGCGCCGAGTTTTTCACGAATTTCCTCGCGGAGGCGGTCGCCGTAGATTTCTGCGAGGATGTTGAAGCGGCGGAATTCCTTCTGGTTTCCGCGGATGCCGGCGGTTTTCCAGATGGCGATGGCGGAGGCTTGGGAGATCTTGGACTCGTAGGTGAAGGTCATCACCGCAGGGGCGTTAGGGAACTGGATCTTGCGCGCGGCGGTCAGGTTCGGCAGCACGGGTATGCGGCTGGGCAGTGCCCCGAAGGTGGCTAGCAGGCTGCGGAGAATCTGATCGGTCTGGAAATCGCCGACGATGGTGAGTTCCATGTAGCCCTTGGCAAGTTCGGGGGTGAGCCAGCTTCTTGCGTCTGCGATGGTGTATGATGAGAGTTTTTCGACGGGGGCGACGGTGAAACGCGGGTCGTTGCCATTGAGCCAGGCCTCCATTTCCTGTTGGGGTCCGGCGGGCGTGTGCTTGAGCTGCTGATACATCATCGGGATGGCTTTTTGAAACTGCCAGAGGGCTTCCTGCCGATAGCCCGGATCGGTGATGGACGCGCACATGAGCTGGGCCTGGAGCAGGAAATCCGTGGGGGTGGTGCCGCCGCTGAGGATGAAGGCGTCATCGCCGATGCTGAGGCTGGAGGCGACGTTTTTACCGGCGAGGATCTGTTCGAGATCATCGTTGGAATGATTGCCAAGTCCGCCGCCTTCGAAGATGGCGGTGGCGAAGGTATCGAGCATCGGCATGTCCTTGGGCTGGGTGAGCTTGCCGGAGCCGATGCGGGCGGTCATGCGGATCTTGCCCTGCTCGAAGGTGGTGGGCTTGAGATTGACGCGGACGTTGTTGGAAAGAACGAGCTGGGTAATGCCGAGATCGGCGATTTCCTTGCGCGAGGTGACGGTACCCGGCTTACCGAAATCCGCGTAGTCGAACACTTGGATGGCCCGGGCGGACGGTGGCTCGACGGGTTTTCCGCGCGAGTCTTCGAAGAGGGCGGTCATGTCCTTTTCCGCATTTTCGGGCTTTTCCTTGGTGGTGAGGACGAGGTGGTAGCCGGGTGCGTCCCAGAAGGTTTTGAAAGCCTCATGGCAGTTTTCGACGGTGATAGAATCGAGTGCTTTGGCGGCGATTTCCAGATCGGTGACGGGATCCGAGAAAACGGACGGTTCGTTGCATGAATCCGCCAGAGCGGTGGCGATGACCTCGGATTTGCGGCTGGCCTTCTGTTTCACTTGCTGGTCGTAAATGTTGAAAAGGTTCGATTTCGCCTCGGCGAGTTCAGCCCCGGTGAATCCATGTAGGATGGCGCGGCGCAGTTCCTGCTCGACGGCGGGAACGGCCTCCTTCCAGCGGTCGTCTGCGGCGGTGACGTCGATGGAACCGAGTTCGAGGTAGCTGAATAGATCGTTTTTCGATGCCGAGCCGATGGCGATCGCCGAGCCCTCGACCTTGGCGAGCCGCTCGAAGCGACGGCCGAGGATGGCGTTGGCGATGTCGAGTTTCATGTTGGAGAGGCGCGTGGCGACGGTGTCCGGCTCGTCCTTGAAGGGGCGGACGAGTGTCAGGGAAATCTCGGTGGAGGAGAGCTCCTTATCGGCGAAGACGGATGCTTCGAGACCTTCCGGCTGGGTGATGGGGCCGAGCGGTGGATTTGCCGCAGGCTTGGCAGGATTGGTCATCGAGCCGAAGTGGTCCTCAATTTGTTTCTGCATGGCCTTCGGATCGATGTCCCCGACGACGATGAAGGTCATGCGCTGCGGCGTGTAGAAATGGGTGTAGTAATCGACGAAACGCTCGCGCGGGGCGGTCTTGATCACGTCCTCCTTGCCGATGGGAAAACGCTTCGCGAGCAGCGAGTCCGGCAGGATCCTGGTGAACTGCTGTTCCATGATACGGCTGCCGACGGTGTCACGACTGATCTTTTCCGAAAGAATCACACCGCGCTCCTTGTCGATTTCCGCAGTTTCCAGCAACGCGCCGTCGGCATAGTCGCGCATGACATCGAAGCCGAGCTTGATCTTTTCCTCGGCGAGGTCGGGGATGTCGAGCATGTAAACCGTTTCATCGAACGACGTGTGGGCGTTCACATCGGCTCCGAAGGCGATCTGCATCCGCTGCATGATGGGGACGAGTTCATCCGCCTTGAAGTTTTTCGAGCCGTTGAAAACCATGTGTTCGAGGAAATGTGCAAGACCTTGCTGGTCGTCCGCCTCCATCAGGGAGCCGGAGGCGATGTGCAGGCGAAGTGACACGCGATGAGGTGGCTCGCTGTTCGGATAGATGATGTAGCGCAGTCCGTTGGGCAGATTGCCGAAGGTGGCGGTGGAATCCGGAGCGATGTCGGAGGCGGCCTGGGGCCACGGGCGGGGAGTCACCTTGACCAGCCCCGCATCGGACACGGCGGCGGAGGGAACTGGTTTTTCCGGTTCTTGAGCTATCGGAATTGCGCTGCTGGCCACGACCGGAATTTTCGGCACCGATGGGTCCCGTTTCGAACGGAGGGAAAAGACACCCGCCGTCAAGCCGAGGATGAGGACAAGAATAAGAGGCGTAGCCTTCTGCATGGGCGCAGAGTGGTTGAGTCGCGTCCCATTTGGCAACGCCGAAAAAGCCCGCTTTTGGGGATCTGCGCCATGAACTTCAAAACTTTGCGAAAACAGGATTGCAATCCCCGCGGCGACATGGTGTTTTCCCGCCCGACCGCAAGGTCAACCTCAGTGCGCGCGTGGCGGAATTGGTAGACGCGCTAGATTCAGGTTCTAGTGGGGGCAACCCTGTTCAGGTTCGAGTCCTGTCGTGCGCACCATGTTGATTTGCAACAAGTCCCGACGCTGAAAAGCCTCGGGACTTTTTGTTAGCGATTTTTCATTGGTCCCAAGTTGGTCCCAATCCCGCGAAAGCCTTGGGAAATCAAGGGTTCCAGCGCCTTGCGGTTTGCG
>JBBRCO010000169.1:0-7901 GCA_038204755.1 Verrucomicrobiales bacterium
TGGCTCCGCCGCCGCCGTCGCTGATAGAACCGCCATCGCCGCCCTCGGCTCCGATACCGGCGGCTCCATCCGCCAGCCCGCCTCGCATTGCGGTGTCGTCGGGCTGAAACCTTCCTACGGCCGCGTTTCCCGCTACGGACTCGTCGCCTTTGCCTCGTCGCTCGATCAGATCGGCCCGCTCACGCAGTCCGTGGAAGACGCCGCGCTCGTCCTCCAAGCCATCGCCGGCTTTGATCCTGCAGATTCCACCAGCCTCGATGTCCCGGTGCCCGATTATCTCGCCACCCTCAACGACGGCGTGAAAGGCATGAAACTCGGCATCCCGAAAGAATACTTCGGCGGCGGCATCGATCCCGGCGTCCGCGCCCAAGTCGAAAAAGCCATCCAATCCCTCGCCGCCCAAGGTGCCGAACTCGTGGAAATTTCCCTGCCCCACACCGAGTTCGCCGTCGCCACTTACTACGTGATCGCCCCGGCCGAGGCTTCCTCCAATCTCTCCCGCTTCGACGGCATCCGCTACGGCCACCGCGCCGCCAACCCCGCAGACATCCTCGATCTTTACAAAAAATCCCGCGAGCAAGGATTCGGCCCCGAAGTGAAACGCCGCATCATCCTCGGCACCTACGTCCTCTCCTCCGGCTACTACGACGCCTACTACAGCCGCGCCCAAAAAGTCCGCACGCTCATCCGCCGCGACTTCGAAAACGCCTTCCAACAAGTGGACGCCATCCTCTCCCCCGTCGTCCCCAGCCCCGCCCGGAAAATCGGCGCTGCCGGAGCCGATCCCCTCCAGGAATACCTCTCCGACATTTTCACCATCGCCGCCAATCTCGCTGGCATCCCCGGCATCTCCGTCCCCTGCGGCACCGTTCTATCGGACGATGGAAAAAACCTCCCCGTCGGCCTCCAAATCCTCGGCCCCCACCTCGGCGAAGCGAAGCTCCTCCAGATCGCCAAGGCCGCAGAAGCCTGATACAGGCATTCCTGCCTGTTCTTCGACCGATCCAAAAAATCATCGAACCCTGAAAACATCCGACCGGCTGCTTCTGACCCATTTCACAAATGGCGGGAGTTTCCGATTCCAGAGGGTCTTCGTGCTTCGCAGCGCACGAGCGTGAGCGTCTCGCCCACCTGTGAAATTTCCGGGCAGCAATCTCCGCACGTCGCAAGGGAATCTCGGCAACCGGAAACCCAATCTCCGCATGCTGGGGGCAAGTCTCCGCGGGCTGGGGGTAATTCTATGCGGCTTGGAAGTGTCCGTCTGCACGCATGGGGCGGAGTGTCGGTGATTTCCAAAAACGAAAACGCTGAGGAAAATGCTGCGATCAGAGCCTCCGAACAAATCCCCATGCGGAGAAACCGGTTGCCACGCCGTCCTCATGATTTTCTTGGAACGCCAGACAGCCAAGCGCGCCGATAGGTTTGCCAAACGTCTTCTTCGGGGGCAGCATCGCGCGCGATTGATCGGACCGGGAGAATCCGGAATGATTGGAAACCCGACCCGAAGCCTGCGATGACCACTCGAATTTCAAAATTGGCCAGTTCCCTCAGAGAGCTCGGAGAAACCCAGGTTTCGGATTTCGATTTCCTGGAACTCCTGCAAAAGGATGTGAGAGAGCTGGAAATCTCGCGATCTCTGAAACGACTCGGAAACATCCGGGTGATGGACTGGGATTTCCGGACGGTCCTGCCTGCGGTGAACAAGCTGGCACATCAGGAGGTGGATGTCGTCGATCTGGTCAGACGGACCGCCAGCTACAAGGTGATGGACTGGGATTTCAGAAGTGCGTCTCCTGCGGCGGTTGACACGGTGGAAACTCGTCCAGGCCCACAGGAAATGGAGGCGCTGACGGTTCAGTTGAAGGATTTCCTCCAATATGTAGCCGTGAACCTGATCGATGAGCCGGACCATGCGCGGATCAAAGTGCAGGAAATCGCCACCGGTGTGCTGCGCTTCCGGCTGGTGTTGGTGAAACGCGATGTAGCGATGCTGATCGGCAGAGAAGGCCAGACGGCGTCCGCCATCCGCGGCGTTTTGAAGGCGGCGGCGGCGAGGAACGGAGCGCATGCGCTGTTGCTGATCCACACGCACGAAGAGGAGATAGACTGGATGACAGCCGCCCCCGGATGCGACGCGGGCCGCTAACAAACCTGCCACGGCCAACGTTCGAAACCGCTTTTTCTCCCCGGAAAAATCCAGCTCCGCCCGACACTAGGCGCTCGGCAGCAGGGGCGCGCTGCTTTGACAACCTTTTGGCGGATCTGTTGAACTATGGCCGCTTTTGGGGTCAACTGGCCGGATTTGAGATCTCAAACTTATTTCGGTTTCCTGGATTTCAAGGCATCTTTGTTTCAATCAAAAGACTCCCGCTGCGATCCGAACGCCCATCTCACCCGCCCGGACCCTCATTCTGCGGTCGGCCCCCCCCACCAAGTCGTTTTCCTTTTCCTTCAAATCCGGCAGCGCAGGAATTTCCCGGCGAACCCGATCCCTTACCAACCATGCACGAAACCAAACTCAAACCAGCCGCCGGCGTGAAAGCCGAATCGACTGTCCGGTTGGAGGAGGAGGCCCGGCAGGTCATCGAAGAGGCGCTGACCGCTGCCGAAGCGAAATCGGCGGTTCGGGCGAGGGTCAAGGCGCGGGACGAAATCGAAGAAGCGGAATCCAGGGTCAGGGCCAAGGCGAAGGCCGAAGCCAGAGCCAAGGCAATCGCCGAGGAGGATGCCCGAATCGACGCCGCCGGCGCAGATCAATGGTTCTACATGCAGAATGAAGTACAATTGGGACCAGTGACCTTGTCCGAGATGGCGGAAAAGGTCTCCGATCTCTCGCTGGAACCGCCCGTGAGACTGGTCTGGACCGATGGCATGGACGGTTGGAAGCCGGTTTACGAAGTGCGGAAACTCTGCGGGCCCGTTCAAGGAAACAAGCCCGCCCAAGTCTCCCCCAGCCCCAGCGAGGCTTGCGCCGAGGTAGCCGCCCTTTCAAGGACCGCCGCCGATGCCCAGGCCGCTGAGGAAATCAGGACCGCCGCCGCCACGAAAGCGGAGAGCGACCTGAGAGCCGCCAAAGCCACCGAGGAAGCCAAACTCCGCGCCATGGCCGAAGCCAAAGCGGTGCAGGAAGCCCAGCTCCACATGGCGATGGAAGCGAAAACCCGGGAGGAAGCGAAAACCGCAGCCGAGGCCAGGGCGAAGGAAAGCGCCGAGGAGCAGGCCCGGATCACTGCCGAGGCGGAAACCAAACTCAAAGCCGCAGAAGCCAAAGCCGCCGCCGAAGCCAGACTCCGCGAAATCGCGGAAGCCAGAGCCGCCCAGGAAACCAGACTCCGGGCCGCAGTCGAAGCGAAAGCGGCCCTGGAAGCCAGAATCGCCGCTGAGGCGTCCGCCCGCGCCAAAGCCGAGGAAGAAGCGAGGACCAAGGCCCAGACGGAAGCGAAAATCAAGGCTGCAGAAGTGACCCGGACTGCCGAAGCCGCGAGGGAAAGCGCGGAAGCAAAAGCAGAGAGCGAGTCAAAACTGCGAGCCGCCGCCGAGGCGAAAGCCGAAAATGAAGCCAAGCTCCGTGCCGCCGCCGAAACGAAGGCCGCGCAAGAATCCCGGACCGCCGCCGCAGAGAAATCCTTGGCCCAAAAGGCGGCCAGATCTCAGGCTGATGAAAATTCCAAACTCCGTGCCGCCGCCGAAGCCAGGGCGGACGAAGAAACGATACGCCGGACCCTCGCCGAAAAAAAGGCCTTGGATGAATCGAAACTGCGAGCCGCAGCCGAAGCCAAGGTCGCCGCCGCCGACGCAAAAGCAGAGGACGACAAAGCGATGGCGGAGATCGAGGCCCTCGCCGCACAAGAGGCGAAAGTGGCCGAAGTGGCGATCAAAAGGGCAAGGATCAAGGCCAAAGCAGCAGAAGAGGCAAGCATCGCCGCAGCAGCGAAGGTAAAAGCCCGCAAGGAAATCAGGGGAAAAGCCCTCGAAAACGCCAGTATCCGGGTCCTCGCCGGGGCAGGTGCCGCCAAGGCCGAAGAATCGAAGCCAAAAGAACCTGCAACGACCGCCGAAGGCGCGATCCCCCCAGCCGAGCAGAAAGCCCATCGGGAAGAGCCTCCCGAAAAACCGAAGAGTTCGAAAGTCTCCGCCAAAAACGGCTGGTTCTACACCTGTGAGGGCGACCGACTCGGACCGGTCAGTTTCGAGGAACTGAGAACCATTGCCAGCAATTCCACCCTGGATCCCCGGCTGGACATGGTCTGGCGGAAGAGCATGGACGCGTGGAAACCGGCCGGGCAGATCGACGGATTGTTCGAGCGAAGCGACGTTCCGGTGAAATCGCAGGAATCTTTCGCCGACCCCGCCGCCACGGTCCATCCGCAGCCGGTTGCCCGCGCACCGGTCGTCAGAAAAGGCCCGTGGCCAGGTGCCCGCCGCCGGAGCCTGCTCATCGTCGCACTCATTTTCCCCTTGGCTTGGCATTACGCGCTGGGCGCAGCGGGCCCTTTGATCATCAAGCAGTTCGGCCAGATTATGTCCGCCAAGTTCCTGCCTCTCGCCACCTACTTGCCGCTGCTGTTGTTGGTCTGGTTCGGCTGGAAACGTCTCACAAACCTCGGCATGAGCCACTTCTGGTGCCTCGCGATTTTCGCCCCCATCCTCAATCTCTGGGTGGGCTACCGCTGCCTCGCCTGCCCCGCCGGCTATGCCTATCACAAAAAACTCGACGCTCCCGGCATCGCTCTCGCCGTCGCCTACTGGCTCATCATGCTGCTCCTCGCCATGTTCCTCGTCTCTCTCGCCGCGCCCCTCGTCAACGCAATCAAGAATCCAGCGCTCCAAAAGCAGGTGAGCAGCCTGATCAGCAGCGTCAATCAGCTCGGTAAACAGCTCTGACAGACGGGGAGCGGAGAGATTCGCAGAAGCCCTCCACTTGGGAAATATTGATCACGGACCGATCTGAAAAAAGCGTATCCCCACCTGAATTGGCCGTTCGCTGTTTCCATATATGCGGACTGATTCGGACCCGCCCGACACGACCATGGTGAAATGAAAACCCAAGGGACGCGCGGTGGGTTTATCCGCGCGTGCCGGATGATGGGGATCAGGCCGCCTGATCGGGAAGCAGGTGCCGCCCGAGTTCGTTGCGGATGCCCTTCTTCGGCGACCACACTTCGATCCGATTGTGTATCAGCAGCGTGGTATGCGAAGGGGCCGCATAGATGTAGAAGCACCAGCCATTCTGCGCCCCTAGCAACTGGGAAAGCAGGCTGCGGAAATCCCGCCGGTCGCCGCTTTTGAAAAGGTGGCCCGGCGCGGTGATCAGCGCACGGGCTTCATCGAGCCCTACCCGGAAGCGGTCGATTAGTTCCCAGTCCTCGGTGTCCTGCTGCGGACCCGGCAGGATCTCCAAGAGCTTGTTGCCGTCCTTGGAAAGCAGGTCGGCCAGGTAATCCGCCAGCATCAGGCGACTTCGGCGCTCGGTGGGAATTGGAAATTCACCGGCTACGGGCACACCACATTCCAGAGGTTGGTGGTGCATCCCTTGTCCGGCCAGCCATTTGTGAATCTCAGAGTTCGTGAGGCATTGCATGGTTTTCGGGGAGTTTAAAAAGGACCGCGACATCCTGCGGCGATGGGAGCGCACCACACCGGCACGCAATCGTTGGAATGAGCACGGCATGTGCCATCCGGCGATGGCAAATTCGCGCAAGATCGGCTTTTTCGACAGGCAAGCGGACGATCATTCCCGAAGCCGCTGGACGTGAGGATTTTGCAAAGATGCCAAACTGCCCGGAACCAAATACAGGCTCGCCAGATATTTTTCGAGCCCCCACCCTGCCCTCCATGTCCTTCACCTCGCTCGGCCTCGCTCCCGCTTTTCTCAAGGCCTTGGCCGGGCAAGGCTTCTCGGAGCCGACGCCGATTCAGCGTGAGGCAATCCCCGCCGTGATCGCGAAAAGAGACGTGCTGGGGATCGCCCGAACCGGCTCCGGAAAAACCGCCGGCTATGTGCTGCCAATTCTCCACCACCTTGAAAATTCCGCCGTTTCCCACTACCGCGAACCCACCGTGCTCGTCCTCGTTCCCACCCGCGAGCTGGCCGACCAGGTGCAGCAGGTTTTCCAATCCTTCCTCCCCGCGCTCACCCGGCGGCTCACCTGTCTCGCTGTTTCCGGGGGCGTTTCCATCAACCCGCAGATGCAAGCGGTCGGCAAGGCGGACATCCTCGTCGCCACACCGGGACGGCTGCTTGATTTGGTCGAACAGAACGCCGTGCGGCTGTCGTTGATCGCCACGCTCGTGCTGGACGAGGCGGACAAGATGCTCAACCCCGGCTTCAAGGAAGAGCTGGACCGCATCCTCGCCCTGCTTCCGGCGAAACGCCAGAACCTGCTGTTTTCCGCCACTCTCAGCGAGGATCTGGGTCTGATCCAACAGGTGCTTCTGAAAAATCCACAGGTGATTAAAATCGCCGCTGAAACGGACACCATCGATCTGATCCACCAGGTGGCCTATCTGGTTTCCGAGGAGAGGAAAGGCCCCTTGTTGCGCTACCTGATCAAGCACGGGGAATTGAAACAAGTCCTCGTCTTCGCGTCCTCCACCGTCAAGGCGGACGCCATCGTCAACAAGCTTCTGAAAAACAAGATCCACGCCGCCGCCATTCACTCCAAACTCGCCCAGCAGACCCGGCGCTTCACCCTCCAACAATTCAAGTCCGGCCAACTGCGCGTGCTCGTCGCCACCGATTTGTTAGCCCGCGGTATCGATATCGGGTTCCTGCCCTGCGTCATCAACTACGAGCTCCCCCGCTCGCCCAAGGACTACATCCACCGCATCGGCCGCACCGGCCGCGCGGAAAATCCCGGCGACGCCATTTCCCTCGTCAGCCCCGAGGAATCGGATCATTTCAAGGTGATCCAGAAAAAGATGGGAAAACGCGTCACGATCCTCAGCGGCGATGCCATCGACCTCCAAGGGTATTGAAGCGGTCACTCCACGCAGTGAATTCCGCTAGAGCAAACTGACAAAGGTCCTTGATGACCCGCTAAAGGACTCAAACCGTGAAACGCCCGGAACATCCTGTCCCTCTTGAGGTGTGGGAGAGATAAAACGACAGCCAACTGTTTCCCACCTCTTAGCCAACCCTGCGGCGGCGGAGGAGTCCGGCGGCGATCAGCAGCCCGGCCAGCGCGCTGGTGGGCTCGGGCACGGCCGTCCAATTGAGGGTGCTATCGCCAGTCAAGGTGAACGTGCCGTGGGTGGTTACACCGCCTGCGGTCACGCCGGTCCCACCGAAGCTGCTGAAGATGGTCGAGAGGGCGTTGGTATTTCCAGCTCCGCTGAAAACAGTCCAAGACTTGTCCGAAGTCCAGAAGGCATCGGCGAAGGCATTGCCAGCTCCGAGCACGATGTTGAAGATCGCGGCGGCGCTTCCACTGATCGCGCCGGTTCCGGCCAATTGGCCAAAATCTCCAGAATTTGCGACCACTCCCGGATTATCCGCCGGGTCCGCCGCACTCATGTTCCACTCGAAGATGGAGCCGGTGCCGAAGGTGGTGGTGCCAGTAATATCGAGTGCCGTCCCTAGACCCGCAGCGGTGGGAGCGAGGACACCGCCGTTTTTGAACCCGGATGCGGATTGGGCAGCCAGGCTGACGTTTCCACCCACGATGCCGATGCCACTCAGAGTCGCCACCGGGGTGGCGGTAAGCGTCCCAGCAGCGACCGTGACGGCACTGCCACTGGCCGTGCTGCCATCTACAGCAAGCGTGCCGGCGTTGACTGCGGTCGCGCCGGTGTAGGTGTTCACGCCGGAAAGGGTCACTGTTCCAGCGGTCGTTTTGGTCAGCACACCCGCACCACCGAGAATCCCGGAGACCGTGCCGCTTCGCAGCGCATAGGAGGTG
>JBBRCO010000170.1:0-7856 GCA_038204755.1 Verrucomicrobiales bacterium
CTCGCCGGTTTGCTGATCGGAGCTGGCCTCTTGCGCCGCCGCCGTCATTGAGTATTTAGAAACCAAATGAAGAAGTGCGTGGGGTGCGGCCCCACCGCACCTAGCATTCATCTGGTAAGCTTTTGCCTCAGGAGGGGGCAATTACAGGGTGGAGTCCGGTATTGGGTTTCCGGGCTCCGCCCACTTTGTTTTAACCGGATCGCCTCCCCAGTCTCCCCAAAGTGGGGGCTGGAACTTCCGACTTCAATAGGGGTGTGCAGCCCTAGAAAAAGAAATGCAATTCCTCTTGCGTGTTTCATTAGGTCTTTAATACTTCAGTTTTGCATGAAAACCCATCCACAGTCGCTGTTTCTATCGTGTTTGCTGGTATCCTCGTCCTGCTGGGCGCAATCCCCTCTGCCCTTACCGACGGGCACGAAAGTGAGCACATCGTTCCCGACCGAGAAGGGAAAAGGGGCGGAGAATCTCACCGACGGGAACCCTGAGACCCTCATGAGCGGGGCGCCGAATTCGGCACCGACACCGGACACTGTGACTTCGGTTTTATTTCGGTTTCCGACTCCGATCTCCGGTTTGGGCGGGGTGAAAACGGGCAAATCCGATGGATTTAAGAACTACTATCCAGTGTCGATGGAGTTCTGGGTGGATTCTGATGGAGATGGGACATTTGACACCAAAGTCGGCGGGACGACCGATCTGGGACCGGGCGACAAAAGCGCGGGCGATCATCTTTTCGACGGGAGGTTGGAGAAGGTTTACGGCTTGGACGTGCGGGTGGTGGAGCAAAGCGCGAAGGCGCAGAAGCGGGCCTTTTCCATGAATGAGATCGGGCTGATTGAGAGCACAGCCATGCCGATCATCCCCGCCACACCGATGTCAGCGGAGGCTGCGGCGCTCTTTTATCAGGAACCCCTGCCCGCCGGCACGACGGCCACCACCACCCTGGCCACCGAACCGGACATGGGGGCGGACAAGGTGGTGGATGGTGCTCTGAACACCTCGATGAATCCGCAGCAAGGCACGGCAAAGGAGGGAAAGGTCGATTCAATCTTTCTGCGGTTCCCGGCGGCGCAGGAGCATTTGGCGGGGATCAGTCTCGGGCGTTCGGGTCAGTTTGGCAATTACGTGTGGCAGACGATGGAAATCTGGGCCGATACGAAGGGCGATGGAAAGTATGACACGAAGGCCGCCACCATTCGCGGCGGTGCGGCGGCAGAGTTTCGTTTTGGTCGTTCGGTTCCGAAGGCCTACGGCTTGGAACTGCGCGTGACCAAGACCAAGCTGGGTGCCACGATGCGCAGCTTCGTCCTCAGTGAGGTGACAGGACTGACGTTTGCGGACGATTCCGGCGGCGGCAAGATTCGGTATGTGCTGGAGGATTTCGAAGATTTCGGGAGTTGGCGCACCTGGGCGTCTAACACGGATCAGCCGAAAGGCGAGCGGACGTATGGCCAGAATATCTGGCTCTGCGGGGTCAACGACCCTAAACTCGCGAAGGCTGGCAAGGGCGTGGGCGAGTTCCGCTACTGGTTCAAAAACAACGGCGAGACCAAGCGTACATCGGCGAAGCGGGGGCTTGTTTCTGAAAAGGAAATGCTGATCGAGCGGCTTGAGTTCTGGGCAAACCCGCAGGGCTATCCTGCAAAGATTTCATTTGAACTGCTGGATGCGAAGCGGCGTAAAATTAGAACCCAGGCCGTGGCGATCGCCGGATCGGACTGGAGCCTCTATGGGGTGGATATCAGTGCGGCGACGATTCCTAACCTACCCACTTTTCAGCCCCCGTTCCGGTTGAACATGATTAACATGGAGTCGGAGCAAGGAGGAAAAGGGGACGTCCTGCTTGATGACATCGCGGCAATTGGCAAGGCGGGCCGCTCGATGCGCGCGCAGATTCGCAGGGTTTACGATGGCATGACCTACGCCCCCTCAGCTCCCGTGACCCCGAAGTATCTCATCCACAATGGAACGGAAGCGCCTCTCACCGCGGCACTCCAAGTGCAGCTTTTTAATAGCTTTGATTCGACATTTAAATCTCCTGTCCAGACACTCAAAGTCCCGCTGAACGTTCCCGCAAGGGATAGTCAGGAAGTCTCCGTGGACTTCGGAAAGCTTCCGACGGGGCACTATCAAGCAAAGCTGAAACTGGAAGCCGAGGGGCTGAGCGTCGAAGAGATTGATCAAATTCCGGTGATGATCTTCAACGGCAAACGTATCAATACAACGCCCATGTGGTTTGGTGCCCAGCATCACGCCGATTGGATTGCCACGCCGGAAAATGATTTTTTACTGAAAAATGTCATCATTCCCATGGGGATGGATATCTATCGTGATACCACGCCGAACCCCGACATGATAAAGGCTGGCATCCTGCAGACGATCACGTTTGGGACGATGCCTCCCGAGCTGCGCATGCCAGGGGTCAAAGATAATCGCGGTGAGCCGAATGACTATGCGGCCTACTCAGAATGGCTGAAGAAAGAGGGTCGCGAGAAATTTCTTCCCTACAAGGATTCCATCGTGTCAATCGAGTTTTACAACGAGCCGGACCTTCCCAAATTCTGCTTTCTTCCCGAGATCGATACCTACCTCAAAATGCACCGGGCCTTCAGCAAGGCATTCCGCGAGGTCATTCCCGGGGTGAAGATCGGTACTGGCGGCAACACGGTCATTCATGGAAAAGACAAGAAGGATTTCAACGAACGCATGTATGTCGAATTGGCGAAAGAAACGGATGTCGCGTTGTGGCATTCCCACGGCTCGGTGGAGAAATACATTAAACTACAGCATCAGGTGGAATCATGGTTAGAAAAGGGAGGGGTCCCGCGCAATGAGCAAAAGCTTGGCAACTCAGAGACCGGCATGACCTCATACCTGAGCTCCGAAGAAAGACTGAACCAGGCGGACTTGCTGGTGAAAAAAGCCGGGTGGGCGAAGTCCCAAGGAAACTCCCTTTTCCACACCTGGTTCGAGACCACCGACACCTTCGATCCCGAAGGCAACAAAACGGCCAATGAGAACTGGGGACTCATCACTTCCAACCAGCGCATCAAAGCCTCCGGCCAAGCTTTCAACGAACTCATCCGCCAACTGGCCAACACCAAACCCGGCGGTGAGATAGAGTGGGACGCCCGGCTGCAGACCTGTCAGTTCAAGCGGGACGACGGATCTCACGTCTGGCTCACCTGGCCGCAGCAGCGCGGGGTGAAATTTGTGCAGCCGCTCATGGCGACGGGTCCGGTGACCGTGACCGATCTGTTCGGTCTCTCGCGGGAACACCCGCCCGTCAAAGGCAGGATTCTTCTCGAAGTGGCTGGCTACCCGCTCTATCTGAGGTGCGACGCCTCCACGAGCATCTCGGCCTTCAAAGGAGTGGAACACGTCAAATATCCCGCATCCATCGGTGGCGCACCGGGTGCGACCGTGAACCTGCCGGTTGAATTCAAGAACATCTGGGGCAAGCCCGTCACGCTGGCCGTCAAGCTCGCCGATGCGAACGATTCGGTGCTAGTGGAAGCCACGATCGAGATCCCTGCCGGGGGCGTGACCTCGCGCTCATTCGCCATCCCGCTTGCTGCGGATATCGCATGGGGGATGCACGGATATGCCCTGCGCGTGTCCTGTGCGGACGTGCAGGAAGATATACTTCCGGTCACCGTCCAGGTCGCCGAAATGATTCCCCTGGCCGATGCGCTGGCGGTCGGCGCGGATCCAAAGCCGCTGCCCTCCGGGGGACGCATCGCGCTGACGTCGAAAGACGACATCCACGACTTGGCCTTCGATCCCAACACCGCTTTTTGGTCAGGCCCGGACGATCTATCAGTCTCGGCGCATTTCGCCCACGACAAAAAGGGAATTCTAGCCACATTTGTAGTGAAAGACCAGAAGCACAATCCGGCACCTGCCGATGCGAAGCTCTCCTCCGGCGATAGCATCAAGTTCAGCCTGGCCTCGGGAAACGAGCTTACCCAAATCGGCCTCACCACCTCGGATGGCGGTGCGGGTTGGGTCTGGTCCTCGCCGGATTCCGCCCTGGTCGGAAAAAAACTAACGGCTCCGCTCAAGGTGACCCAAAGTGGCAACACCACCACCTACGAGGTCTATCTTCCGTTTGAGATGCTGGGCTTCCGTTACGCACCCGGACTTCTGCTGCGTGCGTCCTTCCTTGCCAACGAGAATGACGGCGGCGGCAGGGTGCGCGTGATGCAGTGGTTTGAAGGCATCACCAGCGGCGGCGACCTTAGCAAGTTCGGATTCATGATCCTCGAATAGAACGATGCCGCAATGAGCTGGAAATCCATTTTTGGTATCAGTCCTGACTGCCGCTCATTGAATGGCTTTTGAGATCCAGTGAATAATATCCGACTTCCGTTCGACGATCCCGGCAACCGAGTTGTTACGAATTGCTAGGCGAAAGAAATACCCGCAGCTCCCGGTAAAACACACCATGAACCCACGCTCCATCTGGTTGGTTATCTTGTTAGCGATCCCTGCCTCGGCCGCCGATCCCGCCGCACCGCTGGTGCAAAAGATCCTGCTACCCCAGCGCTTGCACCTCGGCAACACCGGCATCAATCCCGTGCAGCCGATCGATGAGGCGGCATGGATCTGGCACCCCGCATTTGCGCACCCGTCATCATTTGCGCACGCGGAGGCGTTTGCGTCCGGCTGGCGCGAGCCGGTGTTGCTGCGCTTCCACAAGGACTTCGAGGCCGGCAGTGCGCCGCTGCGCATCCACGTCAGCGCCGACGAGCGCTTTGAATTGTTTCTCGACGGCCAGCGCATCGCGCGTGGGCCGGACCGTTCCGATGTCGAGCACTGGTCGTATGCCACCTATGAAATCAAGCTGCCGCCCGGACCGCACCGGCTGGCGGCGCTGGCGTGGAGCATCGGCCCCTTGGCTCCGGTGGCGCAGCTTTCTTGGCGCGGCGGTTTTGTGCTGAAGGCGGAAGATTCTTACGATCAGGCGCTCACCACCGGGAAGGCGGCGTGGCAAGTCGCCAAGCTGGATGGTTTCGAATTCACGACGGGTATCATTCATGTCGGCGCGCAACTCACCGCGCACGGTAGCGGGCCGCAGTGGAAGGAAGGCGATTATGTCCCGGCGCAGGTCATCCGCCCGCCGCTCGGCAAAGCCAACTCTGGCGAAAGCGCCCCGGGTTGGAAATTATTTCCCTCCCGCTTGCCCGCTCAGATCGACCGTGAGATCAACGCCGGTCGCGCCGTCGCTCTGGGCAGCGGCGACCATGGAAAAGACGCTCTGATCACCGCGGAACAGGCACATGATCCCGGCCTGGCCGAGTGGCAGGCGCTCGTCGCCGGCAAGGGCGGGGTGGTGGTGCCCCCTCACACGAAACGGTTCCTGCTATGGGATCTGGGAAACTATTTCTGTGCCTATCCATTGTGCGAGGTGTCCGGCGGCGCGGGTGCCAAACTGGCGTGGAGCTGGGCCGAGTCCCTCTATCTGCCGGAAAAGGGCGGCAAGGGCAACCGCGGCGAATTCATCGGTAAAAATTTCCACGGCATGACCGATACCTTCCTGCCCGAAGGCGGTGCCCATCAGAAGTTCTCGACACTCTGGTGGCGCGCGGGCCGCTGGTGCCTGCTGGCCGTCACCACCACCGCCGAACCGCTGACCATTCACCGCGCCGTGCTCAATGAAAGCCGCTACCCCTACGAAAATACCGGCAGCTTCGACGGCGGCGATGAGGAGCTCGCGGGCGTCATCCAACTCGCGGCGCGCGGCATCCAGATGTGTTCGCACGAAACCTACATGGACTGTCCCTATTACGAACAACTGATGTACGTTGGCGACACCCGGCTCCAACTGTTAACCGCCGGGGTGATGACCGATGATGACCGCTTGTCCAAACGGGCGATCGAACTGTTCGACTTCTCGCGTCGCAATTGGGGATTTGTCAACGAACGTTACCCCTCCTTCCTTCCACAGCACTCGCCGACGTTTTCGCTGATCTGGGCACTCATACTCGCCGACTATGCCCGCTGGCACCACGATCCGGCATTTGTCAAAGCGCGCGTGATCGGCCTGCGCTCAATGCTCGAACACTTCGATCCCTATCTGAACGGCGACGGCTTGTTGGAAAATCTACCCGGTTGGCCGTTCATGGACTGGGTGCCCGGCTGGAAATCCGGTGACGCCCCCGACGGGCGCGGCCTCTCCGCACTCAATAATCTTCTCTACATCCATGCGCTCCAGCAATCGGCCACCGTCGAGGATGGCCTTGGCGAGCCGCTGCTGGCCCAGCGTCTGCGCCAAAAGGCGGCGCGCGCAGCGGATGCGGTGAAGGCAAAATTCTGGGACGCCAAGCGCGGCCTCATCGCCGACAATCTGGCGCACACCGAGTTCAGCGAACACGGCCAGTGCCTCGCCCTGCTGACAGATACCCTCACCGGCGATCAGGCAGCGCGTTGCTTCGAGCAACTGTCAAGCGCGCCGGACATCAAGCGCACCACCATCTATTTCAACTTCTATCTGATGGAAACGTGGCGCAAGTTCGGCCGTGGCGATCTGATCGTGGAGCGCATGGATTTTTGGAAAGAGCTGGTGAAGCAGGACCTCAAGACCCCGGTCGAGATGCCGGGCAACACGCGTTCTGACTGTCATGCCTGGGGCAGCCATCCCTTGTTCCACCTCCACGCCAGCGTGGCCGGTATCCGCCCGGACTCGGCCGGCTTCCGGACCGTCCGCATCGCGCCCTTGCCCGGTAAACTTCCCAGGATAGTCAGCAGCACCCCACATCCTGATGGATTCATCAAACTGGATCTCACGTTCGACGGCACTTATTGCCATGGCGGCGTCGAGTTGCCGCCGGGCATCACCGGCGTCTTCGTCTGGCAGGGCAGGCAGCAGGACCTCGCCGCCGGTGCCAACCGCGTGGATCTGCGGCCGTGATGTTCCCGACTTGTCCTCCGGTTTGGGCACTACGATAGACTGCCGCCATGAGGATTTGTGGACTCGCCGAACTGGGCGGCGAGGAGTGAAAGGAGAGCGCACGCACCCTTGCGTGCCATTTCCTGATCAAGCGCACCCATTCCGGCGACGTTCTGCTAACCGGCCGGCTTGCTGGTGAGGTCAGATGGATGAAAGTGAAAGGAGAATTTCCACGAGTGCCCTGACGGCCGCACCGAGGCGGCAGCAGGCTGCATGGCCTCAAAGCGGCAGCAGGCTGCCCGCAGTCCAAGGAGGGCTGCGCACCTCAGATCACCATTGGCAATCCAGAAAAAGGCCTGGGGCGCTCACGATGGAAAAATCTCTTTTCTCCTACTTTCGGGGGAGAGACAAAAAGCGCAGGATAGTCTAGATTGAAAGCGTCGGTTCGTTCGAATCTGGCTTTCAGCGAGCATTTTCAGCCAACCCATGCCACTCCTCCCTTTAATTGCTTTATGTCATTCCTTCCTTTAATTGCTCCATTGAAGCCACTGGCTTTATCCCAAAATACCTCAAATCCACCAAACCCAATACTAAAACCATGAAACTTAAATCTACTATCAATCCATTCCTCGCTCTTCTCTCCGTATCCGTCATCTGCACTAGCAGTCTCTACGCGGCGGAACTCTTCTGGGACCCCACCGCCGCCGGTAACGGTATCACAGGTGGCAGCACCACTGCTGCTGGAGACGAGTGGAGAACAACATCAAACGCCGTGTGGTGGGATGGTGCTGCGGATGTAGTTTGGACCAACGCCAATGACGCAACCTTCGGCGGCACGGCGGGAACCGTCCGCCTAGGCACCGCGATTTCAGCGGGAACCCTGAATTTTAATACCGCAGGTTATGTGATTGATGTCCGGACCACCGCAGATGCACCGCAAACCCTCACCCTCACCGGACTTTCC
>JBBRCO010000171.1:0-7738 GCA_038204755.1 Verrucomicrobiales bacterium
GTCCGTTGTTTCTCCTTTTTCCAAGGCAGTCCGCCTTCGAGGATCGAGTGAATCACCAACAACAGCATCAGGGAAAACGGATAGAAAAGCAGCAGGCCGGACCAGTCGTGCCAGGTGGTGCTCGCCCATTTCGCATCTCCATACTCCGCGATGACAAAAATGGAAATCACCCGCAGCGCGTTGCCGAGAATGGCCAGCGGAAAGGCGCAGAAGAACAACACCACCCGCTTCCACATCGCCATTTTCGCGATGTAGGCCCACGTCGCGGAAATCATCAGCAAGGCCATCAGCGAGCGGATTCCGCTGCAACCTTTGGCGATATCGAGGGGCTTCCAATCCCCACTGATTGGCAGCACGGTGGTCCCTTCCACGTAGGTCCGCACGCCGCAAAGCGCAGACCCGTGATGCGCAAGCGAGGTGGCCAGCAACTGGAGGTGGGTGGTCGCCTGCTGGAACGAGGGCAGCGGAATCGCCAGCCAGAAGAAAAAAAGCGGGAAAAGCAGCAGCCGCGCCACCCGCCACCCCCAGAGATAATGCGCGGAACCCCACAAAATGAAGGGCAGTCCCGCAAAGGCGATTCTCGGTTGAATGGTCCGATAGGCCGCCACATAGAGCAACACTCCAAGAAATACCGCAACAAGTCCATAGCCGCTTCCCTCGCCCACAGCAGCCTTCAGATCCTTGAATTTGTAAATGATCAGTCCCGCGATCACGAATGGGAAAAGAACTCCATGCTCGTAATCCAAATCATCGTTCCAAGCGCTCATGATCCAAGTGTAAGCGGTCGTAGTCCGGGGATTTCCGAAACAAGGCGTGATGAAATAAAACCACAGCACCGCCGCTGCCGACAACACGATGGACAGCCATAACAAAACCTTCTCCGCGCTGCCGCCGGCTTTCTTGCGCCCGCTGGCAGCGGGCTCGGGTGGGATTAATGGCATCAACGACAATAGGTTAGACGAATTACGAGCAAAGTATTGCCGAGCCTCCCTCCGCTGTCAACAATCCGCCCGCCCGCTCTCCTATCGCTCCTTTTGCCCATGAAAATCATCAGTGGAACTGCTCACCGCGCGCTTGCCGAGCGCATCGCAGAATGTGTCGGACAACCGCTTGCCGACGTCCATGTCTCTGCTTTTCCCGATGGGGAAACCGAAGTCCAAATCAACGAAAACGTCCGCGGGGAAGATGTCTTCATCATCCAGCCGAGCTGCCCGCCGACGAATCACAACCTCATGGAACTGCTGATCATGGTGGACGCCGCACGCCGCGCCAGCGCGGAACGGATCACCGCCGTCATGCCGTTTTTCGGCTATGCCCGCCAGGACCGTAAGGAACAGCCGCGCGTCCCGATCACTGCCAAGCTCGTCGCCAACCTGCTCACTTCCGCTGGCGTGAACCGCGTCCTCACGATGGATCTCCACGCCGCGCAGATCCAAGGCTTCTTCGACATTCCGGTGGACCACCTCTACGCGAAGTCCGTCCTCATCCGCTATCTGCGGGAACGCCATCCGGACACTTCCAATCTCACCGTCGTCTCGCCGGACGTCGGCGGCGTGAAAATGGCCCGTGCCTACGCCGATGCGCTCGGTGCCGAGCTTGCCATCGTGGCGAAACACCGCGTCAGCGCCACCCGCGTCGAGGCGATGAACGTGATCGGCGAGGTGGAGGGCCGTGATGTCCTGCTCGTCGATGACATGACGGAAACCGCCGGCACCCTCACCGCCGCAGCCGATATTCTCCACAAACACGGCGCAAAACGCATTTACGCCGGAGTTTCCCACGCCATCCTCGGCGAGCTCGCCCACCAACGCATCCGTGATTCCTCGATCGAGGAAGTCATCACCACCGATTCCGTGCCACAAGCGGCCGGGCCGAAAGTCCAGGTCGTGGGCATCGCGCCGCTGCTCGCCGAAGCCATCAGCCGCATCAACGGCGGCCAATCGATCACCTCGCTTTTCGCTGTTTGAGCGCCACGCGGCGTTTCTCGAACAAGTTTTTGACAAGCGCCGGCCGGGCAGTTACACACGCCGCCCCGTACTGGGTGCAGTAATCCCCGGCGGCACATCAACACAAACGACACATCGTCATGGCTAAGAAGACATCTCTCAAAGCAGCTCTGCGCAACCGCACCGGTTCCGGCCGCCTCAATCAAATGCGCCGTGAAGGCTGGCTCCCCTCCGTCATCTACGGAAAAGGCACCGAAAACCTGAACCTCAAGGTCGATGCGAAGACCTTCGCCGACGTCCTCGCCCACAGCAGCTCGGAAAACATCATCGTCAACCTCGAGATCGAAGGCCAAGGCACCCGTCTCGCCTTCCTTCAGTCCGTCCAGCACGACCCGATGTCCGCCAAGGTCCTCCACGCGGATTTCCGTTCCATCGACGAAAACACCGCCATCACCGCCCACATCCCGACCCACCTCAACGGTGAATCCCTCGGTGTCAAAGCCGGCGGCCTCATCGAGCAATACGTTCACGCCATCGAAATCACCTGCCTCCCCAACGACCTTCCGGAAACCCTCGAAGTGGACATCAGCCACCTTGAGGTCGGCGACTCCCTTCACATCGGCGATATCACCTACCCAACCGGCGTCAAGGCCACCCACGCTGCGGACGTCGTCGTCGCCCACATCGGTAAGCCCAGTGCTGCCGTGTCCGAAGAAGCTGCCGCAGCTCCCGCCAAGTAAGCCTCTCCGTTTATTTCGAAAACGCCCGGTCTGCTCACGCGGCCCGGGCGTTTTTGTTGGATCGGGGATTGAAGATCATGGATCGTAGATCGAGGATTCGTCATCTTCCATCCACGATCCCCAATCCACGATCTCTTCCCAATGTCCTTCACCCTCATCGTCGGCCTCGGAAACCCCGGGAAACAATACGAGGAAACCCGCCACAACGTCGGTTTCATGGTGCTGGACCGCCTTGCCGCCGCCTCCGGAGCTGTTTTCCAAACCGCGCCGAAATGGCAGAGCCACCTCGCGAAAATCCCCGGCAGCAGCATCGTTTTGCTCAAGCCGCAAACGTTTATGAACCTCAGCGGACGTGCCATCCAGCAGATCCTCTCGTTTCACAAATGGACGCCGGAACAGATGCTGGTCATTTATGACGACGTCGCCCTCCCCCTCGGCACCCTCCGCTTTCGCGAAAAAGGCTCCGCGGGTGGCCACAATGGCATCAAATCCATCCTCCAGCATCTCGGCAAAGATGCCTTCCCACGTCTGAAAATCGGCATCGGCGGCAGCCAGCCTGGCGAAATGGTCGGCCACGTCCTGGGAAAGTTTTCCCCCGACGAGCGGCCGGTTCTCGAAAACACGCTTGCCACGGCTCTCGAAGCTGTGCAGCTTGCGCGTTCCCAAGGCATCGCCACCGCGGCGAACCGCTATCACACTCGTACCAATCCAATTCCATCTCAATCTGATGAGTCGCAAATACCAAGGCCTGATCGTCCTTAACACCAAATCCCTCGAAGGCACCGTTGATGAACTCGTCAGCGACATTTCCAAGGAATTCCAAGCCGAAGGCGCAAAAATCGAAAAGGTCGCCCAACTCGGCCGCCGCCAGTTCGCCTACGAATCCCGCCACCTCGAGGCCGGCCACTACGTCAACTACACCTTCAACGGTGCTGCCGACGTGATCAAGAAGATCCAGGCCCGCCTCAAGCTCAACACCCACGTACACCTTCAGCACTTCTCCCGCCTCGCCTAACGTGAAACAGGCATTCCTGCCTGTTCTTCCGGCGTGACACAGACATTCCTGCCTTTCCTTCCGGCGTGACACAGACATTCCTGCTTTTCCTTCCGGCGTGACACAGACATTCCTGTCTGTTCTTCCGGCGTGACACAGACATTCCTGTCTGTTCTTCTCCCAGCTCCAATCTCCTTTTCCCATGGCCAATCTCAACAAAGTCATGCTCATCGGCAATCTCACCCGGGATCCCGAACTGCGCCACACTCCGAAAGGCACCGCCGTCTCCGAAATCTCACTTGCCATCAACCGCAATTGGACCAACGACCAAGGACAGAAGCAGGAAGAAACCACCTTTGTCGAGATCACCTTCTGGGGACGCCAAGCCGAGGTGATTCAACAATACGTGACCAAGGGCAGCCCAATCTACGTCGAAGGCCGCCTGCAATTGGATTCGTGGGATGACAAGGAAACAGGTAAAAAGCGGAGCAAACTCAGAGTTATTGGAGAAAATTTTCAATTCCTCTCGGCCAAGCCCAGCGGCCAAGGCGCCCAGGGCGCTGGCAGTGGAAACCCCCAAGGCGGTGGCGCCAATCAAGCCTCCAGCGCCCCCGAACAACGCTCCGGCCCGCCGCAAGGTGCCTCCGCCGCACGCGTCGATGACTTCCAGGAAGACGACGACATCCCGTTCTGATTCTTTTTCGTGACACAGACCTTCCTGTCTATTCTCCAAAGGCGTGACACAGACATTCCTGTCTGTTCTCCAAAGGCGTGACACAGACATTCCTGTCTGTTCTTTCACAAGCACCCGCCCCCAATAAAAAACTGGCAGAAATGCCTGTATCACCTCAGTCCAGAAACTTCCCCGGATTCAAAATCCCGTTAGGATCAAGCGCGTTTTTCAGCGTCTGATGCGTGTCGAAGGAAACCTCGCCGAGCGCCTGATGGATCCAACGTTTTTTGGCCAGACCCACCCCGTGCTCTCCAGTGATCGCTCCACCTTGTCCGAGCACCCACGTAAAAAGCAGGTCGAGCGCCGCATCGGCCCTATCGCGGATTTCCGGATCCTTGTAATCCTTCACCATTAGATTGGTGTGAATATTCCCATCCCCCGCATGACCGAAGCAGGCGATCGGGATGCCGGTTTCCCCCTCAAGCTGGCGGGCGAAGGCGACCAACTCGACGAGCTTCGAGCGCGGGACAACGATGTCCTCGTTCAATTTCGTCAGCCCCGTGTCGCGCAACGAATAGGAAAACTCGCGACGCAGTTTCCAAATCCGCTCGCAGGAAACCTCGTCCGGAGCGCGCTCGATGAAAGTCGCCCCCAGGGAATCGAGCAGTTGATAGAGCTCCTCCAGCTCCGAGGTAACCGCGGCTGGCCGACCATCGATCTCCACGATGAGGTGGGCGTTGCCGGGAGGAAACACTTCGGCTCCGAGACGTTTGCGTGCCGCCTCAAGCGTGAAAGCATCCGTGATTTCCAAAGCAGACGGAAGATGCCCTGAGTTGAGAATCGCCTGAACCGCTGCGGCGGCGAGCGCGTAATCCGGGAAAATAGCAGCGAGCATGCCACGGCTGGCGGGCTTCGGGATCAAGCGCAGCGTGGCCTCGGTGACAACGCCTAACATCCCCTCCGATCCAGTGAAAAGCCCAACCAGATCAAAGCCGGTCTTATTCTTATGCAGCCGTCCCCCGGTGCGCAGGATTTTCCCATCCGCCAGCACCACCTCCAGCCCGAGCACGTAGCTGCGGGTGACGCCATATTTCAAACAACGCGGACCGCCGGCATTGGTGGCGATGTTTCCGCCTAACGAACATTCCTTGAGCGATGCGGGATCCGGCGGATACTCCCAACCGACTTCATGCACCGCGTCCTGCAAGGTCCGCGTGATCACACCGGGCTGCACAATCGCCACTCCGTCCTCCGGATAAATGCCGAGGATCTGGTTCATCCGCGCGGTGGAAAGCACAATGCCGCCGAGGATCGGCACCGCACCACCGACGTAGCCCACCCCCGCGCCGCGCGTGGTCACCGGAATTTTCCGCTCGTTCGCAAAGGCAAGCAGGGCGGAAACATCCGCAGTCGATTCAGCGAAAACAACCACGTCCGGCGGATGGCTGGCGGACCACTTGTCGGTGGAATATTCGGCGATGCTTGCCGCCGCAGTGGTGACTTTTTCCCCGCCGAGCAGGGAGATGAGCGGAGCAAGCCAGACGTGGGATGGAGGATTCATGGGCGCGGCCCGAAGGTCGGGGCGCGCCCATGATCCGTCAATTCACATCCTGCTGAAACCCACGCGTAGATCTCCTTATCCCACTCGTCCCCCATGCGGCCGGCAGCGAAGTAGGGCAAAATGTCACTTCCTTCCGCAGGCTCCCGCATTGGAGTGATAGGCTTTTTGAAAATCGTATTGACCTTGCTGGCAGATGAGCCATAGCCACCCCTGTTGATTTCATCGCAATCCAACGATGCGCCGCCCCTGAAGCGCGCTAGGATACCACGCCAACCATCAACCCATTCGTAAACCCTCATGAAATTCGAAACGCTCCAACTTCACGCCGGCCAGGAAATCGATTCCGCCACCCAATCCCGGGCGGTCCCGATCTATCAAACCACGGCCTATCAATTCAAGGACTCCGCCCACGGCGCGCGGTTGTTCGCGCTGCAGGAATTCGGGAACATCTACACCCGCATCATGAATCCCACGAACGACGTGTTCGAGAAGCGGATGGCCGCGCTGGAGGGCGGTGTCGCAGCATTGGCGACTTCCTCAGGCCACTCCGCCCAGTTTCTAGCGATCAACAACATCACCACCGTCGGTGACAATTTCGTCACCACCTCGCACCTCTACGGCGGTTCCTACAACCAGTTCAAAAATGCCTTCAAGAACATCGGAGTCGAAGCCCGTTTCGCCGATGGCGTGAAGGTGGAAAGCTACGAGCCTTTGATCGATTCCAAGACCAAGGCGATCTATCTGGAAAGCATCGGCAACCCCGGACTCACGGTTCCTGATTTCGAGGCCTTCGCTGCGTTGGCGAAAAAGCACGACCTGCCGCTCATCGTGGATAACACCTTCGGCGCGGGCGGAGCCGTCTGTCAGCCGCTCAAGTGGGGCGCTCACATTCTGGTAGAGTCCGCCACGAAATGGATCGGCGGCCACGGCACAAGCATGGGCGGCGTCATCGTGGATGCAGGAACCTACGATTGGGGAAATGGCAACTACCCACAGTTCACCAGCCCTTCGCCGAGTTATCATGGGGTGATTCTCAACGATTCCTTCGGCGTCGGCGGCCCCATGGGGAACATCCAGTTCATCATCCGCTGCCGCGTCGAAGGCCTGCGCGACTTCGGCCCCTCGCAGTCGCCGTTCAATTCGTTCCTCCTGCTCCAAGGCTTGGAAACGCTCGCCCTGCGCGTCGAGCGGACCTGTGAAAACGCCCTCGCCCTCGCCCTTTGGTTGGAAAATCACCCTGACGTGGTGTCGGTGAACTATCCCGGATTGGCCAGCCATCCCAGCCACGCGATGGCGGAAAAATACCTTCAACGAGGCTTCGGCGGCGTGCTCTCCTTCGAGTTGAAAGGCGATCGCTCACGGGCGGAGAAATTTGTGAACAGCCTGAAATTGATTTCGCACCTCGCCAATGTCGGCGATTCCAAGACGCTGATCATTCACCCGGCGTCCACCACTCATTCGCAGTTATCGGCCGAAGAGCAGATCACCGCAGGAGTGCGCCCCGGCATGCTGCGCGTCTCGCTGGGCATCGAGCACATCGACGATATCCAGGCCGACATCGAACAGGCTTTGGCGATGTAAAAAAGCGTTCTGGTCCTGCTCACCCGAACCTCACCGTCGGATCCATTAGTCTGCCGCTCAATTCGCTCCGGCCGCTTCTGAAAAAGCGGCAGGACTTCTGAACAGACCTCACTAAACGACCTCGATAAAGCCGAAGAGGTGAGCAAGTTAAGATCCCCCGAAATGGCGGTTTTTCCCGCCGGTTTTCGTTCCATGATCCCGGATTGCGGACTTAAAAAACATTGCCTGCCTGGTTGGCAGTGC
>JBBRCO010000172.1:0-7393 GCA_038204755.1 Verrucomicrobiales bacterium
CGATCTGATCGCTCAAAACCTCGACGACTAATCATTTAAATAGAAACGGAAGCAACCGATGAGACATCGCAGCAAAACAGTAAAACTCAAACGCAACGCCTCGCAACGCCGGGCATTGCTCTCCGGCCTCGCATGCAATCTAATTGAGCATGGCCGCATCAAGACTACCTTCGGTAAAGCCAAAGCGCTTCGCCCTGTCGCCGAAAAGCTGATCACCCTCGCCAAGCGCGACGATCTTCATTCGCGCCGCCAGGCCATCGCTTTTCTTCGCCAGGAAGACATCGTGAAAAAGCTTTTCTCCGAAACAGCACCTGCTTCGAAGGACCGCCAGGGTGGCTATTGCCGCATCACCAAGCTCGGCGCCCGCATGAGCGACTCCGCACCGATGGCGATCATCGAGTGGGTCGATGCTCCTGCGAAAGACGAACCCGTGGAAGAAGTGGCCACCGCTGAGGAAGCCGCTGAAAAGCCAGCGAAGAAGGCTGCTAAGAAAAAGGCTGCCGACACCACGGTCGAAGTCGCCGCTGAATAAGCCGGTTGATTTCAGGAAACTTACCAAAACCGCCTGCGTTCGCGCGCAGGCGGTTTTTTTTGCTGAAAATCACGGAAGGGCGATAGATCCCACCTCCCAGCCAATGGGAACCGCTCAAGGAGCGATATCCGGCAGATCGTAGGCCAGCCGCATTTCCCGATAGAGGCGGACGTATTCCGCCTCCAGCAGCGCGGCGAAAGCCGCCCGGCCGGTGCGCGTGTTACTCTCCGGCGTGGCGTGCATGGGAGTGCCGATGGATACCCACAACCGTCCACGCTTGGCCGGCATCCACGGGCCGATCCGCCCCAGCTCCTTGGTTCCCAAGACAATCACGGGCAGCACCGGTCGCCCCGAGCGTGCGGCTAACAGGCAGACGCCGCGTTTGATAGCAGCGCCTCGCAGCACCGAGTCCAGGCCGTAAACAAGTCCGCCTTCGGGGAAAATGCCGACCGCCTCGCCACGCGCCAACCGCCGCAAGCCCTCGCGGATGGCAGGCAGGGCGGCTCCCTGGCGATTTACCTGAAAGGCACCACCGTGATAGAGCACGTTGCGCATCAGCCACTGTTTGTGAAACTCCACCCGCGACATCCAACTGATCCGCCGCCGGATGACGGCGCTGATGACGATGGGATCGAGATGGCTGACATGGCTGACGGCGATGAGCATGCCGCCGTCCTCCCGCGATGCGCCGAGGCCGGAGGATTTCACCCGCATGGTGAAGGCGAAGACTCCGCGCCAGATGATCCGCCAAAAGTCATAGAAACGCCCGGGAGCCTTGGACGGGTGTTCCGGGGAAAGTCGTGGGAGAGTGGCGGCGGGCATATTTTCAAAGATCATCGACCATCGAAACGACCGCCGTCGTCAGAGCTAGCCCGGTATCCGGCAGGGAGCAAGGAACATTGCCCACCGTGTCTGGTCTGGACACCCGGAAGCGGCCTCTCCAGAGTGCGACGACTTCATGCGAATCTCGGACCGCTACATTGGAAAACAGGTGCTGCTGGGCACCTTGTATGCCGTCGTGGTCCTGGGGATCGTGCTGGTGTTGGGCAACCTTTTCCAACAGATCCGGCCGCTGCTGGTGGAGCAGAAGGCCCCGCTGAGCCTGGTGCTGCGGTTCGTAATGATGGTGCTGCCCGTCTCGCTGATGTACACGGTGCCGTGGGGTTTTCTATCGGCAGTTCTGCTGGTATTTGGCAAGCTTTCGTCCAATCAGGAAATCACGAGCTTCCGGGTGGCCGGGCTGAGCCTGGTGCGGTTGTCCGCGCCGGTGTTCGTGATCGGGTTCCTGCTCTCGCTGGGCAGCATGTACTTGAACATCTATGTGGTGCCGTATTCGAAGGCGTCCACATTGCAGTTGTTATACGAGCAGGCGTCGCGCGATCCGGACTCGTTGCTGAAGCCCGGCGTGGTGCAGGGAAATTTCAAGGGCGATGAAAGCAGTTTCCAGAAGGTGCTCATTGAGGGGAAAACCGACGAATGGGTGACAGGATTTCATTTCTACCAGCTTCCGAAATCCACCGACGAGAAGGGCGACGTGACCTATGTACACGCCGGCCGCGCGGCCTTGACCGTGGATCCGGCGCGGACCCAGCTCCGCCTGAAACTGGAGGACGCCTACTTCGAGACCCGCGATGAGAAGGGTGGGATCGCGATGGCCTTCGCCGGAGAGGCCGAGCCGCTGCTGATCGACCTCAAGGTATCCAAGTTCAAGAAGGTGCGGCAGGCGGCGATGACGAATGACGAGATCCTGAAGGAAATCGACACGAATCTGACATTATCCCCCAGCAAGAAGCTGGCGCTCCGCTCCGAGATCACGCGGCGCTATTCATTTTCCATGGCCTGTTTTGCCTTCGCCTTTGTGGCGGTGCCGCTGGGCCTCAACGCCCGCCGTCGGGATACCTCGGGCGGCCTGATCATCAGTCTGCTCATCGGCGCGGGGTATTTCATTGTCACTCTGCTCGCAAACCAGTTCAAATCGGATTCGGCAGCGGCGATGATGCTGTGGGCTCCGAACGTGGCCTGTGTTTTATTAGGTATATTCCTTTTCCGGAGAGCCCGCTTCCGCTAGGCTTTCGTGGAATTTAAATTGCGCCCGCAAAACTTGGTTGCGGCGGGACGGCACAACCCGAATCGGGCGCGGCCATCCGCCGCTTTACAAACCACATTATCCCGGGCGGCCATGGGGCTCCGGTTTTGGGTGAAACCGCGCGTGCCGTGTTTTCCGCGCCGTCCGGCAAATAAAATTCCACGCGATACTGGCTCTGGAAGCTTGGATGGCGGTTTGGCAATTGACCGGCGGTGGCCGAAAGGTAGGATAAATCCGTGAAACTTGGCGTTTTTTTGGTTTTATTGGCGTTCGGCGGAGCCACTCAGGCGATGCATGTGATGCTCGCCGATCTGGGTGACGGAGCCTGGGAGCGGTGTCTGAATTTCTCCGGGTTCTGCGGCGCGCGCTATCTGGAAGAGGGAAATGCGTGTGGGAAACCGGGAACCGCTCTGCCGAATTCATGAAAATTCTCCGCCCGCTTTTCAAAGCCAGCCGCGATGTGCGGGATTTTTTCGCATCGGAACATGTCTCACCAGCTCCTTTTGCGAAGGACCTGAGGCGTTATAGTTTTGAGAAATTCCGCAAAGACGCCTGGGCGGCAGGGAATGTGACCGTATTGGCGATCGCGCAGGGCATCGCCTTTGCGGCCATCGCCGGACTGCCGGTGGTTTATGGCATCATCTGCACGGCGGTGGCGGCGTTCATCGCACCGTTGTTCGCGGGTTCGCGCCACACGATCCTCGGGCCAACAAATGCGACGGCGGCGGTGCTTTTCAGCTTTTTCTCGATGCATCCCGATCTTGCCGACAGGTCTGGCGAACTGATGCCGTTGCTGGTGTTTCTCGTCGGGCTGATCGCGACGGCGGGTGCTATTTTCCGCGTGGCGGACCTGCTGCAATACGTTTCACGCAGCGTTTTGGTCGGCTACATTTCCGGTGCGGCCGTGCTGATCGTGGCGAATCAGATGAAGGCGTTGCTGGGCGTGGAGGCCTATCTGAGTGACGACAAGTCGGGCACACTGGCGGGCCTGCTGGTGGGATTGGTGAGGGCCATGCCGCATACCAGTTGGATCTCGCTGGCGGTCGGAGTGGCGACGCTGCTGATCTTCCTCGCTTTCCGGCGCTGGCGTCCGACTTGGCCGGCATTCGGCATCGTGCTGGTAATTTCCTCCGCGATTTTCGGGGTATTGATCCATGAGAAAATCGGCCCGTTCGCGGGAGTGAAAACGTTCGCGACCTTCAACATGGCGGATCTGATGCCGAAAATTCCGCAGCTCATCACGACCGATTTCTTCGGGGACATTTCCGCGCTGATCGGCATCGCCTTCGCCCTGGCGTTCCTCGCCTCTTTGGAAAACTCTCTGATGGCGAAAACCCTCGCGTCCAAAACGGGCGACCGCACCGATGGAAATCAGGACATGCTCGCCGTGGGCATGGCGAATTTTACCAGCGCCGCCGCCGGTGGCATGCCCGCGTCCGGTTCCCTAACACGTTCGATGCTCAATTACGAATCCGGCGCACGCACGCGGTTCGCCTCGATGATTTCCGGGCTCTACACGATGGCCTTCGCGGTGCTGATCGCGGCGTCGGCCGGCTGGGGCGTGCCGCTGATCGACTACGTGCCGAAGTCCGCGCTGGCGGCGCTGGTCATCGCGCTCTCGTTTTCGCTCTTCAATCTCCGCCACATCCGGATCTGCCTGCGCTCCACCACGGACGACGCCGCGGTGCTGGTGATCACCTTCATCTCCACGCTGTTAGCGCCTTTGCACGTAGCGATTTTCATCGGGGTGGCCATTTCCATCACGCTCTTCCTGCGCAAGGCGAGCCGGCCCTATCTGGTGGAATACGATTTCAACGAAGCGGGCGAGCTCCGGGAAATGGGTGAGAAACGCCAGCGGCCGATCCCCGCGATCTCCATCGTCCACGTCGAGGGCGATTTGTTTTTCGGCGCGGCCGAGCTGTTCCGCACGCAGATCCAGCGCACCGTTTCCGATCCGGCGATCCATGTGATCATTCTCCGCCTGAAAAACGCGCGCCACCTTGATGCGACGAGCGTGATGGCGCTGGAGGACCTGATCCTTTTCATGCGCGGCAGGGGTTTGCACCTCATTGTTTCCGGCGCGACCCGCGAGGTCTATCGAGTGATGAAAAAATCGGGAATCCTCATCACGTTGCAGGATGGCTGCGACCGCCGTGCGGGCGAGAGCAACATTTTTCTCACCAACCCGCAGAACCCTAACCTTTCCACCCGCGCTGCGCTCAAGCGCGCCCAACAGCTCCTCGGCACCGACAAGGCGGACATCCGCATTTTCTACGATCCGAACCAATCCAAGAAATCCCAATGAAACGATTCGCCCTCTTCGCCGTGGTTAGCGCCATCCTCGTTGCGCTCGGCATGTGGTGGTTTTCTCCCGTGCAGGTGATCAAACGCCGCACGGAAAACCTGTTTGGCACGCTCACTCTCAAGCCCGGTAGCGGCAGCACGACCCGCCAGATGGGCACCTATTCGCTCAACGCCCTGCTCGCATCCGAGGTGACTTTGGAAAACCCGACGCTCAAGGAGGCCAGCGGCACTTTCGAGCGGCAGGAAATGGAATCCGCCTACTCATGGCTGTGTGGTCAGGCGAAACAAACGCGCTTCGAGTTGGTGAAGTTCCACTCCGTCACCGTCAGCGGCGACCGCGCCACCGCCGATCTCACGCTCGATGGCCTCGTCGAGCTCCCGACCTATAACCCCGCCGACGGAAAATACGACGCCACCTTCGACTGGGTGAAGGAAAAGGACGGCTGGCGGCTGGAGAAGGCGAGTTGGAAGGAAGCGAGGTGAGGTCGCTTGCTAGAAGCCGGACGATGAACCCGGCGGTCTCTTGAAAACGAGTGGTCCGCACAGTCCTCTGTGCGTTCTTCCGTGGCGGCAGGGCCATTCTGCGAACCGAGATTCCGCAGCGAGGACTGTGTGGACCACTTTTCTGCTAGAACTTGAAAACCTTTCCGCCGGCCATGACTTCCTGGGTCTTTTCATCGAAGGTCACACGCTCGCCGGTGCGGGCGGCGGCGTTGGCCATGATGGTGGCGATGGAGTGCTGATAGCCGGCCTCGACCGGGGCGTGCGGCTGCTTGCGCGAACGGAGGCACTCCAGCCAGTTTTTCACATGGGCGGTGGTGAGTTCGTCCGCGCCGGTGTTGGCGGAGGAGGTGGCGGGTTTGGCACCTTCGAGATTGAAGTCTGCGAGCTGGTTGGCGGGCAGTTTCATTTCATCCGCATCCTTTTTTGGGAGGCCGCCGTTCGAGGTGATCTTGCCGGTGGCCAGATTGAGTTCGCCGCCGTTTGAATAGTAAACCTCCTTGGTGCCGCCGGCGGAGTTGGAGAAACGCGAGCTGTAGGTGACCTGGAAGCCGGACGACGGATCATCAAGCGGGCCGTAATCAAAGACAGCGGTGAGGGTATCGAAATTTTTCCGGCCGTCCTTCCACTGATAGATGCCGCCGCTGGCCGCGACCGAGCGCGGGTGGGGGAGCCCGGTGAACCAGTGGATGGTGTCGATCTGATGGCACATCCACTGGCCGGGAATGCCGGACGAGTAGGGCCAGAACAGGCGGTATTCGAGGTATTTGCGCGGATCCCACTGGTCGTCCGGGCGGTTGCAGAGGAAGCGTTTCCAATCGGTGTCCTGCTCTTTGATCGCCGCGACGAGGTCGGGCCGGCGCCAGCGTCCGGGTTGGTTGACGTTCCATGTCATTTCGGCGGCGACGATGGGGCCGAATTTCCCGCTTTTCAGATAGTCGAGCGCGGCGTGGTAGGTGGAGCCGGAGCGGCGCTGGGAGCCGACCTGAAGAATGCGGTCCGAATCCTTCACTGCTTTTAGCGCGGCGCGGGCGTCCTCCATCGTTTCGGCGAAGGGCTTTTCACAATAGACATCGCAGCCGGCCTTGATCGCCTCGATGGCGTGGGTGGCGTGCTGGAAATCCGCGGTGGAGATGATCACGGCGTCAAGATCGGCCTTTTCATACATTTCCTCGTTGTTGCGGAAGGTGGGGATTTCCTTGCCGAAATTCTTGGTGAAATAGGCCTTCGATTCCTCACGGCGATGGCTCCAAAGGTCGGAAACGGCGACGATTTCGCAGTTGAACTCGTCGGCGACGGCTTTGTAGCAGGGGAGCAGCGTGTTTTTCAGGCGGTCGGAAAATCCGACGATGCCGATGCGGATGCGTTCGTTGGCACCGACGCTGCGGTTTTGTCCAAGGGCGGTTTGGAAAGTCTGGGAAGCAATGAGGCCGAGGGTGCCGAGCGAGCCGGTGCGGAGGATTTCACGACGATTCATGAGGTTGGTAGGGTTTTGGGATAAGAAGTGCGCTGGGTTTACGATGGGGAGTGCCGGGATCTTGCGGGTCAATTCACGGCTTGCTGCGGGCGAGGAGCCGGTGCGATCGGGGCCATTTTCCGGCGCTTTCAAGGAATTATCCGAGAAAAAGCGACTTTGGGCTTGCAACCTCGTGCTCATCCCGTAACACCTGCGCCCCGAATTATGGCTAAGAAAAGTTGGATCGCACGCAACGCGCGTAAAAAAGAAACTGTCGAGAAATTTGCCGCACTCCGCCTCAAGCTGAAAGCTGAGAAGGATTATGTTGGCCTTTCCATGCTCCCACGCGACGCGAGCCCGACCCGCTTGGTCAACCGTTGCGAAATCACTGGCCGTCGCCGTGCTTTCCTGCGCCGCTTCCGCCTCTCCCGGATTACCTTCCGCGAGCTTGCTTCCGCCGGGATGCTTCCTGGTGTGACCAAGTCGAGCTGGTAAGCTGGCACGATTTGCGCTA
>JBBRCO010000173.1:0-7308 GCA_038204755.1 Verrucomicrobiales bacterium
CATGAGTCGGAATTATGTTCAAGCCGTCTGGGAAATTCTCGGTGGCGTGACCTACAAATCGATTTGGAGTGATTTTCCCGTTAGGAACACCGGCAACGGCAGAAATTATTTTGTGCCGATGTATGTTGGATATGACGATCCTGGATTTGTTCAAAACCCTGTGATCAACGGTGGATTCGAAACCCCCATTCTCGCCGCCGCCACCCATCAATATATTCCCACGGGCGGCACTTGGACGTTTACCGGAAATGCAGGGATTCAGCGCAACAGAAGCGCGTTCGCGGCTTTGCCCGCGCCGCAGAGTTTCCAGACTGCATTCTTGCAGGGGAATACAACAGCGAGCGGCAGCATGAGTCAGGCCGTCAGCTTGAATGCGGGAACCTATGTCATCAGGTTCAAGGCCGCGCGCAGAAACACACAAATCCAGCCGGTGCAAATCAAAGTGAATGGAGTGGCTATTGGAGGCACGCATACCCCTGCCGGCAACAAGTTCTCCGCCTTCACATCGGCCTCGTTCACCATTGCGTCCACCGGTTCGCATACCATTAGGTTCGAAACGACTACCACGTCAGGTGACAACACCACGTTTGTGGATGCCGTTACTGTATCCAATCCCTGAGTTATAAATTATAGACACTGCAGCCCGTCCGTTTAATCAGCGGACGGGCTTTTTTGTTTGGGGGGGATGCAGGTGATCCACAATTTACCGGAAGGCATCGTGCGGGACGCGTTTCGTCAGAAATCCAGATAGATCTCGGTGCGGCGGTTGGCGCGGCGGCCTTCGGGATTGTCATCGCCGGTCTCGGTGACGTTGGGGCGGCGCGGCTGGCTGTCGCCCTTGGCGATGGTGATGATCTGGGCGGAGGCCACTCCGGCCTTGATCAGGTAGTCACGCACGACATCGGCGCGGCGGGAGGAGAGGCTGTTGTTATAGTCCTTGGTTCCGAGCGCATCGGTGTGGCCGCTGAGGGTGATTTTCTTGCCAGGGTCCGACTTCAGGATGAGGGTGACGATTTCCAATTGGCGGCGGGTGCGTGGGTTCATCACATCTTCGTCGAACTCGAAATAAAGCGCGAGCGTGTCTCCGCCGGACGGATTCTTGACGAGCGGCGAGTAGTAGAGATCGCCCCCGGCAACGCGGCGGGAATAGTCGGCGAGGAGTTGGTTGAGGTTGATTTCCGAGACCATCCAGTTCGACGGGGCGGGAGGCTGGCTCATGGTGATGGCGAACTGCGCGGTCTGGGTGCCGTCCGCAGTTTCCACGTTGGCGAGGTAGCCGACGGTGTCCGGGCGCTGGAACATGGCACGCAGCGGCTTCGATTTACGGAGCCGGTATCCGCCTTCTTCGAAGAGGATGCAGAGTCCGGCGATCTTGGCATCGGAGACTTTCGATGGATCGACAAAAGCACGGGCGAAATCGAAGTCCTGCTTGAGCACGGCCTGGAGGAAGGCGTCGGCCACGCCTAACGAATCGGCGAAGACTGCTTTCGGGATGGGCTCGCCGGGAGCGGGCGGGAGCATGATTTTTTCCACGGACCACTTGCCGTTCTCGCGGTGGAGATCGAGGAAAATGCGGTCGCGCCCCGGTTCCTGGCCGGCGAGTTCGAGGGCCCAGCGGGAGCGGGTATTGAGCTCCATTTCACCCACCTCGCGCACGCCGTCGGGTTTGCGGACCTTGAGGGGCGTGGCGGAGAGCGCCTTGAGACGCTCGATGGTGGCGGGGTCCAGCGCGTCCTTGCCGACGAGGCGGCCGAGTTTCACGAAATCGCCGGCTTCGAGGGCCTTGCCGATTTGCTCGACGAGTTCGGCAGGATCTGCGGTGGAGTAGCCGATGCCGAGGTTCTTGAGGGCGGTGGCGGGATCCTCGGGCTTGCCGGGGTCGGTGAGGTTGCCGATTTTCGGAGGGACGGCAGGAGTGGTGACCGGTGGCGGGGTGGGCTTGGCAAGGGGCGGCTTCGGATGGAGTCCCGGGCGGAAGATCAGGATGCCGATGGCGGCCACCGAGAGCACGGCGGCGAGGCCGAGGAAAAAGTAGGGAAGCCGGTTGGAGGATTGCATGAAGGCGGTGGATGAAACGTGTGACGGGTGAGGGAAATTTCAACGGCGGCGGTTCATTCCTGGCGGGGCAGCGCGGGGAGGTTGACGCGCTGGAGCTTGCCTTCCCGATAGAGGCTGAGGGTGGTGTCCTGCACGGCGGCTGAGGCGGCGAGATTGGAGTAAAACTCGGTGGCGCTGGCGATTTTTGAGTTGTTCAAGGCGATGATGAGGTCTCCAGGTTTCACCAGATCGCCAGCCAGCGCGTGCTCCACCAGCCCTGTCACCACCACGCCGCTGTAGCCGCGCATGCGCTCGGGCACGGAGAGGTCTCGGACCTCGATGCCGAGGGCCTGAAGGATCGCCTCGGGATCGCGCGTGCGACCTTGGGCACCCGGCAGGGCTGGCGCTTGCGATGGCACGGCGGAAACGCCACTCTCGGCGATGGTGGCTTTCAGTTGCACCGCTTGGCCCTTGCGCCAGACGTCGAGGGTGATCACGTCGCCGATGCGGGTGCGCTGGACCAGCGCGAAAAGCTGCGAGGAGGCGCGGATGGCTTGGCCGTTGACGGAGCGGACAACGTCCCATGGCTGTAATCCGGCGGCCTGTGCGGGCGATCCGGGCGACACTCCGAGCACTGCCGCGCCGTCGTTTTCCTCGTAGCCGAGAGCATTTCGGACGGCGGAATCGAGGTCGCGCATCTGCACGCCGAGGAAGCCGCGCACCGGGCGGCCGCGCTCGAGGATCTGGAGAAGCGCTTCTTTCACGTCGTTCGAGGGGATCGAGAATCCGACGCCCTGGAAGCCGGGGCTTTCCTTGTCCTGGGAGAAAATGGCGACGTTGATGCCGATGATCTCACCGCGCAGATTGACGAGTGGACCGCCGGAGTTTCCCGGATTGATGGCGGCGTCGGTCTGGAAAAGGTCGCGTTGGTTGTCGGAAATCGAGCGCTCCTTGGCGGAAATGATGCCCTGCGTGACAGTCTCGCCCAGGCCGAAGGGATTTCCGACGGCGAAGACGAGTTGGCCGACCTGCGCCTGCATCGAGTCACCCAGTTTCAGCGGGATGAAAGTCTCGTTCGCTTCAATTTTCAGCACGGCGATGTCGAGCAGGGTGTCCTCGCCGATGAGGCGCGCGCCGTAGGTTTTCCCGCCGTGGAGCGTCACTTGAATCTGCTGTTGGCCGGCGATGACGTGGTGATTCGTGATGACGTGGCCTTCGTGGGTGACGATCACGCCCGAGCCTTGGCCCTGTGTAGGGTAGTTCCGCACGCGGGTTCTGCCCCAGCCGTCCAGCAGCCGCTCGGTGCGGACGCCGGCGGTATCGATGCTGACGACGGACGGCACGACGGCTTCAGTGAGGCGGGCGTATTCGCCGTTGAGGCGCGAGAGCAGTTCGACATCAGCCGGTTCAAGCGGAGCTTTATCCTGCAGACGGCCGATTTCGCGATGAAATCCTCCCGGCTTTTTCCATCCCGGGATCAGGTCACGCAGATCGCCGCCGGAGCGCCAGGTGCGCACTGTGGTGACGGCCAAGAACGCGACCACAAACGTGGCGACAAGGATGAGTAAACTTCGGAAAGATCGTTTCATTTAGAAGGGTGGGTGCCCCCCTATCATGGCTGCGGATTCCTCAACTTCCAAGCCCGGAAACTCCCGCCACCCTGCCCGTCAGCCGTCAAAGAAACCATTCTTCCTTCTTGGCGCGTGCCCGTTGATCTGCAATGACCTAGCCCATGCGCATTCTCGCCATCCTTCTGTGTGCCGCATTTGCCATCGGCCAAACCCACGCACAGACTCTATCCGACGCGGACCGCGAGGCGCTGTTGGACAATCTGGAGAAACTCCGCAAAGCCGCGATCTCCCGCGTGGATGGGAAATACCGCGTCGCCATCTCCGCCTTCCGAAATGCCGTGGGCAGCGACGATCAGGTGATGGAACTCTATCTGAATTGCTACGAGAAGGCCAACTACGACGATCAGCAGAAGAAGAGCCAGGAATTCCGCGAGTGGAAGCGCAAGGAGGCCGACAAACTCACCGATACCACCTTCCGCAGGGCCCTGCGCATTCAGCTCAGTTGGCTCATCCTCACCCTCCAGGCCACTGCCGAGAAGCCGGACCTGCCGAAGCTCAGCCGCGAGGCATTGGACATCGTGGACTCCATTTTCCGCGAGGCGGAAAAGCTTGCCCCGCAGGAGCAACTCCTCGGGCAGGGCGTCATTGACACCGTTTTCGCCCGAGCCTACGAGATCAATCACGTCAAGGTGGAGAACTGGCCCACCTCTCCCACCCAGTTGGAACAAATCTACGGGCAGCTCGTTTTCCCGCCCCTGCGCACTCCCGGCCACCTGCCCGCCCTCCGCGCCGCGTGGATCAAACGCATCCAACAGGAAGGCGAGAAGCGCAAATACTGGGGCCGTCCGGAAGGTCGCAAGCCCGGTGGCGCACCACCATCAAGCGCGGACTTCGAAAAATTCCTTTCTGACGACCTGCCGAAGCTCCAGTGGGAAATGGAAGTCGATCTCTTCAACAGCGGCGACGAAAACGGAGCCGCCGTCCGCATGCTCGCCCTGATCGAGAAAAACATCGCCCACCCCTCCGCCCGGGAATGGAGCGAGCAGTTCAAAACCCTGCTGCAGCCCAAGGCCACCGTCACTCCCGCCGCCCCAGCCGCCGCCCCCTGAAGCCGTGATACAGGCATTTTTGCCTGTTCCAAAGCAAACCGCGCGCGATCTTTTTTTCACTTGGATTTTCTCATCGCCTGCCGAAGAGGAAACCCATGCTCCCATGCGCTGGGCATTTCGTTCACCCCAATTCACAAATCCTGATGCGCGGCAGGTCCGTTCGCGGCCTTCGCGCCTCTACGGTTCAAATTTTCTCCGCTTCGATGTTCGACGTTCGATGTTCCCACCCCCGCCTTACCCGAGGCTTTACACCGCCCCCGGCCCTCCTGCAACGTGGTTGCGGCGTTCCGCCGCTATGACTTTTCCCTTTTTCCACCCATGACTTCCGCCGAGATCCGCCAATCCTTCCTCGATTTTTTCCAGGAAAAACAGCACACCATCGTCCCCTCCGCCCCGCTGCTCCCGCAGTCGCCCGGCCTGCTGTTCACCAATGCCGGGATGAACCCCTTCGTCCCGTATTTCCTGGGCACCGAAAAGGCCCCGTACGATCCACCGCGCGCCGCTGATACCCAGAAATGCATCCGCGCCGGTGGCAAACACAACGACCTCGAGGACGTCGGCTACGACACCTATCACCACACGTTTTTCGAAATGCTCGGAAACTGGTCGTTCGGGAACTACTTCAAAAAGGAAGCCATCGCCTGGGCCTGGGAACTCGTCGTCGAGCGCTGGGGCCTCCCCGCCCACCGCCTCTACGCCTCCGTCTATGCGCCTAAAGAGGGCGATCCCGGAAATTTCGATCAAGAAGCCTACGATATCTGGGCCGCCCTTTTCATTTCCAAAGGCTGCGATCCCGAAGTGCAAATCGTCCACGGCAGTGTCAAAGACAACTTCTGGATGATGGGCGAAACCGGCCCCTGCGGCCCCTGCTCCGAGCTCCACGTCGATCTCACACCAGAAGGCGATCCCGTCACCGGCCGCAACCTCGTCAACAACGACTCCGACCTCTGCATCGAGATCTGGAACCTCGTCTTCATCCAATACAACGCCGAGGCCGACGGCACTTTCCGCGATCTCCCCGCCAAACACGTCGATACCGGCATGGGCTTCGAGCGCGCCTGCTCGATCATCCAAAATACCAAAGGCTTCACCGACTTCTCGAAAAAGCCCAGCAACTACGCCACCGACGTCTTCCAACCGATCTTCCGCAAACTCGAAGGCCTCAGCGGAAAAACCTACGTCGATATCTATCCAGAGTTAGGCGCCGACCGCGCCGCCTTCACCGAGGAAATGAAAACCGCGATCGCCTTCCGTGTCATCGCCGATCACCTGCGTACTCTATCTTTCTCTATCGCCGACGGCATCATGCCCGGCAACAACGGCCGCAACTATGTATTGCGCCGTATTTTACGTCGCGCGGTTAGATATGGCCGCCAACTTGGTTTCTCCGGAGAAAAGCCGTTCTTCGGCGCGCTGGTGGAAACGCTTGTCAGCGAAATGGGTGGAGTTTTCCCTGAGTTGAAAAACCGTCAGGACGTCGTTCGCCAAACACTCGAAAACGAAGAAGCCAGTTTCAACCAGACCTTGGATCGCGGACTAAAACGCTTCGAAGAAGCCATCGGAAACGACACGCGAAGCGTGTCCGGGGAGCACACGCGCCCTCGCGTGTCATCTGAGGCGCCCTCGCCTCAGATCGGCCCGAACTCTCCAAAACCCGCCGAACCCGCCTACACCCGCCGCAACCTCCCCCATTTCGAACGCCCGTGGGGCAAATACATGGTCACCTTCACCACCCTTGACCGCGACATTCTCAGCGATGCCGAACGCACCATCGTCCTCGATTCCATCCTCCACGCTCGCCACCTCGGTCAAATCCACCTCTACGCCGCATGTGTCATGCCGGATCATGTCCACCTCCTGATCGAGCCGCAGATCAAATCCCACCACGCCGATTCCAATCCCACTTTTTACACGCTAACGGAAATTCTCCAACCCATCAAATCTGTCACTTCACACAAAATTCTCAAGGAACGCCGCAGGGTTTTACAAAACGAAAACATCAAACACCTGTGGAATCAGGAATCGTTTGATCGCTTGATCCGCAGCGAGTCCGATTTGACCGAAAAATACGATTATATCATCGGTAATCCGGTCGCGGACGGGCTGGTGACGCATGCGAAAGATTACGTATGGACCTGGTGTCGGGAGTTTTCTGATGATCCGCACGCAGCCGGAGACGAGGGCGTCTCCGGCCACACGCGAGGTCGCGTGTGCTCCCCGATCTCTGGCGAGATCGCCTTCGAACTTTACGACACATTCGGCTTCCCTATCGATCTTACCGAACTCTTGGCCACCGAGCGCGGCCTGACTGTGGATATGCCGCGTTTCAATGACCTCATGGAGCAACAACAAGAACGCTCCCGCGCCGCCCAGAAATCCAACATCGTCCGCGCTCTCGACATCTCCACCGAAGCCGTCACCGAATTCCTCGGCTTTGACACCGACGAAACCGAAGCCACCATCCTCGAAATCCACCCGCAGGAAGACACCCTCTTCGTCATCACCGACAAGACCATCTTCTATGCCGAAATGGGCGGCCAAGCCGGCGACACCGGCACTCTTCATGTAGCTCAGGCTTCCAGCCTGAGTCT
>JBBRCO010000174.1:0-7220 GCA_038204755.1 Verrucomicrobiales bacterium
GTTCAAATCGTTGATCCCAGCGCTTTTGCAAATCGGGAAGTTGCGCCTGTGCTTCGCGTTTGAGGAATTGTCCGCGCACCACTTCGAGGTTGCTGTAGATCGTGTGAAAGCCAGCTTCTTCACGGCGCGTGCGCTCGATGACGTAGGTGTTGAGGCTCTCGATCGCACGTTCCTCCGCAGTGTGATACACGAGCCGATAGGTCAATCCTGCGACAATGGTGATGACCAGCGCGGCGCCGATTACGACGTGGATAAGAAGACGATTGGCGACGGTCATGGGATTCTCTATTAGGCCTCCCTGAATTCTGAAATAGTCGGATGGTATTATAGGAAGGCATTTTTCGACTGAAACCGAGCGGAATCACTGGAGCCCACGGAACTCGAAGCCGCCGATTAGCAGCACGGGGATGCTTCGATTCCTGCGGATGCGAAGGCTTTATTTCGAGATCCCACCGGGCGATGATCCGTTTTTGGATACACCGCCCGGGTAAGCCCAATCACGGAATGGCCGTCACGGCGAGGTTATCGAGTGTGATCTTTCCGGATTTGACTTTTTGCGAGTGGCCGAATCCGAAGAGCTGGATGCCGAACTTGCCGTCCGCGGGCTTCATTTTCCAGTTGGCGCGGACATTTCCTCCCTTGCCGGTGGGCGCAAAAGTGCCGATTTTCACCCACTTGTAACCGTCGGTCTTGTTGGTCGCGGAGACTGAGAACGCCATTAGCTTGGAGGTCGCATCGAATTTGACGCGGATGCTGCCTTTTGGCAGGCCGACCTTTGTCGAGAGCTTACCGACGGCGGCGTCCTTGCCATTGACAAGAATGCCTGCCCGGACGCCGGAAAGGCCGTAGAAATCCACAAAGAGGAAATCGCTGCGGTCCTCGTAATTGAAGATCATGAAACCACAGCCCGCTTTTTTCCCGGCACTGGAGGTATTGGTCAGGTCAACGGTCATCTCCCAACTTTCGAAATAACCGGGATAGCTGGTGAGCAACTCGGCGGAGACGAAGTCATCCTTGGTGGAGGTCGGTAGGACGGTGAGGTTCAGTTTCTGTTTGCCTTGGACCAGTTTTGCGTTGCCCACGTTGTTTTGGTAAAAGTGGGTTTCATCGAGCGCGCCACTGGTGAATTCCTCCAGGACAGGGGTGAGCGCGAGGCAGTTTCCGGTGAAGGCAGTTGCGAATGCGAGGAGTGGATAAATGACGTTGGTTTTCATGATTAGGGGGGTATCGGGTTGTTAAAAGACCCTAGAGGCGATCCCGACCATAGAAGTCCGACCGTGGTTGACAAGCTTCCATTCGCTACAGAGCGAAGATGATCCAGCGGATTTTACACTGTTTCCTAATCCCAAACCGTGGAATAGACTCGCGCCATGCCGAAGGACCGCGACCCGGACGAACCGAAAATCTACTTTTTGCCGAATCTGATGACGGCTTGCAATCTGGCGTGCGGATTCTTCGCGGTGCTGATGATTTTCAAGGGCTTGGTGGAGGTGGGCAATGTGAAACTGCCGCCCAAGGAGTATTACGAGCAGGTGAAGCAGTATTATGAATATGCGATTCTACTGATTTTCGGCTCGTGTTTGTTCGATCTTCTCGACGGACGGCTGGCGCGTCTGGGCGGGCAGGAATCACCATTCGGGCAGGAATTTGATTCGCTGGCGGACATCATTTCCTTCGGCATGGCTCCGGCGATGCTGTTGGCGAAGGCCGTGCTGTTTCCGCTGGGCAATATCGGATGGGCGATCGCACTGGTCTATCTGATCTGCGGCGCGATGCGGCTGGCGAGATTCAACTGCCTCGCCTTGATGCCGAAAAAACCGGGTGAGTCCAACGATTTCCGCGGCCTGCCGATCCCGATGGCCGCAGGATTCATCGCATCGATCACTTTCCTGCTGATCGATTTCTATCACGACGACCACGAACTGGGCGTGTGGAAATACATTCTGGCAGGTGCGATGCTCGGGCTCTCGCTGCTGATGATCAGCGACGTGCGCTACCCGAGTTTCAAGAAAGTGGGCTGGAGCACGCGCGGCACGCTGGGAGCGATCGTGATCGCAGTGTTGGTGCTGCTGGTGACGGTGCAGTTCCGTTTTGTGATGCCGGTGGTGCTGTTCAGCATCTATCTTCTTTATGGACTGCTGGTGCGGCCGTGGATTTCCCACCGTTTGCGAAAGGAAATCGAGGTGGAGGATGACGAGGAGAATGGAAATCTTTCCGCTCCCGACAACGAGAATGGGACATGAGCGAGCCGACAAAACGATCCGGCTGGATCACGCTGCTGCTGGTGCTGCTGCCGCTGTGGCTGGTTGCCTCGGGTGCCGGTGCAATTTGGTATTATTTCCACCGCGAGAAAAAGCAGGCGCTGGTGGAGCAGGAACGTTTCGCGCAGGCGGTTTCCACCCCATTGCTATCGGATGACTTGCGGAAGCTGGTGGAGGTGATCGGCGAGCGCAACGGATCGTCCGAAACGGCTGCGGCCAATCTATCAAGGACGGCGGCGATGATCGAGGGGCTGCTAGGACCATCGAACACCGGCTATGCGGTGAAACTCCACAAGGGCCCGGCGTCCTGGCCGATCCTGCATGTGACCATCGCCGGGAAAGACGAAAAAGCGCCCGCAATCTGGGTGGTTTCCTCTTACGACAGCCGTGCCGGATCGCGCGGAGTGGAGGCAAATGCGACCGGGCTGGCGGCGACTCTGGCAGCGGCGCAGGCTCTCGCGAGCGATAAACCGGCGATGGCCATTCATTTCGTTTTCCTGCCGCATGCGAACGATCCCGAGGCCGCGCTGCTAGAGACGGCGGCGAAATTTTCCGACCTCGTGAAATCGGCGGGCGGCGCGAGGGCATTGCTCTCCGTTGAGGCGATGGGTGCGGGAGAAATGCTCTGGCTGAGTTCACGGGAAGGCTCGGCGACGGCGCTGAATCTGGCGGCCGGATTGGGAAATGTGTATGGTGCCGAGGACATCTGCCTGGGGGACGATACGGACCTGACGAGCATGCTTTTTGAGATGAATCTGCCCGCCGTCCGGGTCTCCACGCGGCCGCACGTCGCTGCGGATGAGGCGGATGAGAAACTTCCGTTCGCCCCGACGGTGGCGGCATCGACCGGTCGCTTCATCGATCTGATCCGCCGCTGCGCTGCGCCGGGAAAATAGGAGGTTATTAGATTCTCGGTTGCAGAATTCCAGATGCGGTTCAAACTCCCCCATCAAACGCTCCGCCGTATTTCCCCACCTCTCCATGCGACCTTCAGACCTTGACCCCACCTTCATTTCCCATGCACCAGGATACTGGTCGGATGATGCCATGGAAAATTGGGACAACCACAAATGGCAGCTCCGCAACCGCGTGGACACGCTCGCCGATCTCGACCTCCGCCTCAATCTCACCGACGAGGAACGCGCCGGCGTCCTGCTCGCCGGGACGAAGCTGGCGATGTCGATCACCCCGCACTTTTTCAATCTGATCGACCGCGATGACCCGAATTGCCCGATCCGCAGGCAGGTCATCCCCCGCATTGAGGAAGGCTGGAATGCCCCCGAGGAAATGGCGGATCCCTGCGGCGAGGACTCCCACATGCCAGTGCCGGGGCTGGTCCACCGCTACCCGGACCGCGTGCTTTTTCTCGTGACCGACCGCTGCGCGTCGTATTGCCGCTACTGCACAAGATCCCGCGTGGTTTCCGGCGTGGGCGAGCAACACTTGGAAACTCAGTGGGAAATGGCGTTCAAGTATTTGGAAAAACACACGGAAGTGCGCGATGTGCTTCTTTCCGGTGGCGATCCCCTGCTCTTCTCGGACGATCGGCTGGACAAAATCCTCACCCGCCTGCGTACCATTCCGCACATCCAGTTCATCCGCATCGGCTCGCGGATTCCGATTTTCCTGCCCCAGCGCATCACGCCAGAACTCTGCGCGATGTTGAAAAAGCACCACCCGCTTTTCATTTCCATCCACTCGAATCACCCACGCGAACTCACCACCGAGGTCCGCGACGCCCTCGGCCGCCTCGCCGATGCCGGCATCCCGCTCGGCAACCAAAGTGTGATGCTCCGTGGCGTGAACGACAGCGTGGAAGTGCAAAAAGCGCTCGTCCAAAAGTTGCTGATGTGCCGCGTGAAGCCGTACTATCTCTATCAGTGTGATCTTATCAACGGCTCGTCCCACCTCAGGACGCCCGTCGCAGAAGGCGTGGCGATCATCGAAGGCCTGCGCGGCCACACCACCGGTTACGCGATTCCCCAATTCGTCATCGACGGCCCTGGCGGCGGCGGGAAAATCCCGATCAACCCGAACTACGTGGTGGATACCGCGTCTGGGACGATCACCCTGCGGAACTTCGAAGGGGAAATTTTCGAATACCCCGATCCCACGCCCATCCCGGATTCCGAGCTGGAGCGACTGAATCAAAAGGCCCTCTGCCGCTGTTCCTGATAGGCATTTCCCCGCTTCTGCTTCATCACCCGCCGAAGACGGGACCGTAAGGTCCCGACTCCCTATCTCCTCACAGCCAACCCTTGCGGCGGCAGTACCAGAATGGCAGGATGACGGAGATGATCATGAGGCTGATCGAAAACGGATAGCCGAGTTTCCATTGGAGTTCCGGCTGCCACCTGAAGTTCATGCCATAGATGCTGGCGACGAGGGTGGGTGGCAGGAAAATCACCGCAGCCACGGTGAAGATTTTCACAATGGCGTTCTGCTCGATGTTGATCAGGCCGAGGGTGGCATCGAGCATGAAATTCACCTTGCTGGAGAGGAATCCGGCGAACTCCGAGAGAGACTGTAAATCCCGGATGAGCGGCTTGAGGCGTGGGAAAAGCGGCGTGACGCGTGTGAGTCCATCGTCATCGTAGTCCTCGTGGCCGGCGTATTGAACCAGGCGGGATAGAGCGACGATGCAGTCACGCTCGCGGGCGATGAGATTACCACTGCGGCCGAGGCGATAGATGGCATCGCGCAGGTTGTTCTCGGATTCCTTGGCACGCTTCACGCGGGTGAAGATACGCTGGGAGAGCTCCTCGGTTTCCTTGGACACTCGTTCCAAAAGATCGGCCTGGCGGTCGATGATGGCTTCGAGCAGGGTAATGAAAATCTGGTCGCGGGTGACGGCTGCCGGGCGCCGGGCTAACCAAGTGGCCGTCTGGCGGAAACTGAGCGGATCGCTGTCTCTCAGGGTGATCAGAATGCCGTGGAAGAGAATGAAGCCGAGCTCGGTGGACTGCGGCTCGTCTGTATCCGTACTGACGAGCAGCGGCGTGGTCATGACGCGGGCTCCGTCTTCGAAATAAAACCGACTGGTGGCCTCGATCTCGCGCATTTCCTCACGGGTGGGCAGCTCGAAGCCGAGGGTAGTCTGCACGGTCTGGATCTCCTCCGGCGTGGCGCTGACCAAGTCGATCCACAGCGTGCGCGAGGACAGGCGCGTGCTGAAATCCGCAGCGGGGACGATTTCCTCCGGCGTGGACGGGCTGTGGAACAGGATGGGCATGCGGTTTCGATAATCAGCCTACCCCGGGGTGTCCACTCGGATCTTGCGGTCTTTGAGCGGCATCGATCAAGCTGCGTGGATGGAGCCGTCTTTGATGATGAGCGTGCGGTCGCCGTCTTTGGCGAGGGTCTGATCGTGGGTGACGACGACGAGGGTGACGCCGTGCTCGGTGGCGAGGTCCAGGAGGATTTTCATGATCTCGGCGCTGTTGGAGGAGTCGAGGTTGCCGGTGGGCTCGTCGGCAAAGAGGACTCTCGGCTCGTTGACGATGGCGCGGGCGATGGCCACGCGTTGCTGTTCGCCGCCGGAGAGCTCGGCGGGCAAGTGGTCTGTGCGGTCGCTGAGGCCGACGCGGGCGAGGGCTTTGAGGGCGAGCTCTGTGGTGTCGCGGCCGGCGATGGCACCAGGGACGGCGACGTTTTCGAGGGCAGTGAGCTCGGGCAAAAGGTGATAGTTTTGAAAGACGTAGCCGATGCGGGCATTGCGGAACTTCGCCTGCTGTTTGCGGCCCATGCCGTAGAGGTCCACTCCGTCGATTTTCACATTCCCTTGCTCAGGGTGCTCAAGCCCGGCGAGAGTATAAAGCAGCGTGGTTTTCCCCGCGCCGCTGGGGCCGCAGAGGAATACCTTCTCACCGCGGCGGATGTCCAGATCGATCCCGTGCAGCACTTTGATCGACTTTCGCCCGATCCGGTAACTGCGGTGGAGGTTGACCGTTTCAATCATCGTGTCGTTCATGCGCGGAAGGTTGAGTGCTGGCTTGCCAGGGTGCAAGCGCGGGGTGGAGGGCGTCCGCCCGGCGGGATCAGGTGAGGGGGGTATAGTGACGTCCCTGTTACATGATGGGCGGCTGAATGTGAGGAAATACTCAGTGACGGTATTGTCACAGATTAGAATGTCCTGATTTCCGGGTGAGCCGCTTTTTTTACGGCCTCGTGCGTCACCCTTGTCCGAATCACCTCTCCCCCACCCGCCTGATAGGGGTGATTATTCTGTGTCTCGCGCCGTGCTTGCTGCGGGCACATGGCACCCACGGGCAACTGATGGAAGTGGTGAATAAGAAGATCGAGAGTTCACCGGACGATGCGAATTTATGGTATCAGCGGGGTTTTCTGAATCTGGAGCACGAGGATGCAGCGCAGGCTCTGGCCGATCTCGATAAGGCGGAGAGTTTGGCTCCTGGGAAACTCCCCACGTTGTTATTGAAAGGTCAGGCACTGGAACTCAGCGGAAACCTGAAGGAAGCGAGAACTTCGCTGGACGCGCACGTCGTCCGCTTCCCGGACCATGGGCGTGGCTATGCCTCAAGAGCGCGGGTGCTCGCGAAACTCGGGATGGTGGATGAGGCGCTGGCGGACTATCGAACAGCTCTATTAAAGACACCGAATGCAGAGCCGGATCTTGTGCAAGAGGCAGCGGTCGCCCTAGCAGCGAACGGTCACGATGAGGAGGCGATCGAGATGCTAGATGCAGGACTGAAGCGGCTGGGGGAAATTCCCTCGCTGTTGATGAAGGCATTGGAGATCGAGTCGAAGGCCGGGAAACACGATTTCGCGCTCTCCCGTGTGGATGCGATGCAAAAGTCTGCGCCACGTCCAGAGCCTTGGATGGCAAAGCGCGCGGAATTGCTGGCCCTAGCAGGCCGTATTGAGGAATCCCGCGCCGCATGGAAGGCGTTGATCGCTCACTTGGAAAACCTGCCGAATCTCGAACGCGGCTCGAACTCA
>JBBRCO010000175.1:0-7183 GCA_038204755.1 Verrucomicrobiales bacterium
AGGTTGTTTTCGGAAAGCTCCAAACTCGATAAAGACACGCCGATGGACGTGAGTGGATTGATCGGCCAGTATGCACACGGGAACGAGCCCAGCCATCATGTGGCCTATCTCTACAATTATGCGGATGCTCCCAGGAAAACCCAAGAGCGGGTCCACCAGATTATGAGCACCTTGTATTCGAACCGCCCGGATGGCCTTTGCGGCAATGAGGATATGGGACAGATGTCGGCATGGTATGTCTTTAGTGCGCTGGGATTCTATCCAGTGAATCCCGCCGGAGGCAGATATGATTTTGGCACTCCGCTGTTCAAAGAGGTCACCATCAATCTTCCGAATTCCAAAACCTTCACGGTAAAAGCCATCGGCCTCTCCGGTCAGAACATCTTCATTGAGAAGTGCGTGTTGAATGGTGCGGACCACACGGCAGGATTCATCACCCACCAGCAGATCATGGCTGGCGGCACTCTTGAATTCCACATGACGGGTAAAAAATGATCAGGCGTTCCGGACGTGATGATCGCCTGGAGCGGTTCCACCTGGCTGGGCCAGCCCCGGAGAACGGGTGGAGATCACCGGCTTTCTCGATGGCCCATCACTGGGAAAGCAAACTCTAGCAAAAAATCATGTCTATAAAACACACTCGCTCAACTCGACCCGCTCTTGCCGTGCTGCCATTCTTGGCGTGTGCCCTGTTGGCCTCCACGCTTTCAGCTCAAGGGCCGAAGGGAAACCCGCTCATTGAGGGAACCGTAAAAGCCACCGTCTCCACGGACCTCGCTCCAGTATTCGCGCAACAGATGAAACTCATCGAGGAGCGGCGCGCCTCCTGGCTGGCGAAAGCAAAGGCCGCCACGCCGACGCTCATTCGCACGCTGAAGAAGCCTGTGACGCTGATCAAAGTCGAGAAAGACGCCACCAGTTTCCAAGGCTGGAAAACCGTGGTGACCGAGAAGCCGGAATCAGTTTACAATCGGCCGCTTTCCCCGGGCGATAGTTTTATCTTCGACTTCGGCGAGCATTTTACAGGGCAGTTAGTCCTGTCGCTGCGGCGCTTCGACATCCCAGTGGACGCGCCGGTGCGGCTGGCACTGGTTTTTGGCGAAGTCCCAGCAGAGGTGGCGGAGCCGTTCGATCCGTATTCCGGAACGCTCACGCGCTCGTGGTTACAGGACGAAGTGGTGAACTTCGACGATATACCGCAAACGGCGACGCTGCCACGGCGCTATGCCTTTCGCTACCTCAAGGTGACGGTGGTTTCGTGCAGCACACTCGGACGCTTTGGTTTTTCGGACATCCACGCCGAAGCCGTCACTTCCGCCGACGAAACGAAGCTGCTCCCGTTCACGCCGCGGAATTCGGATGAAGCGGCTATCGACCGGGTCAGCGTGCGGACACTGCGTGATTGCATGCAAACGGTATTTGAAGATGGCCCGAAGCGCGACCGCCGACTCTGGCTCGGTGACCTGCGATTACAGGCGCTGGCGAACTACGTTTCCTATCGGAACTTCGACCTCGTGAAGCGCTCGCTCTACATCCTCGCAGGCACGGCAGCGACTAACGGCCTCGTAAGCACCTGCTCGTTTGAGCGTCCGGAGTTGGCGCGCGGCGGCGATAGTATATTGGACTACACCGCGCTGCTGGCTCCCACCGTGCTGGAGTATCTCGAAGCCAGCGGCGACCGGGAAACGGCGGAGGACTTGTGGCCGCTGGTGTTGAAGCAGCTCGATTTCACCCTCGAACCGGTCAATGCCGAGGGCCTGTTCAACGTGCCCAAAGACTGGTGGCTCTTCATTGATTGGCACCCCACGCTCGACAAGCAGGCACCGGAGCACGCCATCATTTTGCTCGGGCTGAAGGCAACGCTCAAGCTGGCCACGAAGCTAGGCAAGACCGACGAGGCGGCGTTCATCGAGAAAATCATTCCACTCATGGAATCCGCCGCGCGTAAGGAACTGTGGGACGAGTCGCTGGGAATGTTCATCAGCGGCCCGAAACGTGAAATTTCGTGGGCCTCGCAAGCATGGATGGTTTTGGCAGGCGTGCCGTCACCGGAACAGGGGAAACGAGCGATGCTGGGCGTGATGAAACATCCCGGTGCCGAAAAGCCCGTGACGCCCTACATGCACCATTACGTGGTTGAAGCGTTCCTGGCAGCGGGACTGCGTGAGGATGCGGCCAGCCACATGCAGTGGTATTGGGGCGGCATGATCCAGAAGGGCGCGGACACTTTCTGGGAAGTCTATGCACCCGAAGATGATTTTCTCTCGCCCTATAACAGCCACCTAATCAACAGCTACTGCCACGCCTGGAGTTGCACGCCCACCTATTTGTTGCGGCGGGATCAGGCCGGCAAAAATCCCCGATGATGAGGAAACGAGTCATGATAGAGAAGTCCACCTAGCCGGTTGGCAAGTAGCCAAACCGCGAATCTCCCGAAGAAATGATTCATAAGACCTCTGCCTCTTGCATCGCCCGATGCATCGCCCGATGCTTCGCCGTGTGCGGCCTCGCATTCGGGCCATCCGCAGCTTATGCGTTGTCGCCTGCAATGGAACGGAAACTCCCGAACCAAGAAGTGGTGATTGACGGCCCCGGCTATCACATCCGAGTCCTACTCGAAGGCCTGCGATGGTCGGTGGAGCATGAGGGCGGGGCGGTGATTGCACCTTCACACCCAGAGTCTGGCTTGAGGATCAATGACTCCATTATCAAGAAGGCGACGCATTCGGACAATGGTGCCAATAATTTTTCCTTCACCACCACTAACGGGGAAGCCGGAACGTTAGAGTTCGAATGTGCGCCTCACCGAGTGCGAGCTCGAGTGCATCTGGACAATCATGCGGGGGCATTTTCGCTGCGATTGGGACCCATCCAGCCCGCTTATGGACTTGGCGACACGGGTGGATGGGGCGCGGCTGCGAATCTTGCACAGGCCAACCCGTTTGAGTTTAAAAATGACGGCGGCAAGTGTCGTTGGATTTCCCCATTCGTTATTTTCCCATCAAAGGGGTTTGCCGGCGTAATGTTCAATGATGCGGACATCGGCGTCACCCTGAACTCCGAGGAATATGTTCAAACCCAAAGAGGAGAACACGATGCAGTATTCGACTACTTCATTGGCACCCCGCCCGAAATCTACGCATCGTTTAAACAGGCCCGACTGCAAGCGGGCTATCCCGATGCGCCCCTTAACTTCACCCTTTTTGAGTTGGGGTGGGAGTCCTGGGATGCACTTCGCTGGAATACCAATGCTGCGAGCGTGCAGGAAATTCTCCAGCATTTTATAGCTGATGGTTACCCGATACGTTGGGCGGTTACAGGATCTGGCTTCTGGCAGAAAGGCCACACAACAACTAGCTTTGGTCTGTGGGACAACACCAAATATCCCGACCCGAAAAAGTTCAAGGAGTGGCTTCACCAAAATAAAATTCATTGGATGATTGGCCAACGTACGAACTTCGTTGATTTGGGTGGGCCACATCAAGAGAAAGGGGCAACGGATAACCACCGCGCCCTTTCCCTGCTCGAAACGGGGCCGCACACCAAGGAGGGGATGGAGCGTGGCTACTTCCAAAAAGACAGGCGCGGTAAACCGCTCGTCCGCGCCTCCAATGTTTTCCCCAAAGGTCCTTGTCATCTCCTTGACGGGCGCGTAACTGGCGCAGCGGAGTGGTTTGACGATCTCTTTCAGAAATGGGCGGTGGACGGCATCAAAGAAGACACCATGATCAGTCCCGCGTTCCTGGGTATATTTAACGCGCCAGTTCAGGGATTGGCGCAACGCGGGCAGTTGGTTATGGCCCGCAATGGGTTTCTCAGTTCCCCTGGGACTTTGTTACGGATTAACGACACCCATATCGAAGAGATTGCAGCCCGCATTCCGATTAATTTCCTCCAATACGCTGCGTGTGGCGCGCCGAATGTTTATGCCGACCCAGTCGGATTCGGAGGATTCAACTCCGATAAGATTGGAAGCTTGCGAATGGCTTGGCTTACCGCTCTAACGGCAGGTATGTCTGTTAGCACGGGGCCATGGGAATGGCCTGAACTAGAGCGGACATGGTTGAAGAAGGCTTGCGATTTCCATTACGCCATCGCCCCCTATCTTTACAGTGCGGCAGTGGACGGGGCAAAAACAGGATATCCCCTTACCATGACGCCTCTGCCGATCGCTTATCCCGATGATCCGAGCACTTACGACCTTGCAAGCAAAGGCCGGGAACAATTCGAGTGGCTGGCGGGACCTTCACTGCTGGCCACACCATTTGCCCGCTCCAACTACAAGTCCAGCCAAAAGATGAATATCTATCTGCCGACTGGCCGCTGGATGGATTATGAGTCCGGGGAAATTCATCAAGGGCCTAAAACACTAACCGACTTTGACATGCCACCGGGGAAAATCCCCTGCTTTGTGGGAGGCAAAGGAGTTCTTGTCTTGAGAGAAGGTGACGACCAACCTCTGCGCGCCTTCGTATTTCCAGTGGCTCCCCCCACCGGCTCCTACGCATTCACTTTTCCAGACGGGAAAAGCACCGCAACCATCGAAAGCGGATTCACGGATTGGCGGCCCCTCCAAATGCGCGTGATCGATGTCACAGCGGACAAGACCGTGCCTCACGAGATCAAGAAGCCACAAAACGCTTTGGCATTCGCGATCAAACCCCAACACAACTATCGCATCGTTAGCAATTTACCGCAGGGGATTGATAAGGCGGGGACCGACTCCGCTGGCAGCGATCAATGATATCACGCTCCGCCCTTGGAATTCGCGTTTTTAATCCGTATCTGCGACGTATTGTAAAAACCAACCGACCTTCTCATGAAGCACGCTTTCCTAACAATCGCGGCAGTTGCAATCGTCGCGCAGGCCACCGCCGCTGCTCCGCCTCAACCACTCAAGATAGAAGCTGCCACCGCGAGTTCCAGCATCTTCAGGTATCCGCCCGCCAATGCCATCGACGGCAGGGTCAATGACGACTCCCGCTGGGTCAGCGGGAAATCCACCGAGCCCTCATGGCTCGCACTTGATCTGGGTGAAAAACGCAAGCTCGCCGGAATTCATCTTTTCAGCGGGTTCGGAGAGAATGACATGGTCGAGGCATTCAAAGTCCAGTTCTGGAGCGGTGGGAAATGGGTGGATATTCCATCCGCAGACATTTCCAACAATAAATCCGCCGCACTCGCCATCGCATTCGATCAGACCGTCAGGGTCGAGTCCGACAAGCTCCGGCTTTGGATCTCCGCCAGCCATCAAGACACAGCCCGCGTCAAGGAAATCGTGATTTGGCCCGCCGAGGCCGGCGATCTTCCGCCGCTCGCGAAATCCGCAGGTCCCGCAGCATCCGATGGTTCCACCCCGCAGGACCAAATCCCCCAACTCTATCTGAACCAAAGCGGATTCAACCTCGGCAAACCAAAACGTTTTACCGTCCCCACTCTGGCAGACGGCACGCCTTTCATCGTCCGCCCGGCCAGGGGAGGCGCGGCTCTGGCCAAGGGATCTATCAAAAACATGATCGGCGATTTTTCCTCGTTCGATCCGGAGGGCGATGCCGAATACGTCGTCGAAGCAGGAGGCATCACCTCGGTCCCATTCCGCATCGGTCCATTCTGGCTCGAACGGATTTCCTATCAGGGTGCCGTCGATTTCATGATCGACAGCCGCCACCTCGTCGGCAACTCCCGCACCAAGTGCCAGGGTTCCTTCGGTTGGCGGGACGACCACCACTTCGGTTGGGAACTCCACACGCTGGTGCCGCAATACATCTCAAATCCCTCCGCCTACGAACGCATGCCGCACCAGGTGAAATACGAATCGCCCACGGACCAAACTCTCTGGGGCGCGCTCGAACCCTATCAAGACGATGCTCCGGACATCGTAAAACTCATCCATTGGGGCGCGGATGTGATCGTCACCCAGCAACTCGCCCACGAGCATCTCAAAGCGCAACTCGCCTATTTCCTCTACGCTTGGCCCGCCTTGAAACCCTGGTTGCCGGAGCAGAACTATCAGATTGTTCGCGACCACGCCTTCAAGACCTGGGCCAATTCAGAATCCGATCACAAATATCCCTACGATGAGAGCTCGGGACACAACCTGCTTGAACTCAAAACCAAAATCGGAACCACCAAGGGCTCGCTCCCACCCGGTTTCTCCGTGGAGCCGAATCTTCTAATGTACGAGGTCGCTAAACGCGAGCAACGCCCCGACGCCGATCTCTATTTCGACGCCGCCTTCAAGCAGGCCGGGTGGATGGTCAACGAACTTGACTGGAACAACCCGCTCATCACCAAAGGGCAACGTATGAGCGAGTTCCTAACGGTCACCGGCCTTGCCCACTTCCTCCGTGAATACCCGGATCGCGCGCCGAAAGGCCTCGCCAATAAACTCAACGATTGGGCCAAGGTGCTCATCCGCCGCTCCGACAATATGTGGGACTTCCGTAAACTCGGCGACGAACCCGACAACTGGACACCCATGGGCGACTCTCCACAGAAATGGAACGAGCCCGGCAATGTCATCGGCCTGCCCGCCTCTATCCTCGCCACCCGGGAATTCATCACGGACCGCAAAAGCCAACAGCGCCTCGACGAACTCATCTGGTCTCACCTCGACGGCATGTATGGCCGCAATCCCGTGGGCCGCCATTTCTCTTTCGACGCTCCCCGCGAAGTCGAAGGCGTGGAACATGGCTGGTTCAAGTTCCACCACGGCGGCATCGGCCGTTTGGCTGAAGCCCGCTTTGTGATCGACGGTTCGCCGAAAAATGGCCACTACCCCTATCACCCGGAAGTCGGCGACATCAGATGGACCGAAGGCTGGATCCAGTTCAACGTCTGCTATAACATTAGCCTCTCCTATCTCGCATGGAGCGAGTCGAAAATGGAGCTGGCGAGACAAGGCGACGAACTCGTCATCCATCTAACCGCACCACTCAACTTCGATTACGGCAGGGTAGAAACTGGCAGCGTCAAGGTTGCCAGCGGCCTTGGAGACGAAGAGAAAGTCACCGTAACTGAGGACTCCGCCAGTTCCGCCGGGGAACGCTCCCTGTCGGGCGGTAAGTTTCCCCGCACAGCGAGGTCACTTCCTGCTCGAACATCAAAAGCAAACCCTCGCGCACGATGCCGCGGAGCCGCTCCTGGAAAATCCCGTTAAAATCCTCAATCCCAGCTTGCGCCG
>JBBRCO010000176.1:0-7152 GCA_038204755.1 Verrucomicrobiales bacterium
ACCAATCCGCCGAACTATGAAAAAAATCGAAGCGATCATCAAACCATTTAAGCTTGAAGAAGTAAAGGAGGCCCTCGCCGAGGTGGGTGTGCAAGGAATGACTGTCACCGAAGTCAAGGGCTTCGGTCGTCAGAAGGGCCACACGGAAATCTATCGTGGTTCTGAATACACCGTGGACTTCCTTCCCAAAGTGAAAATCGAAATCGTCGTTGACGACGCGCAGGCTGACGGCGTCGCCGCCGCGATCGTCAAGAGCGCGAACACCGGCAAAATTGGAGACGGCAAGGTCTTCATCTCGACCATTGAGGAAGCGATCCGTATCCGCACCGGGGAGACAGGTTCGTCCGCCGTGGCTGTGAACTGATCCGGTTTCACGCCACCATCAATCAACCGCCATTGGCTTCTCAAGCGGGAGCCATTGGTTTTTTTGTGATTGTCAGGTTGAAGGCGAAATCTTCCCTTTGGATATGCCAAATTGGAAAACAGCGGTCGGTCGGGTGCGCCTCGTAGGAATGATCGAAGGCGTGTCGTTTCTGTTGCTCATGGGCGTTGCGATGCCGCTCAAGTATTTCGCCGGAATGCCGGAAGCGGTGAAAATGGCCGGTTGGTTTCACGGCGTGCTTTTCATCCTCTACGGCATGGCGGTTTTCTCCGCTTGGGCAGGCGGTAAGCTGACTTTTGCAAAATCCGTGATGGCGTTCGTCGCGTCGTTGGTCCCCTTCGGACCGTTTCTGGTGGACAGGAAACTGGCGGAGGAGGAAATGCCGGACGCGGATGGTTGAGTCACCGGGGGCTAACAGGATCCCGCAAATGCTTGATCGCCTCCCTCAGGTCATCTGCCGTCACCGAGTTGATCACTTTTGCGCTGCCGAGCTTGTCGAGCACCACAAAGCGGATGGCACCTGAGGAGAATTTTTTATCGCGCGCGAGTTTTTCCATCACTCTATCCGTCGTGATCTTCGGGGAGAGCACCAGCGGCAGATGATAACGTTCCAAAAGGCCGATCACTTTAGCGCTTTCCGCAGCAATAAGCCCGCCGTGTTTTTCTGAAATCAGAAGCGCGGCCCGGATGCCGAGGGAAATTGCCTCGCCATGCAGCATCTCGCCGTAGGGGACGGACGCCTCGATTCCGTGGCCGATGGTGTGCCCGAAATTCAGCAGCGCCCGGATGCCGAGCGTCTCGTGTTCGTCCGCCTCCACCACGCGGGCTTTGATGGCGATGTTGCGGGCGATCAGGTCCGCCGGCACGTCGCGGCCCGATGGATCGAAAGCGGCGAGATCATCGAGCATCGCCGCATCGCGGATGGCAGCGTGTTTGATGGCCTCGGCAAATCCCTCGCAGAATTCTCGGTCCGCCAGCGTGCGCAGTGTTTCCGGATCCACGATCACCAGCCGCGGCTGATGGAACGCTCCGAGCAAGTTTTTTCCCTCCCCCACATTCACCCCAGTCTTCCCGCCGACTGAAGAATCGACCTGGGCAACGATCGTCGTCGGAATCTGCACAAACGGAATCCCGCGATAGAAAATGGAAGCCACAAAGCCCGCCAGATCGCCCACCACACCGCCGCCGAGGGCGATGACGACTGATTTCCGGTCATGCCCGGCGCGGATCATCTCGCGGCAGAGCGATTCCACATGGGCCATCGATTTCGACGCCTCCCCAGCCGGCACCGTGTGGAGCGTGGGGCGAAAACCGGCGGCTTCGAGAGACCCCAGCAAGACGCTGGAATGAAATTCCGCTACGGTCTCGTCGCTGATCACGGCGGCTCGCAGCGCTGAAAGTCCCGCTTTGGAAACCAGCTCTCCGGCCTTCACGAGGCCCCCGGCTGCGACGATGACATCGTAAGATCTTTCGGCTAAATCGACGCGGACAGCGGGCATGCGCGGAGCATGAAACAACCGGAGCGCATGTCCAGTTGATCTCCGGCGCACAAGCTGATTTCCTCCCCGTATGGAAATCCGCAACCGTGAGCAGCAGGTGCCTTTCACCACCAAGGACGGCTCGACCATCCGCAGTCTGCTGGATCTGTCGAACGCGCCGGTCGTCAACCAGAGTCTCGCCGAGGCCACGCTGGCCGCCGGTGGTGAAACCGAGCGGCACTACCACAAGGTCAGCGAGGAATTATACTATCTGCTCATGGGTAGCGGCGTGATGGAAATCGACGGCATCTCGCGGAAAGTCGTTCCCGGCGATGCGATTCTCATCCCGCCCGGCGCATGGCACTAGATCCGTGCGACGGAGCCGCTACAGTTCCTCTGTTGCTGGGCGCCGCCGTATGTGCATGGCGACACCTATTTCGCCTGAGGCTCAGACTCAGCCGTCGCCATGCAGTTCTCCGGCGTGGCGGAGCACTGAAGCGGCTTGGGATTTCTCGTGCACTTGGCTTTGCAGAAATTCGCAAAGTTTCGCCGCACCGATCGCCAGCAGGGCGGGCGGCGTGAGAGCTGCTATCAGCCTGACCTGTGAAACTAGCAGCGAGCGCACTGGCAGGCGGTGCAAACAATAACCTGCGGCGACGGCGACGAGCACGGCGGTTCCCGGCGATTGGCGGACGCGGTCACGACAGTGATCGGAGGTGTGACGGACTTTATCCCGTGCGTCGGCCAGCAGGGAATTGATTCCTTGTTCGATGGTGGGAGCCTGCGGGAAATCTGATGGAAGTGGATTCATGGTTACCAGAATTTAAGGTTGGCGACGAGGCGGGAGAGGTTTTCAGAAATATTTGATAGCACGTCGTTGGCGTGTTCCAGCGGTTCCCCGACGAAGCGCTCCTGAAGGGTTGGCTCGTGTCTGCCAGACATGATCAGGCATCCCACGGCGAGTCCGAAGACGGCGGCCCCCACCACGCTGGACAAGGGATTTTTGCGTATGCAATCACTGGCGTGGGCCAAGACATCGACAGGTTCGGATACTTCGTTAGGTATGGTTTCGGTTTTCATAGGTTGGTGTGGTTGCGGGTGTTGCTAGATTCCCCTGAAAAAGAGCGACTGCCACTCCACCCCGTTCGCCGCGTGGTAGTCCGAGGGGCGCACCGCGCCTTGTTTGCGGATGAAGCGTTCGACCACTCCATTGGTGATCCAGCACTTCTTGCCGCAGGCGGTCATGAAACACGATTCGCCGGGGCAATCCGCGGATTCGAGGCGCATGGTTTCGATTTGCTCGCCAATGGTGAGGCCCTCTTGCGCCGCCGGGCTGTTGTCCGGAGTGCGAGGCGGGTTATGGATGGATTTGGAAAATGACATGGCCGATGACGGTTGGTTGCTGGATATACATTTTGCAGACGGCGTTCCGTTTTGCTCGCTTCCTCCAGATCGTTGCAGATGAAAGGCTTGTGGCTCAGAGTCCGGTGCGGGAGATGGCAGTTTGCAACATTTTACTAACATTTGTCGTGCAAAACAATTCACCCGGTCCGCCGCCGCAGTGTTGCTCCCATAAACCTGCCAGCGCGGACTTGCGAAGCGACGCCCGGACCTATAAGATAACGCGGTAAACCGTGGTGGACCATTTCGAACAGATTGGAGAATGCTTGAGAAAGGCACGCGAAAGCGCGGGGCTGGAAATCGACGACGTGGTCTTCAGCACCCGCCTGCCACGCTCGGCCATCGTGGCGCTGGAGGCAGAGGACTTTTCCCATTTCATCAGCCCGGTATATGCAAAGAGTTTCCTCGCTCAATACAGTGGATTCCTCAATGTGGACGCCACGCCGTGGCTGGACGCGCTCAAGCCGTCCGCATTCATTGAGGGCGATCCGCTGCTGCCGCTGCTGGAGTCATCGGGCATGGCGGCGATCAAGGTCCCCACCCACGACGGCGTGCGCGGAGGATGGACATCGACCCTCTGGCTGCTGGCGCTTTCCTGCGGCCTCGTCTTCGGCGCGGCACAGGCGTTCCAATTTTTCGAATCGCGCTTCGGTGAGGATCTCACCCAGCAGTACCGCGCACGGAAGCCTGTAAATCTCCCAGCCTTGGAAAATGCACCCGCGCCGACCGCTCCGCCAGTCAGCCAAGCAGAAGCGGCCGTGCCGAAAAATAAGTCTGAAGCGTTCCATGCCGCGCCCCGCGCGATCATCGTCCGCTAAGAGAAAGATCGCGGACGGTCTGCTGGTATTGGGCTTTCATCATGAGAAAATCCATCGTGCTCGCCGGCCTGGCCACCGCCATCTGTCTCTCACAAGCCCGCTCCGAATCCGGCGTCGGTTGGGTTTCCTATGCCGGTGGTGAAGGACCGGGGAAGGGGAAACATGTTGTTCTCCTGGCCGGCGATGAGGAATACCGTTCAGAGGAGGCGATGCCGATGCTGGCGAAAATCCTCAGCCAACGCCACGGTTTTAATTGCACCGTGCTTTTCTCCGCCGATCCCGATGGCATGCTCAATCCAAACCGCTCCGAGAACCTCGGCAAACCCGAAACGCTCGATACTGCGGATGTCATCGTGATGCTGGTGCGCTTCCGCAAATGGCCGGATGAAACGATGAAGCACTTCGACGACGCCATCCTGCGCGGCACGCCCATCGTCGCCCTGCGGACCAGCACGCACGCCTTCCAATTGCCGGACTCCAGCGCATACAAATCATATAACAGTTTCGGGAAGAACATTCTCGGCGAGGCATGGGTGACGCATTGGGGGCACCACAAGTTCGAAGCCACCCGCGGCGTGATCGAGGCGGCTAACGAAAATAGCCCGCTGCTGCGCGGAGTGACGGACATCTTCGGCGACAGCGATGTTTACGAAGTCTATCCGCCCGCAGATGCCACCATCCTGATGCGCGGCCAGGTGCTCAAAGGAATGACCCCCGCTGATCCCCCGGCCGCATATGAAAAAAAGCGCGCCACCGACACGCAGCCTCAGGACGTTAACACCCCCATGATGCCCGTCGCCTGGACGCGGGTGGTGGATAACAGATCCGGGAAATCCAACAGCATCCTCTGCACCACGATGGGCGCTGCTACCGATCTGAGCAACGAAGGCCTCCGCCGCCTCGTCGTGAACGGCGTTTACGCCACCCTCGGACTTGAAGTCCCGGCGAAGGCGGATGTGACCCCGGTGGGCGACTATCAACCAAGTCCCTATCAGGCGGGCGGTTTCAAAAAAGGAGCCAAAGCTTCCGATCACGACATCCCCGCGAAATAATGGCAGCCGCATGGTGAAAAATCAGCGTGACCCATCCGGTGTCCCCAGTCAGATTCCGGGCGCACCAAATTCATGACCATGGGAAACTTCGCCGCTTTCGAATCCAAAATGACCGCCGCCGGAATGGGCGACGCCGCCATCCGCGCCTTCCGCCGCAACTACGAGGCCCTGCTCCGCAATGAAACCGGCATGATCCCCGAGGACACCATCGCTCCTGCGACCGGGCTGGCGTCATTTGAAAACATCGCCGCCAACGCTCCTGCGGACGCCACTCTGCTCGGCCAAGCCGTGGTGATCAAACTCAACGGCGGCCTCGGCACCGGCATGGGCCTGCAAGGACCGAAAAGCCTTCTATCCGTCCGCGAGGGCGTCAATTTCCTCGATCTCATGGTCCGCCAGATCCTCGATCTGCGGGAAACCAGCGGCGCGCCCGTCCGCCTGCTGCTGATGAACAGCTTCAGCACCAGCGAGGACACGCTCGCGCATTTGGAAAAATACCGTGCCGCCGGTCTAGCCGATGCTTCCGAGGTCGAGCTGATGCAGAATCAGATTCCGAAAATCGACGCCGCCACTCTCGATCCCGTCACTTGGCCCGCCGATCCCGACCTCGAATGGTGCCCGCCCGGCCACGGCGATCTCTATCCGGCGCTCGTCGGCAGCGGTTGGCTGGACCGCCTGCTAGCCGAGGGCGTGAAATACGCCTTCGTTTCAAACTCCGACAATCTCGGTGCCATCCTCGATCCCACGATCCTCAAATACTTCGCGGATTCCGGCGCGCCTTTCCTCATGGAAGCCACCCGCCGCACCGCCGCCGACCGCAAGGGCGGCCATCTCTCCGTTAGGAAATCCGACGGACGCCTGCTCCTCCGCGAGGTGGCGCAGTGCCCGGACGCCGATGCCGATGCGTTTCAGGACATCGACCGCCACCAGTATTTCAACACCAACAGCCTCTGGCTCCGTCTCGATCTGCTGAAAGAACAGCTCGCCGCCGATTCCGGCGTGCTGCCGCTGCCGATGATCCGAAACAACAAGACCGTCGATCCTCGCGATAAAAAATCGGCCGCCGTCATCCAGCTTGAAATCGCCATGGGTGCGGCCATCGAGTGCTTCGAGGGCTCCACCGCCATCGACGTCCCGCGCAGCCGCTTCGCCCCTGTGAAAACGACGGGCGACCTCCTCGCACTCCGCTCCGATGCCTATGAGATCCTCGCAAACGGCCAAGTCCGCCTCGCCGCTTCACGGAATGGAGTGCCGCCCGTCATCGCGCTTTCGGACGATTACAAGCTCGTCGATCAGATCGAAGCCCTCGGCGTCCCCTCGCTCATCGCCTGCCGCAGTTTGAAAGTCACCGGGCCCATCCATTTTGCACCCGGCGTCGTCATCGAAGGCGATGTAGAGTTTCACCACCCAAGCCCGGAAACGAAAACCATCCCCGCCGGCACCTACACCGCAGCGCACGAAGTTCTGTGATTCTTTGTGATCACCCAGAGGCCGTTTGAAAATTGGTGCGCGTTCATTCTAAACGCTGAGTGCTGCGGACATCCTGTCCGCAGTCGGCCGGCAGAATTTCGGCCCGACTCAGGTGATAGGATATCGACGCTCCCTATTTTTCAGACAGCCCTCATAGGGACTCGACCAAAATAACCCCCAAAACCGCCATCGATCCGGACGTGGACAAGTGGTCCGCACAGTCCCCTGTGCGGCTCTTCGGGAGAACGCGCTGCACCCAACTCGACCACGTCGTCGTGTCCCGCTTCGGGGTCTTCGTCATTGAAACAAAGAACTACCGGGGCTGGATCTTCGGATCGGAGAAACAGCCCCAGTGGACGCAACAGATCTACCGACAAAAGAACCGCTTTCAGAATCCGCTCCACCAGAACGCCTCTTCCGCCAAAAATGTGGGTGAAACCGTCGCCTGATCGCCGCGAAGCGGCGGGTGGCTCTTGAAAGTTGTCCACAACAGGCCGGTTCGAGAATGGGCCTGTAACTCGTCGGAGAAGCGGACTGTTGTGGGCAACTTT
>JBBRCO010000177.1:0-7054 GCA_038204755.1 Verrucomicrobiales bacterium
GGATTGCGGAAGCTCGCACCCATGACCTCGGTCTTGTGGCCGAACTTTTTGTAGTAGTTGAAGATCTGCGTCACCGACTGCACGCCGGGGTCTTCCGCGCCCACGTAGTCGCGCTTGTTCGCCGCCTTGAACCAATCGTAAATGCGTCCGACGAAAGGCGAGATGAGCTGTACGCCTGCTTCCGCGCAGGCCACCGCTTGGGCGAGCGAAAAGAGCAGCGTGAGATTGCAGTGGATGCCTTCCTTCTCCAGCACTTCCGCGGCTTTGATGCCCTCCCAGGTGGACGCGATCTTGATCAAAATGCGGTCGCGCGAAATGCCCTGTGCTTCGTAGAGCCCGATGAGTTCGCGGCCCTTGGCGATCGAGCCGGCGGTGTCGAAAGAGAGGCGCGCATCGGTTTCCGTCGAGACGCGGCCGGGGACGATCTTGAGAATTTCGAGGCCGAACATGATTAGAATGCGGTCAACGATCGCCTCGGTCAGAGCCGGGCCGGTGGTGCCGGTTTTTTTCACTTCGACGATGGCCTGCTCGACGAGGTGCTTGTATTCCGGCTTCCCGGCGGCCTGCAGGATGAGCGACGGGTTGGTGGTCGCATCCTGCGGCTGGTAGATTTTCATCGACTCGAAATCGCCGGTATCGGCGACCACGGTGGTGAACTGCTTCAGTTGATCGAGTTGATTCAGGCTCATGATGCCCGTGAGGTAACCCGGGCATGCCTGTTTGTGAAGGTGAAAAGCTGCGGGAAAAGCTCCGTCTCATGAATCCCATTTCAGCCTGCCATGAAACGCTTTGAAAACCAACGCGCCGCAGAAGCCACCTATCACATCCGCCAGCCAGTCGAACGGATCATTTCCAGTGCGGCCCGGGACGAAGCCCTGATGATACTCATCTATCCAGCCGACCAGCCCCATCATCACCACCGTCAGCGCCACGATCCTCCTCCAGCGCGGCGAAACCGGATCCATCCGGAAAAGAAACGCGGCGAACAAACCCGCGCCGCCGAAAAAGTAGCCGAAATGCGCCACCTTGTCGAAGCCATAGATCGGCGGCATCGCCACCTCGGGATGAACGCCGGACGATAGAACCCACAGGACGCCGAACCAAACGAGAACCGTCGTGAGCCAGAAAAGCGGCCTGCGTGACACCCTCGGCATGCTCAGAGCTTACGCATTTCGTCCTCAAGCCGCTCCGCCAGCCATTGTTTCATCATCGATTGATAGTTGAGGAAACGCGAGCGGGCGATGCGCTTGATCCGGGAAAGCATGCGCGGATCGAAGCGCAGCGTGATCGTGGTGGACTCGCGGGAATCCGCCTCATGCACGGAAGTCGCCATCAGGCGGCCGTCCAACTCGTGGGTTTCCCAAAATCGGGCTTCGGCAGCCTCATCGGCGAATTCGGGAATCTCTGTCCAGCGGTTGACGGCATTCATGGCTTGGGAAAATAGGGTGCTTCAGCGGAATTCCGCGTATTTGCGATCGTAGAACTTCTGTTCGGCTTCGGACATCTCGCGGGCGGCCACCACTCGGGTCATTTTGCCATCCGTCCAGAACGAGATGAACAGATAGCGGTCCGCAATCGTGCGGCCGAGCGCATAATAGCGGGACGCCCCGTCCGAACGTTCGTTGTCCGGCAGAAAGCGGACGGAAAAAGGATCCTCGAAAGCTTCTTCAAGCTCACGGGGTTTGATGTTGCGAAGATCGAATTGAACGTCGATGAGGTCGAGTTCCATGCGCGGAGTTTGGGGATGCTTCGGGAAAGTGCAATAAAGAGTTTAGAATCCCTTACAGCGTGTGACCCATCCGCGTCCGCTTCGTTTCCAAATACTTCTCGTTATGTGGATTCGACGGCAGACTGATCGGCAGTTGCTCGACGATTTCCAACCCATATCCCTCCAGCCCGATGACTTTCTTCGGGTTGTTAGTCAGCAGGCGGATGCGGCGGACGCCGAGATCGTAGAGAATCTGCGCACCCATGCCGTAGTCGCGGAGGTCCGAGCCGTAGCCGAGTTTTTCATTCGCCTCAATGGTGTCCATGCCCTGCTCCTGGAGCTTGTAGGCGTGGATTTTCGCGGGGAGTCCGATGCCGCGGCCTTCCTGGCGGAGATAGAGCAACACGCCGCCTTCTGTGGCGATGTGCTCCATGGCCGCAGCGAGTTGGCCACCGCAGTCGCAGCGTTTCGAGTGGAAAACATCGCCGGTGAGGCACTCGGAGTGGACGCGGACGAGCGTGGGTTTTTCCGGATCCACATCGCCGCGGCTGAGGGCGAGGTGGTGGCTGCCGTCGGTGGAAATTCGATAGAGATGGCAGTCGAAATCGCCCCAATCGGTGGGCATCAGGACTGTCTGCTCGCGCAGTACGAGTTTTTCCGAACGGCGGCGGTATTCGATGAGTTGGGCGATGGTGCAGGCTTTCAGGCCATGCTTTTCCTGATAGCTGCCGAGTTCGCCGACGCGGGCCATCGTGCCGTCGTCGTTCATGATCTCACAGATCACCGCCGCGCGTTGCAGGCCGGCGAGTTCTGCGAGATCGAGCGCCGCCTCGGTGTGGCCGGCGCGGCGCAGGACACCGTCCGGCATGCCTTGCAGCGGGAAAACGTGGCCGGGTTTCACGAAAGCGTTCGGGCCGATCGCGGGATCGGCCAGCAGACGGATCGTCAACGCGCGGTCAGGCGCGGAGATGCCGGTGGTGATGCCTTCCGCGGCATCGACGCTCACGGTGAACGCGGTTTTCATGCCCTCACGGTTGCGGCTGGCCATCTGCGGCAGATCGATTTCCTCGGCGCGCTCGGCGGTGAGCGGCGCGCAGATGAGCCCGCGGGCGTGGACAGCCATGAAATTGACCATTTCCGCCGTGCAGAGCGAGGCCGCGCCGACGAGATCCGCTTCATTTTCCCGATCCGGATCATCGGCGACGATCACCAGCCGACCGGCGGCGATTTCCGCGATGATTTCATTGAGCGGACTGAAAAGGAGAGGCTGGTCGGACATGGCGGAGGCGGTGACGGTGGCGGGCGAAGAGCGGGATTAGGAAACATCCCCCCGCGATCATCAACCCCCATTTTACTAGTTCAAGGACGGATCATCCGGCGCTTCCGCGAGGATCCGATGGAGCGGTGAAACGTGGCGCAGCAATTCCGACCAGAGGCCCCGGTCGTGCTCGTGCCCCAGCAGATCCTGCTGCGGCCGCGCCGGAATCCACGAGCTGCGGCGCAATTCGCTTTCGAGCTGCCCCGCCGACCAGCCGGAATAGCCGACGAACGCCCGCACAATCCGGCCCGGCTTGTGCGCGTGCTTCGTGGCGTCCTCCGCAGAGATCCGCAGTGCCCATTGCAGGCCCTTTTTCTTTTCCCACCAGAACGAGGAAAATGTCATCTGATCGCGCGATACCGGACCGCCTTCGTGGACCGCGAGCTTGCTCAGCGAGGCAAATTCTTCGCCACTGAGGAAATCGCCAACCACTTTTCCGGTCGGGTGATTCAGAATCAGCCCGAAAGCGCCCTCGTCCGACTTGTGTTCCGCCAGCAGGATCACCGAGCGATTGAAGGTGCCGTCGCGCAACGAAGGATCCGCCAGCAGGAGTTGGCCCTGAAGCTGGATCGGGAGATTCGGCGCTGATGGATCTTCGGCCACGGAGACATTCTATTCCGCTGTCCGAGAATCGCCAACAGCCGATTAAGGGAAGTTTCACGGAAATTGACCCGCTGGCTGCAGCTTCACCGCCACTCTTCACATGGTGGTCTGGATTTCCCCGCTCGTTTTTCCCCTGCTGCCCGGTCTCGTCGGTGCAGAGCCATTGCCCAACTGGACCCCGGAATTCATTCCGCCAGTGAGAGACGAGCGAAAAAAAAGTGGCCTCCCCATTTCCCGTCAAGCCTGCATTCACCACAAATCCCCACCTTCCTGTGAAGTTTGTTGGATTCCGCGTGGCGGAGTGCTTCCTCTCCGTTCGTAGTCCAACCCTTCAGGGTGTCTTCGTGCCCGCCCGGAAGACACACTGAAGGGCAATGCCTTTTAGCCTTGGGATGAAACCTCCGGGTGGTGTCTTGATCCATCCCGCGATCAACAGTAAACCGTCCCTATCCAATCCTGATAGGCGTTGCCCTGTAGGGTTGGACTACAAACGAAGAAAGCCCGTTTCAAAACGGGCGGTCACCATGAATCACAAAACTTCATGCGCGGCAGCATATCCCGGCGGACACATCGCCCCATCCGCAGGCGTGGAAGTCTGATGGAGATCTCGTTGAGCGCGTTCCTCATCGGAGCCGCCTGCAACGGCCCCGGTTGAAATGCCCCGGATGTGACACAGGCATTTCTGCCTGTTCTTCCTATCGTCTTTCCCCACCGATTTGGCACGGAAAGCAGGAAAATCCAGCCGCCCCGAGGTCACCGGGCGGGCCTAACCCATCAAAATGATCGGAAGATTTCCAGCCGCAAAAACGCGCAAGAATCCGCAAAAATTGAAGATGAAATGGCTGGACGAAACCAGATCCGGACTCGCGGATGGCACCGGATCAAAGAGTCTCCGTAGCTAGAGCCTCAACCCCGCGTTCAGCGCTCGCCCCCGCAGGTAGCGGTGCCGGCGCTTTACATGCGACGGCGCCAGTCCCGGCGGATTAAAATGTTAGAATGAATTTCCTCCGGGCCACGGGCTCGACTCCCTCCCAACTCTTCGCTCCGAACCATCAAACATCCCGCTGACGAGCTGCCAAGTGAGCTGCTAGCCTTGGGGAAATGTGACGTGTGCGGCGTGATGCGGAGTGCTCCCCACCGTCCTGGTTCCGCCTCGAAGCGGTCCCCTCAATGCTGTCCATACTCCGCATTACCCAACGCAGTCCCGAGTATCCTGCGGCACATGCAGCTCCCGCGCCAGCCCGCCTCCCAGGCTCATCACACCCCACGGCCAGGCGGGTAGCGGTTTTCAGCCGGGCGGGAACGGAGGGGCTGATTCTGTTGGAGACTTTGGCATTTATGGATTCCTCATGAAATTTTCCTCATCCGGTGGCTTCGAGGTCTCGGCATGATCGACGACGAGCACGGGGTGCAGTTCGCCATCTTCGAGCGGAAAGCGCATGGTGCCCGCAACTTTCACCCAGCCGTTTTCAGGAAACTCCGGTGGCATTTTTCCGAAGTCGAGGATGACCGGGATGGCCGTGCTGTCAGCCGCGCAGCAGGTGAGGAAAAGTCGATAGAGCCGCTTGCGGTTGCCGTGCGGATTGCGGACTTTTTCATCCATCCAGCGGCCTTCGGTTTCCACCTTGAGTCCGTCGATGGCCGTCTGCAGCTCGCGGTCGCCGGTGGCGAAAAACAAATCGAGCAGGCTGAATTGATAGAAACCATCGGCAGTTTTCGGATGGGTCCTTTCGATTTCCTCCGGCGTGATCGCCGGCATCGCGGAGGCGAGGAAGCGTGACCTGTCTGCGGATGGTGTGTCGTAGAGTCCTTTTCGCGAAAGCGCCGAGACCGAGTATTCATCCTTCGTCCACACGACGGATAGAGCCACCGGCACCATCATCAGCAGCAGCGCCATGAGCGGATGCATGTCGCTGCTTTCGTGATCGTGTTCTTCATCGCCGTGATCGTGGCCGCAGCTTGCGGATTGGCCGCTGGTGAGCAGGTTGAAAAGCGCGAGCACGGCCAGCCCGAGGCCGCCGCAGAAAGCGATCAGGCGGAAATCCGGCGCGAGGTAATTGTTCATCCGGCCGCTGCCGTAGAAGTACAGCAGCACAGCGCTCCACAGGAGCACCGCGATGGAAAACAGGATGCGCCGGGTCCGCGGTTTCATTTCGATTCGAGAATGAGTTGCTGCCAGAAAATCGAGATGCCGCCGATCGCGAAGAACAGCCCGACCGCGAGCCAGAAGATGAAACGGCGCCTCAGCACCGTTTGATAGAGAAAGAGCAGTTTCACATCCATCATCGGGCCGAAGGTGAGAAACGCAAGTTTCGCGCCCCAGGTGAATTTCGCCAGAGTCGCGGCGATGAACGCGTCCGACGTGCTGCACAGGCTGAGGATGAACGCGAGGCCCATCAGCGCGGCGGGCGCGGCGGCCTGGTTTGTTGCAAGGCTGTCCAGCCATTGCGCGCCGGGGGCGATGCCGGTGTTGAAGAGCGCGGTGATGGTCACGCCGATGGCGAAATAAACCGCGACGTCCACGAAGTCCTTCATCGCGGAGCGGAACGCGGCGACGAGTTTTTGCCCGCCATCGTCCGCGTGGTCATGTCCGCAGTAGTTGTCGTGATCATGATCGTGATCATGGTGGGATTGCGCGGCCTCGTCCTTTTCCAAACTCTCGGCGAGCCGCGCCTTCAGCACCGAAGCGAGCGGCAGTTTCAGCACGATGAATCCCACTCCCACGGCGATGAAATAGCCGAGCAGCAGTCGCGAGCTGGTCATCATCGCCGCATCCTGTCCTTGGAACGCCTTCCAGGTGCTCAGCGCGGTGATTGGATTCACGATCGGCGCGGCCAGCATGTAAGTGAGCGCGCAGGAAACCGGTAGGCCCTTTTTCACCAGCCGCCGGATCACCGGCACCACCGCGCATTCGCAAACGGGAAACACCGCGCCTAACAATCCCGCCGTCAGCACCGCGCGGTATTTGCTCTTCGGCAGGAAGCGGTCCATCGTCCCGGCTGGCAGGTAAACATCGATGAATCCGCTGATCAGGGTGCCCAAAAGAATGAACGGCGCCCCTTCGAAAAGGATGCTTAGAAAAGCATAAGCAAAGTCCTGCTGGGAATCGGGCGACATCGCGCCGAGCAAACTCCGTCCCGCCCTTCCTGTCAACTGGCGGCCTTTCACCACGGAACTCGGGATCTGAGTGCTTGCCTGGTATCCAATGCCCCGCATCAACTGAGATTTCCCTCATGCCAGAACGACCGCAGCGGGGCTCACGCTATCTTGTGAATGACCATGGTGATAAAAGATTTCCAGAGATTTAAACGGATTCCGAGATCTCGTGGGCTTGCCGCAGGCATCCCAGCAGCACCCGGCAATCCGCCAGTGCCCGGTGCGCCCCGCCGCCGTCCACTCGCAGGTGTTCCGCCAATACCGGCAGG
>JBBRCO010000178.1:0-7006 GCA_038204755.1 Verrucomicrobiales bacterium
CGGTGCCACTGACCTACCCACATTTCCCGTGGGAAAAGCCACCTCCAGCATCGTTGGCAAGCAACCCGCCGCAGAGGATCTTGGAATCATCCAGTCCCTCCTCGATCTCTATAACAACGAACATGCCCGCCTGCTAACGGCCCATCAAGGCCGTGAGCGCGCCCGCCTCACAAACGAAGCCGAACTCAAAGCCCACCCGCCGCAACCCAAGGACATCATTCTCAATTTCTGGCGCACCGATAGACCCGCTTCCGCAAAAGGAGGTGCCAAGTGAAACGCCTTCTCTTCCTCGCGGCTCTCCTCTTCACGCTCGTCACACCGCCCGCCTCAGGCATAGTTGACACTAACAACAATGGCATGAGCGATCTATGGGAACTGCAGTTCAACGATCAGGAACTCTTTCTCCCCGGCACATTCCTTCCCCAAGATGATCCCGATGGCGATGGCTGGAATAACGGAAAGGAAGCCGCCGCCGGCACCAATCCCTTCGAGCCCAACCCGCCCGATGGCTACGTTCGTCCCGCGATCACCTACAGCACGGACGTTTGGCTCGACTTGAACAGCGACGGAACTCCCGAATTCTATCCAGCAGTCGCCACCATTGGCTGGCCGGTCCTTCCCGGGAAATTATACACCCTGCAGGTTTCCCCCGATCTCGGCGCGGGGAACTGGCTTCTGGTAGATCAAGCCCCAGCGGACGCCATTGCTGAAAGAATCTGCCATATCCCACTCACCCAAGCCGATGGCCCCCCCCCGGACAAACTGTTCTGGCGCGTCGCCATCAGTGACACCGATACGGACGGCGATGGTCTTAGCAATTGCGAGGAATATCTGGCAGGTACGGACCCCGCAATTTCCGATAGCGACGGAGACACCCTTTCCGACTACGCAGAGACCGTTGCTGGCACGAATCCCAACAACTGCGACGAGGACGGCGACGGTCTCACCGATGCTTTTGAAATCGCCGCTGGCACGGATTCCAAAAACCAGGACAACGACGGCGACGCCATTCCCGATTCCATCGATAGCCAGCCGCTTGTCAGTGTCCAAGCATTCGCCGATGCGGATGGCGACGGAATTCCCGATGACGTCGATCCGGACGTGGCCAACCCGCGTGGATCCAAACCCCTGATCGTCTCGAACAACGCGGCCGGCAATCCCCAGTGTGATGTGCAGCTAGATAAAGCGGTAAGTTTCATCATCACGGTCAGCAATCCGGCAGGCCCCATGCCGGGTCCGTCCGATTTCACTTTCTACCTCAATGGCACTGCGGAAACCGCGAATATTACCGCCCTCACCGAATCGGCATCTGCTAACAGCACTCAACGTTTTCGTCTGAGTTGGAACGCAAAACTCGCCACCGGCTATCCCGCGCAAACCTTGCAAAATCTCAGCCTGCGCTTCAAGGACTCCCAAAACGCCACCTCTTGGCTCAACCTCGCCCGCATCGACGTGGCCGAGTGGGAAGGTATGATCGCCGGAATGCAGTGCAGTCCTCTCGACGATGGATACTGGGACATTGGTGTGGTTTCGCATTTCCGGGGTGTCAAGCAGCCAGTCCAATCGTTGGTCTCCGAGAGGAACTCCATATACTATCGAGGCCCCAAGACCATCCCGCTTCTTGATGCGTCCGGTGCGAATACAGGTGCAACCTCCCAGATCGACGCCCAGCGCTATCCGCTATTTCTTATCTCCCGTTCGGCCTCTGGAACCTATTCCGTCGCTAGTCCCCGCGACATCTCCGATCCCGCCTTCTATCCCCATAACGGATGGTTTTACAACAACCGCTCCACGACCACTCTGACCATGTCCGGGGATACCGATATTCCTCCTGGAGAGATCGTATTCCAGCCCCTCCCCGAAGCCCCCGAATCCGGGTTCTCCAATTTTCAGATGATAGGTACCAGTGTGATTGATGGCGAGGAAGAGACCGTTTACTCGGCGGTATGGTTTTTGATCAAGGCGAACCGCTGGTTTCGTGAATTCCAAGGGTTTCAGTGGAACGGAGCTGGTTTGGCGCTTTCCCATCAGCCCTCCGGTCTTCTTTGGGCGGGAATCGGTGCCAGAATCATTCCTCACACCGCCGGTCCGCAAGAACAACCTGGCATTCCCATCAGTCCCGGACAATTTCCGCCAGCGCCCTATGATAATTACGCGAGTCGTGCATCTCTGCTGCCGATCCAGCCAGAGCAATGGCACAAGCTCGTCCTCAAGGTGGGCCCCGACGCTGGAGCCCTCTCCGACGGCATCTGCCTGAAGCTAGGCTCCGGTGAGGATGGCGACGACGCCCCGCAACCCGGCTTCACCCTGCAAGTCGAAAACGGAAGCGGCGTTGTCACGCTTGCCATTCCAACCGATGGCAAAATAGAGATGAGCCCGACCTCAGAACTATACCAAAATCTCATCTCTCCCGAGGGCCTCACTCTCTTTCTCAAGCATAACAGCGCGGTCCATGACGCCCACTGCCTAACGCTGGAGCTCATGCCGAAAGAACCAAGCTATGAATCGTGGCGCATCGCCGCGCTGGACCTCATCCCGGTGGACTTGGACGTGAATGGCGATGGCGATCTCACAGACTTCTACGACGGCCTGAACACCTATACGCCCGGCTACGAACTGGATCACGAACCGAATCCAGCCATGCTTCACACGGGCGACTCTTTTGAGAATGTGCAATTCAGCGGGCCGCAGGAAATGAAGCTGATCATCCGAGGACTCGGATCTGGCAAGGTGGATTCCGCCACGTTCAGGATTTTCAATCCTTCGTCCGATTTCGGCTACTGTAGCAATGCAGATTCCAAAGATCCCGGATCCGTCGGAGTGGCGCTCAATTGGGGGGCGGATTTCTCGTTTGCAGGAAGCACCGATCTCCTTGAAATCGAGGGCACAGTCGAGGCTGACAAAATCTGGGCCCCCATCTTCTGCAAAGACTATGGCGCATGGTGCGAGGTGGAGATTACCTTGAAGAAAAATGGCGCGGTCATTGAGAACCCGATTAGACTCACATTGCCCCGTGATGAAAATAGCGACAAAATGGCAGATTGCTGGGAGCGCGGAGAAGTGAACCGATGGAACGAACAGTTTCACCTGAACGAAGGGGACGAGGACTGGGTCGATCCCGACGACATGGCCACCTGGTCGCCAGTCTTCGGCACCGATGATGCCGAGTTGGCCGATTCCGACGGTGACGACGGTCCGATGCCAGCCATGGCTGACAAGGGTGACGGGCTGTCTGCCCGTGACGAATACCGTGGCTATATCCTTGATGGCGGCCCCGGAATCACCACTCCGAATCACCGCAGACTCTCAGCGGCTAGGAAGGAGCAGCTGGTGGAATGCAGCGAGATGGAGGGCATTGCCTCGACCACGCTTCGGCTGCCGCCGGACGAGTTTTTCACCGATCAGGGAAATGATCCGAACACCTTTGCCCAAGGATACTCCTTGAACTCGACGATGAGTCAAGTTTCCGCCTTCTTCGCCATGGAAGGGCCAGCCACTGGCAGCAACCCGAAGTATTTCCCCGGGGCTGCTATCGACACCTGGTGGGTAAAAGACAAGCTTAACGATGATGCTGGAAATGTGGTCTATGATAATGGGAACGCTCGCTCCATCTACAAGTATTCCGGCCCGTACACCGATCAACAGAGGACTAACAATAATGAGCGGAACGGTTGGCTGTCGATTGCTTCGGATCGTGTCCTATATGACCAGAATGAAGGTGCGCATAAGCTGCTATACGGTGGTGGTGAAGGCGTAGCGGTCCTCGCGAATTACAACAACCGGAACGCCCGGTGCCGCGATTTTATTAAACTTTCGTTAGATGGAAGAAAGGGCTTTAGAGCGAACAACGGCGACTTCTATACAAAAGTTGAAGAGGCGGCAAGAGAACAGGACGAGCGTGGTGAACCAGATCGCCCAACCTATCAGGGCGCTGCGATGTTTGTGAACTCCCTCTCGGAAGAACGAGGGGTATCGAGCCAAACCGTGTTTACGTCACTACTCGAATATGCTATCTCCCACGAGTTGGCCCACCTTTTCATTGGTAACGATGATAATCACTTTTCAGGCAACAGTAACGTGTTATCTGTGAATGGAGGGACAAGTCTAGCGACCTCCAGTTTTGTTCAAGATGAAATCACCAATACCAAGCTCCGCCAGCGAGCGAGCATCAACCGGGACGCAAATGGAAAACCGCAGCCGTAATATAATCGGTTCTGACTCCCACATCTTCGGGAAATTGCTTTTGACCATGGTGGTGTCATGGGCGTTTTCTGCCGCCACAAGTGGTTCGCCGACCTATCCCGAGGGCAGCGACGGTCGTGGGCTTTTTGTCAAACTGGAAATACCATGGACTACTCTTAAAGTAGGTGAGATATTGATTTTTCGTTACACGTTTGCAAACGCTGGGGATAACCCTGCTGCGGTCGCGATTCCACTGGTGCAGCGTGGCCTTGGATGGCCTGCTGGCGGGCAGCCCTATCTTGAGGCGAAATGGCGGGACAATCACACACCTGAGCATCCAGATCTTGACATTCACAAAGCGGCTTGGCCACCTAACGGCGAGGATGGTATGGGCATACAGGCTTGGGAAGAATTGCCTCCGGGACAACAATTAACTTGGAATCAAAATCGGCTCCGGAGCGAACTCTTTGGGGTGAACTGTTTCGATGGTCTAGAAGCCGTTCAGGCGCACTGGCTTGTGGGTCCGAATCGATGGATTTCGTCCGAGCCTGTGCCTGTAAAAATGGTGAGTGTTCCGAAATCCGAATGGATCGATGTGTTCGAGGATAGCTGGTCGTCCTATGGGCGGGGCAAAGACAGCTTTTCTGGGACGGCCTCCATTATACCTATTGAGCGAAGACTCTTCTTGTTTTGGAATGGTGTGCGTGTGACCGAGGTTGCGCCGGGCGATGAGTTCGAGCACCAGATTGACCAGGACGGAACGAATTTGGAGATCACTATCAAGAATACCAAGGGAAGCAGTAAGGTGTATTATCATCTTCGACATGGTATCACCCGGGACACTCCTTGGCCAATTGGTCCTGTATCACTGTTTTCTCCAAAGCCCGAACCAATTCCTCCAGCCGAACTTGAGGTTTTGCGCAACACGGCGAATTTCCCAATCGCTGCCGGAGGGCCGGGCGAACGGCCGGAAGGAAGGAATGCCTCGACCAATCCAAACAAGGTTCCTCCGGCGGAGCAATCCGTTTCATGGCGCGCTGTTTTCATGTGGTTTGTTGCAGCAACCCTTCTTGCAATACTGACAGTCATCATCATCCGAAAGCGGAATCATGCGGGCCGGGAGTAAGAGTTCCATGAATACGCCCGGCTACGAACTGGATCACGAACCGAATCCAGCCATGCTTCACACGGGCGACTCTTTTGAGAATATGCAATTCAACGGGCCGCAGGAAATGAAGCTGATCATCCGAGGACTCGGATCTGGCAAGGTGGATTCCGCCACAAACGTTAGCGCCCGGCTCTTGCCCGAGGCGGGCGGCGATTTGATCAAAAGATACGGCTCGCCACGCTTTTGATAAACACGTTCCTGCATTGGACGCATGCCGAGTTCATTGGAGTGCGTGGAGCTGGCATTCCGCGCGTAGGTGACTCTTTGGGGTCTGTTTGGGGGGGGCGGACTCTTTGAGGTCAGTCCCAAATAACAGACATTGACCCAACAATTCGTTTGGGATAGGCGTTGTTTATGGCAAGACCGTTGCGATATGAAGCGGCGAATGCGGTTTTCCACGTGATGGCGCGTGGTGACGGCGGTAAGGATGTGTTCGAGGACGACAAGGACCGCTTTGCCTGGACAGATCTGTTAGAGAGGGCGAACAGACGCTTCGGTTGGCGGATCCATGCTTGGGTGCTCATGGGAAATCACTTCCATCTTCTACTGGAGACTCCCCAACCCAATTTGGTGGCGGGGATGAAATGGATCCTCGGGGTGTATTCCCAAGCTTGGAACCGGGGTGCCGGGGCCGGCGCGGGCATGTGTTTCAGGGACGCTACAAATCCGTGGTGGTCAATGGGGAGGGGGCGGACGGGAGTTATTTCAAAATCGTAGCGGACTACATTCATTTGAACCCGGTGCGCTCGGGCTGGGTGGGTGGAGAGACCGGGAAGCGGTTGCGAAGCTGGCAGTGGAGCAGTTTCGGAGCCTACGCGGGGAACAAGATTCCTGACTGGATAGAAACAGGGCGGGTTCTCAGGGCATTCCGGTTGTCGGAAGACGCTCGTGGTGGAAAGGCGTATGCGGGCTATCTGGAAGCGAGGGCGAAGGATCGGAAGGGCGTGGTTTCAGACGATGCGCTCGAGGAACTACGGAGTGGATGGTATCTGGGAGAAAGGGGTTTTGGACAGAAGGTGTTGGAGGCGATCAAGGGAGCGGTGATTGTTGACCGGAACAAGAGCAGCGTGGGAGGTGGAGCAGCCAGGGCGCACGATGAAGCCGAGGCGGAAAGAATCATCGTGGCGGCATTGGCGGAGCTGGGTGCTCCCGGTGATGCGGCTGGACTGTCCGGAAGAGGCGTGTGGAAGGACGATAAGGAGATGGTGGCGGCATTGGTCAGGAGCCGCACGGCGATGACCAATCGCTGGATGGCGGCCCGTTTGGGAATGGGTCACGAAGTGAGCGTCACCCGCGCGGTAAGGCGCTTTCGGTAGGATGCGAAGGCATCCGGTAGGTTGAAAGCATTGACAAACAAACTTAGACTTTGAGAACATTCAGACCGGAGATGATAACGATTCAACGATTCATCAAACTGTTATGCCAATCAAGAAGCACAATGCGGCCCAATGTCTGTTATTTGGGACTGCCCCCTTTGAATGAGAGCGGTAAAGGTAGTGCGACTCTCTCAACTCTCCGTCCACCAGGAAGGATTCGAAAAATCTACCTTCCCCATGAAACCAATCCCGCTCCTTTTCCTGGCCGTGATGGCCGCCTCCGCGCCCGTTTTTTCCCAAGACGAAAAAATCGCCACTGCCGAAAACGCCCCCCAGCCCA
>JBBRCO010000179.1:0-6976 GCA_038204755.1 Verrucomicrobiales bacterium
CTGCGACGGAAGAACCGCACAGAGGACTGCGCGGACCACGCTTCGACCGGCGGCGGGTGGTCCGCACAGTCCCCCGTGCGGAATCTTGGTTCGTAGGAGGGTCCTGCTGCGACGGAAGAACCGCACAGGGGACTGTGCGGACCACTTCGCTTGTGCAAGGAGACTGTGCGGACCACTCCGTTCATCAAAATGTGGCCAACGGCCCGGACGGGCTCTAGGGTCGCGCCGTGACCGGTGCTGCTCACGAGAGACGATGGCGGACGGATGGAAAATTCTTCCGTTCCGGCAACCGGCGCGTGTGGATGAAAGCCGTGACTTACGGCCCGTTTCCAGGCGGCTGGCCTGCATCGTTCGAACAGGATTTCTTACGGATGGTAGAGTCGGGATTCAACGCCATCCGCTTTTATGAGATGCCGGAGACAAATCTGTTGGACGCGGCGCAGCGTCACGGGCTCAAAGTTTTCGGTGGGTTGAAATGGGGACAGAACGCGGACTTCATGATGCGCCCCGGGCTCTATTCGGCGGCACGGGTGGCGCTGGCGAACTCGCTGAAGGACATCGGCAGTCATCCCGCTCTGGCAGGTGTGCATGTGGCCCCCCCCTTTTTTTTCCCGCCCTCCGGTCTTCGCCACCTACTTCGCCGAGGCTACAAAGGTCAGGAAGGCTTCTACCGGCAGGCCGGTCTTGCCCAACGGCAGTTTCGGGAGCCTCCTGCAAAAAGCAAATTCCTAGCAATGGCCTCCAGCCACGCCACAAAAGCCCTCCGGCCCCGGCCATCCTGCGCCGATTCGAATGCGCGCAGCACCCGGTCCATCGCTAACCAGTCAGGGCCGCTCCCTTTCGGGTAACCCCGCAGGCTGCTCCAAAATTTGTCCGTTGCCAGAGGGCTGGGCCTGTTCAAGAATCCTCCCGCTGATGGCTGATGAAACCCCTGCTGTTGAAATCCGGAATCTGGTGAAGGACTTCAAGACGTCCTTCCACCGACAAATGCTGCGCGCGGTGGACGACGTCTCGATCCGCATCATGCCGGGCGAGGTTTACGGATTGATCGGGCCGAACGGTTCGGGCAAATCCACCACGATGAAGGCGCTGCTAGGCCTCGTGACTCCCACGTCCGGGACCTGCGCGATTTTCGGAAAAGACTCGCTCAAGGTGGACTCCCGCAACGACGTCGGCTTCCTGCCGGAAAATCCCTATTTCTACAAACACCTGAGCGGCGTGGAAACCCTGCGCTTTTACGGCAAACTCTGCGGCATTAAAGGCAAAGCGCTGGAGGACCGGGTGAACGAACTGCTCGCACTCGTCGATCTCGAAGGCGCGCGCGACCGCCGCCTCGGCGGCTATTCGAAGGGCATGCTGCAGCGGATCGGGCTGGCGCAGGCGCTGGTGCAGGAGCCGCGGTTGGTGATTCTCGACGAGCCGACAGCAGGCGTGGATCCGATAGGCTCGCGCCAGATCCGCGACCTGATCATGAAACTGCGCGAGCGCGGCATCACGGTTTTCCTCTGCTCGCATTTGCTCGAACAGGTGCAGGAGGTTTGCGACCACGTCGGCATCATCTTCCGAGGGAAAATGGTGAAGGAGGGCCGCCTAGAGGATCTGATTGCCATCGAGGATCAAACAGAAATCATTTTGAAAGACGCCAGCCCGGAACTCATCTCACAAATCAAGACGCTGGTCAGAAGTTCGGCGGGGGCCACGCTGGTCCGCACCGGCAAGCCACGGACCACGCTGGAACGACTTTTCCTCCGCGAAACGACGAAAGGAGACGAGCAATGAGCACCGCCGCAGGAAATCCCAAAGGTTCGCATCTCGGCCGCATCTGGGTGATCGCGATGCACGCCTTCACGCAACTGGTGCGGATGAAGGTGTTCTACTTTCTCGCCGTTTTCGCGGTGATCGCCATCGCCAGCAATTTCTTCGATCTCCCGCAGCATGAAGGGCCGGAATCTGTTGGGGTGAATGTGTTGCGCTCGATCAAGAGCTGGTCGCTGGGGACGATGACGTTGTTTTCCGTGGTGCTGTCCATCGTGGCGACGGCGCTGCTGCTGCCGAAGGACGTGGAGGACCGCACGCTCTACACGATCCTGGCGAAGCCGGTGCCGCGCTTCGACTATCTGGCAGGAAAATTGTTGGGAGTGCTGATGCTCGTGTTCGTCTCGCTCGCGCTGATGGACGGATTGATGACAGCGGTGCTGCACATCCGCGCAGGCATGGTGTTGACCCAACAGTTGGAAATGGCGACAGCAATGGGCTGGCCACCGGATGCGATCGCCTCGCTGAAGGTGGAAACGATGATGCATGCACCGACCTGGTCGCTGCAGGGCGCGGTGTTCGCCGTGTTCCTGCGGGCGTCGATCATGGCCTCGCTGGCACTGCTGATCTCGACGTTTTCCTCAAGCACGCTGTTCACCACCATCATCAGTTTCCTGATCTATTTCATCGGTCACTTCCAGGCCGACGCACGCGATGCCTATCTCCAATCCGGGGAAGCGGGACAAGGTGTTTTCGCCAGGATGGCGTCGTTGGTGCTATCGCTGGTGCTGCCGGATTTCCAGCTCTTCAACGTGATCGACGCAGTGATCGAAGGTCAGGCGTTTCCGCTGCTGATGTTGGGAAAACTGACGCTGATCGGGCTGTTCTACGCCGTGTTTTTCACCCTCGCCTCGTGGTTCATCTTCGCGGAAAAGGAGTTCTAACGTCGTGAAGCCCTGGCAGAAAATCGGAGTCCTCACGGTGGCCATCCTCGCCTTCGGGGCGGTCCGCATGCCCTTCGAGGCGGCGCTGGGCAAGGACTTGCGCAAGGCGGGCCTGACGCCGGAACCCATCCAGATCGGGACGCGCGAAAAGATCGGCCAGACAAGCTCCGCCGTGGCCCTCGGCGGACTGCGCACGCTGGTGGCGACGTTTCTCAACCTGCGGGCGTTCAGTTTTTTCCAGGAACAACGCTGGGACGACGTGGCGGACACCTACGACACCATCGTCGATCTTGCCCCGCGCACCCGCTACTACTGGGAAACCGGCTCGTGGCATCTCGCCTACAACGCGGCTTCCTACTATCTGAATGATTCCAAAATGCCCGCCCTCCGCCGTCGCGAGGCGTGGCGGGCATCGATCATGAAAGGTCGCGCTTTCCTCGAACGCGGGATCCGCAACAACCCGGACGACTGGAGCCTTTATGCCACGCTCGGCTTCCTTCTCACAGATTCCAACAAGTTCCAGGCCTTCCGCGACGTGAACGAAACCTTCGCCGCCGGCGCGGAGGCCTATCGGAAATCCGCAGAAACGGGAAAAGCCATGGGCTACGTCCGCCGCGCGGAATTTTACGCGCTCGCTCGGGTGACCGGACGGGAAAAGGACGCACTCGCCATGGCGCGGGCGCTCTACGCCGATCAGAAGAACCGCACGCCCACCTTGCTCGCGCTGCTGTTCGTGCTGGAGGCGCATGAAAATCCGTCGATGGAGATGGCCAGGCGCGCGGTTGAAATTTTCGGCACGCCGGAAAAAGCCTACAAGTCGCTGTGCGACCACTGGCGCCGGACGCGCGAGCATTTCCCGATTTACGGAGCGGCCGCCGCGCTCGAGTCGTTGGAAAAAACGCTCTCCATCCCGAAGGAAAAAAGCATTTTCGACCAACCGCTGCCAACGCCCGCCGGCCCTGACCAGTGGTTCGCCCCGTCAACCAGCACGAACCCGGTGGTGATTCCGAAAGCGCTGGATCCGAACTACAAGGGCGGCACGAAATAGCAGCAATGTGAGGAAAACGCCGCGCCGTCCCCGTATGAAAAACCGCCATTACTTTCCATCCGGGCGGCGACCCGACAATCACCGACAGGTTTCGTCTCGACAGAAGCAGATCGAGCGGTGAACTTCGTCGCCCATTCCTTCTACACTCCATGCGGATCGCTCTTTTCGGTGACATTCATGCCAATTTGGAAGCTCTCGAGGCTGTTCTCGAAGACGCTTCAAATCAAGGTGTGACGGATTACGTCTGCATGGGCGACGTCGTCGGCTACAACGCGGATCCCTCTGCCTGTTTGGAAAAAGTCCGTGCGATGGACTGCCCGACGGTGAAGGGCAACCATGACGAGGACGCCTCCGGCAGCCACTCGCTCGACAGCATGAACCCGGTGGCCGCCGCCGCCCTTGAGTGGACGCGCCTCCAGCTCACCGACGAGCAGCGCCAGTGGCTCACCCGCCTGCGGATGGTCCGCCAGGTGTCCGATTTCACCGTCGTCCACAGCACGCTCGACCAGCCTGCGCACTGGAACTACGTGACCAACCGCTTCGACGCGATGTCGAATTTTTCCTATCAGTTCACCCAGCTCTGCTTCCACGGCCACACCCACGTGCCGCGGGTTTACATGAAGTCGGATCGCGTCGTCGAGGTGCCCGCCGAGTCCGTGGTGATCGAGGACAACGCGAAGTATTTCATCAACGTCGGCTCCGTCGGTCAACCGCGTGACGGTGACTGGCGCGCCTGTTATGCGATTTTCGATCTGGAGCACAAGATGGTTGTCTTCCGCCGCGTGGAATACGATATCCAGAAGACCCAGGAAAAAATCATCGCCGCCGGCCTGCCAACCATGCTCGCCGAGCGGATCCGCGAGGGGCGTTGAAAATTCCGGCTTTTCCTGTTGCAAGCCAGTCTCAATTGGCGATGCTCTGCCCAGATGCCAACCGCCCATGCAGCCGATTTGAAAATCGACAGCGCCATGACCCTGAATCAGGTCAAGGTCGGGTGTGATGTGCAGATCCGCGTGCTCAGCGGTCCCGGCTGTGAGCGCCTCCGCGATCTCGGTTTCTGCGAGAAACTCCAGCTCCGCAAACTCACCAGCGGGCGGAACATGATCTGCTCGATCTGCGGCACCCGGATGGCCATCAGCCAAGAACTCGCGGAACAGGTGCTGGTTTCCCCCGTGGTCTGAAATTTCCCATGTCCGCCACTGCTGACGCGCCTTCCACGATCGCCCTGATCGGCAATCCGAACGCCGGAAAAACTACTCTTTTCAACGCGCTCACCGGCGCGAACCAACGCGTCGGCAACTACTCCGGCGTCACCGTAGAGGTAAAATCCGGCGAAACTTTCACCCCTCACGGCCGCAAGCTGCGCGTGCTCGATCTGCCTGGCTGCTACTCGCTGCGCGCAAATTCACCCGATGAAAAAGTCGCCGTGGACGCCCTCACCGGCGCGCTTCCCGGCGAGAAAAAACCGGACGTCGTCATCTGCGTGGTGGACGCCTCGAACCTCGAACGCCACCTCCAGCTCACGCTCCAGGTCATCGAGCTCGGCCTGCCCTGCGTCATCGCCCTCAACATGGTGGACGTTGCGGAAAAAGCCGGCCTCCGCCTTGATCCCGCAAAACTCGCTGAGGAACTCAACGTCCCCGTCGTGCCGATGCAGGCGAACGCAAAAAAGGGCATCGTCGAGCTGAAGCAAGCGCTGCGAATCCCCCATCCTCCCGCGTCCGAGGCCACCTGGGTCACCAACCCGGACGATCCCGAATCCGGCAGGCGCGCGTTCGTCGCCCGCCTTTGCGAACTCGCCGCCCGCCGGCCGGATGCGCACCAGCAGACTCTATCCGATAAAATCGACTCCGTGCTGCTCCATCCGGTTTACGGCTGGATCTCGATGGCGGTTATTTTCTTCACCGTCTTCTGGGCGATCTTCTCTTTCGCGCAGATTCCGATGAGCTGGATCGAAGCCGGCCAAGGTGCGCTTGGAGACTGGATCCAGTCGAAAATGACCGAAGGCGACCTGCGCTCACTCATCGTCGATGGCGCGCTCGGCGGAGTCGGCGGCGTGGTGATGTTCCTACCGCAGATCATTCTGTTATTCCTGTTCATCGGTCTGTTGGAAAGCTCCGGCTATATGGCGCGCGCCGCCTATCTGATGGATGGTGTGATGGCGAAGGCCGGCCTCAGCGGAAAGTCCTTCCTGCCGCTTTTCAGCTCCTATGCCTGCGCCATCCCCGGCATCATGGCCACCCGCACCATCGATTCGGCGAAGGAACGGATCGTCACAATTTTCGTCGCGCCGTGGATGAGCTGTTCGGCGCGGCTTCCGGTTTATTTCCTCGTCGTTCCCCTGATGCTGCATGAAAAGGAAGGCACGTGGAAACAGGCGCTGGTGCTGTTCTCCATCTACGCGCTCGGGACACTAACCGCCTTCATCGTCGCCCGCATCCTGCGCGGCCGGCTAGGCGAGGACATCACGCCCGGGCATTTCATGCTGGAGCTGCCGCCCTATCGAAAACCGCAGTGGGACTACATCATCCGCCATGTGCTCGACCGCGCCTGGTCCTTCGTGAAAAAGGCGGGAACCATCATTCTCGGCCTCTCGATCCTGCTCTGGGCGCTGAGCACCTATCCGAAATCTGATAGTGAGGATCAGGCGGAGCAGCTCGCCCACAGCGTAATGGGCCGCATCGGCACGGTGATCGAGCCAGTGGTGAAGCCGCTTGGTTTCGACGGGCGGATGGGCACCGCGATCCTGACCTCCTTCGCTGCGCGCGAGGTTTTTGTATCCTCGATGGCCATTCTCTATCGGGTCGATGAATCGGACAGCGAGGAGGAAACCCGCAACGTCCTTCGCGACAAGCTCACCGCCTCCACCTGGCCGGACGGGCGGCCGATTTTCACCACGCTCTCGCTCATTTCGCTGCTCGTGTTTTTCATCTACGCCCTGCAATGCCTGCCCACCAGCGCGGTCGTCGCGCGTGAGTCAGGATCGTGGAAATGGGCGGTCGGGCAATTCGTATTCATGACGGGCTTCGCCTACATGGCCTCGCTCATCGTTTTCCAAACCGGCAGACACCTCGGATTCTAACATCATGGACTGGCAAACTTACACCGCTGCGGGCATCGTCATCGTCACGCTCACCATTTTCCTCGTCCGCCTCGCCCGGCCGAAGAAAAAACCCAGCTGCGGCCACAACTGCGGCTGCGGCAAATCCGACAAGCCGTGAGGCATTGC
>JBBRCO010000180.1:0-6955 GCA_038204755.1 Verrucomicrobiales bacterium
TCGCCGCCACCGTCGCCGTCTGCCTGAAAATGCTCGGCGCGCTCCTGCTCAGCGCACTCATTGTAATCCCACCCGCCGCCGCCAAGCTGGTGAGCGGCAGTTTCCGCAGCATGCTCGTCGTCTCAGTGCTTGGCGGGCTGATCGCCGCCTGTGTCGGAGTGGTCGCTTCCTGGCACCTCAACGTCCCGACCGGCCCGTGCATCGTGCTCACCAATGTGCTGCTGCTAGGTCTTTGTTACCTTTGGAAGGTCCGCCCCACCCACTCCGCTTAACGATCATGCAAATGCGCGCGTACATTTACGGAAGCTTGGCGACTTCCCACCCAATGATGACTCGAATCCCTCCATTTTCACCACAACTGCAAGTTTCTCGTAGCTCCGCTTCGACTTCAGAGGACTTCTGAATAGATGATATGGCATGAAGCTAAGGTTGAACCGCGCCCCGGGCCGATTCCCGTAACTCCTATTGTCTCCTGCAAGCGGTGGCAAACCCGTTCCGGCTATGTTCCGCAGGGCGCGGGTTACGGAGGAATGAATAAAAGAAAAGAGCGCGTTGGATATCCCCCCGGATCTCGCAACGCGCTCTTTTTTCTGGGCCATCCAGCTTAGGCCTCGTTCGGTTGATTTCCCCCCGGAATCCAATTCGAATCGTGTGGCCCAGCTTTTTTGAGGCTGGAGTTTTGAGGAGGCGGACCTCGCTCAGAACGAATTCAAATTACCTGAAGATCAGGAGATAGAAATCAATTTGTGGTCCCATTTCCGGCCAGATGGTCCCAAAATCGGCCATAAGGGCAGTTTTTGGGGTTGGAGGTCGGGATTTCCGAAAAGTAAGGAGGAACGGCACCATTTTCGTTCAGCCCAATGAGGGGAGAAAAAGTGTCCAGGTCCGGGCCAGTTTTGCTTTTCTTGGCCGGAGCTTTCGCCGTTCTCTGGCGGGTAGCATGAATTCTAACGACTTATGAAAAACTGATGTACCCGGTCTGGAGCACAGGCAAGAATGCCTGTATCGGCCTTCATTGTGGATCCACGCTAGTCACCTGTGGCGGGAGGATAGGTGGGACGTGGGGCGGGAAAAGAGGCAGGTCGAGCGGATTAGGAAAGGGCTGGGAAAAGATCGCTGCGACCTTCGCACTCTTGGCACCTTTTGCACTCTTCGAGCTGACGGCTTCTTCACCGGAGTTCGGGTCGAGCTTGGCGAGCAGGGCCTGCACCGCGGTGATCGACTCGGGCATGGTGGCGATGGCGCACTGCGAGATGATGCGCATGCTGTCCGGACAAACGGTGATGGCGGTCTGGACGATGGAAACGACGAGTTGCACGTCGGCTTCGCTGGCCTTGATCGCCATTTTGACGATTTCGCAGGCGCAGGTCGGGTTCGCTCCGACTTCGGATTCGACGACTTCAAGGACCTTGGCGGGATCGAGCGTGATGCGTTGCTCGACGGAAAGGGCGACCTTGAGGCAGTCAGTGCCTTTTTCGGACTTACCGGTTTCGCGATAGACGGCGGAAATGAGGGCGAGGCCGGTTTGCAGGCTGTCTGCTGAGATTTGGTAGGGTGCGCCGCCGGTGGAACTTACCATCACCTTGCGGTAGGGCGAAGGGTTGCGCAGCACATTGAGGTCCACCACGGACTCCACATTGCGCGGGGCGGTGGATTCGGTGTTGAGAGTGAGGGCGTCCTGAGAGGCGAAGACTGTTTTTCCTTCGGAAATCCGGCCTTGGGCCTTTTTCAGTGCGGGAACTTCGTATTTGCCGGGCAGCATGCTGTCATCGGCGAATCGGGAGACGCTGCTATCGTCGAGTATTTCAGCTTTGCTGTTGATCTCGGAGGAGCGGGGGGCGCTTGCCAGGTTCTGGGCCGTCAGTGGGGCTAACGAGCTAAGAAGAAGGATAGCAACCATGTGGGGGGACACGGGTGTTTTCATTTGTTGGGGGGAACGCCGAAATTAAAGTTAAAAATTTGATACTTGGCAATTCTTGATCATCACGGTCCGATTCCTGTTTTATCAGTTGAATCATAAGTTGCTAATATTAAAAGGATTGTATGTTGGTCGCGATTTGGTTTCGTGGGTATTTAATAAATCTTAAATTTCCATGTTTTTTTATAAATCTGCGAATTGGCCGTAAAATACTCAAAGTTTGTTCTCGCGAATCGCGCGAATTCCGCTGACTCAGACGCTTGCGGGAAGCTGCTGGGTGTGCGACAAACGATGGACTTTGGAAATGATTCCGACCCCCAATCATATTTACGCCAGTTTTGAAAAGGGCGAGATCGAGCGCGATGAAGTTCACGCGCTGATGGCGCTTCATGCGCGGGAGTTGATTCACGAAATGGAAGAGGATCACCAGAATCCGGCGGCCGCGCTGATCGAGACTCTGCTGGCGAGGCGGTCCGCCGGACGACTGGCCCGCAGTCATGGCGGCCGGCTGCTGCGTGAAGTGTTGATCGCCCTGGCGGATGCGCCGGATTTCCCACCGGCGAAGTATTTGTGGAACGCCGCGCACCCGGACTTGCCGTTGCATTGCTTTTTAAGAATGCGCCGTGAGCCGGTTTTCCGGATTCTCGCTATCCGGCCCAAGAGTGGTGAAATCTCGGTGGATGTCGAATACGGCAGCTCCGGGCGAGGGAAGGGGAGTCGGAAAACCTTGGTGCTGAAACGCGACGATCTTCGGCGGCTGCGGGTGGTCAGGGAGCCTTGATCGAGAGAAAGGGCTCGATTTTTTTCAGAGAAGCCGGGCCGATCCCGCCGACCTTGAGTAGATCCTGAAAAGTCTTGTATGGGCGGCCCTCAATGATTGCATCGGCGGTTTTTTCACCGATCGTGGGAATGCCCATCAATTCGTCGCGGGCGGCGGTGTTTGGGTCGATCTTGTCAGCCGGGTCCGCTTTTTTCGTGCCTTTGGCGGTTTCGAGTTCGGCCGTTTCCTCTCGTGCCTCTTTGCGGATTTTCGGCAGTTTTTCCCAATCCGTTTTCGCCCAAGCGCCCTTTCCTGCGCGGGCGGCGGTAAGCTCCAAATCCACCAATACCTCCCGCCACTCGCTGCCGCTGGTGCCGTCCGGGAGCTGGCGCACGACTCCAAATGCCCTTGCAAGTCCCTGAGAAACAAGCCACTCCGAGAGATCCCGTCCATCTGCGGTTTTGACAAATGCGTAAATCCGACCGAAACGGCCGTCGCCCCTGCCATCGGCGAAACCGGTGAAAACCGTGAAAGGCTTTTCCAAGAGCTTGCACGTCTCCACTTTTGCCGCTTCACCTATCGATTTTGCAGTCAGAATCTCACTGATCCCGAAGTAGCGCCGCTGGTCCCGGAGGCGGCTGACGTTAGAAGCATCGCCCTGCACATGCATTTCGATGCAGTCCGCCCCGTAGAGGCGGATGGTCTGCTCCTTGCCGTCTGGGAGGCGCACCGAGAAGCTGTCGCCGTCCGCCCATTCGGTGGGGATCAGCACGCAGTTCGGAATTTTCAAGATTTCTCCGCCCAATAGAATGGGCGCAAGTGACAGAAATAGAAGGATGAAGGGTTTGTTCACGAAGGCACCGTAGCCGATTTGGTCCTGATCCACAAGCGCGGGACCAAGGTAACGCAGGCGCTGAAAAGCCCGGCCGCCAGCCCCCACCAGACGCCGACTGCTCCCATTTGATACCCGAACGCCAGCCCCGCGCTCACCGGCAGCCCGACCAGCCAATAGGCAGCAAATCCCATCAGCGCTGGGACCTTCGCATCGCGCAGCCCGCGCAGCATGGCGGAGGACACAACTTGTAAGCTGTCGAAAAGCTGGAAAACTCCCACGATCACCAACAGAGCGCCCGCCAGCTCGATCACCCCCGGCTCGCTGATGAAAAGGGACGCGAGGAATTTCCCGAATATCAGAAACACCGCAGCCCCCAGCAGCGAATAGGTCGCCCCTAACAGCCATCCGGAGATCGCAATCACCCGCAGCCGGGAGGTTTCACCTGCTCCATGGGCCTCGCCTATTCTCACCGTTAGTGCCATCGAAAGCCCCAGCGGCAGCATGAAAGCGGTGGCAGCCAAGGTGATCGCGATCTGATGCGCCGCCATCGCTTCCGCGCCGAACCGGCCCATGATCAAGCCCGCTAACGAAAACGCTGCCACCTCGCACAGCATCTGGATGCTTGCCGGAAATCCAACCGCCAGCAACTGCCTCACGTCATTGAAATTCGGCGCCCGGCACCAGCGATAAGGCACCCAGTCCCGCAGCCCCCTCGCATTCAACAGCCAAACAATCATTGCCACCAGGATCGCCACCCGCGCGATCAGCGTAGCCCACGCCGCTCCCACGAAGCCCATCGCCGGGCAGCCCCACTTTCCATAAATCATCACCCAGTTCAGCACAACGTTCAGTCCCACCCCACCGAGGAAAATCCAGAACGGCGGCCACGGGCGGTTCAGCGCGTCCGCGTGGTTTTTCAACGCGATCGACGCCAGCGCCGGAATCACCGACACCATGATGATCCTGAAAAATCCCGTCGTCCGTACGGCCACTTCTCCGGGCTGGCCGAAAACATCCAGCCGATAGGAAATCCCCCAAGCCACCACTGCGATCAACACACCCAGCGCGAGCGAGAGATAGAGCCCGTGCCGGCAACTCCCGCGCGCCCGCGCCGGATCACCCGCTCCGCGCGAATTCGACGTCATCACTGAGATTCCCGTCAATAGCCCGATCCCGAACACAAACGGCACATGAAACAGCGAATTCGCAAACGTCAGCGCTGCCAGATCCTTCACACCCAGATGTCCCACCATCACCGTGTCCACCACGCCCAGCAGCATCTGGCTGAGCTGCCCGATCATCAGGGGCAGCGCCAACCGGAGCGTCTGGCGGGATTCGTGAAAAAGTGGCATGAGCGGACAACGGTGTCATGCGGGATGGTGGTTTTGTCCATGAGATACTCGACAGGGAAAGAATCAGGAAATCCTTGGAATTTTACGGTTGCCCTCCGGTCGTGATTTGCTACATCTCCCGCGTCGCCGTTCCGGTGGCAGATTACCAACGCCTCGGTAGCTCAGTTGGTAGAGCAGTTGACTCTTAATCAATTGGTCCTTGGTTCGAATCCAAGCCGGGGTACTTTTTTAAAAACCAGCGCGTTACAGAGATACGCCTGCGCAAAACCGGGGCTGTTCCGTAGGGTGACCGTATTGGATTCGTGCCGCGTGAAATCTGATTTTGGCAGTTAGCCGGTCCGGAAATTCTACGGTTCTGAGGAGGTGTAATTTTGGACAATTACCGTCAAAATTTCACCGAATCAAACCTTCCGAATCCAGATGCCAGGAATTCGAAGCCTTCTGCGATCAATGGCCGGGATCAGCGACGGGCGCGGAGTTCGGTTTGGAGCCACTCCACCTGATCCATCAGATCGAGGATGAGCTTGAGGCCGGAAAGGTTTGCCTCGAAGGTGGTTTTCAAATGCTCGATGCGGCGGAGCGTGTGGACGGCTTCGTCGTCGAATTCATCGGGAGCGCCGTGCGGTTGGATGAGGCCGTTTTCCTGATAGTGAAGGATGGTCTGGGAGGAAATGCCGGTGAGCTGCGCAACGATCTCCAGCTGATAGGTGGCGTCGGCGTCCGGCTCGTAGAGTGGGAGTTCGGTTTTCATCAGGCGGATGGGTTGCGTGGGTTGAATGACGAGGCGGCGCGGAGTTTTTCCCAAAGGGCTTTTTCCTCATCGGTGATCTTGCCAGGAAGATGGAGGATGAGGGTGGCATAGTAATCGCCGCGGTCGGCGGTTTTTCCCTTGGGCAGGCCACGGCTGCGGACGCGGAGTTGCTGGCCGTTTTCGCTGCCAGGTGGGATGCGCAGTTTGATAGGGCCGTCGAGCGTGGGCACGCTGAGTTCCGCGCCGAGCACGGCTTCCCATGGGGCGATGTCGAGGTCGTGGTAAAGGTCGTGGCCTTCCGTGTGGAAATCCGGATGGGCGGCGTGGCGGACGCGCAGATAGAGATCCCCGGCAGCGGCACCGCCTGCGCCGGGCTCGCCTTGGGCGGGGACGCGGATGCGTTTGCCATCCGTGACGCCGAGCGGGATGCGGACCTGGAAGGAGTGGGTGGTGGTTTTTCCAGTGCGCGGATCGGTGGTCTGGAGGCTGATAGGGCGGAGCGCGCCGTGCATGATTTCCTCCAGCGTGACGAGGATGTCGCCCTCGATATCGCTGCCGCGGCGGCTGCGTTCGGCAGTGGAGGCGGAGCCGGGGAAGCCGTGGCGGCTGGCTCCGCTGAAGTATTGTTCGAAAAAATCGCTGAAGCCGGTGCCGCCGAAGTTGAACTCCTGACCGTAGCCGGATGGCGGCCCTTGTGCGCTGCGTCCGGCGTGGGGATTCTGCCAGTCTGTGCCGAGATTGTCGTATTTCCTGCGCTTTTCGGGATCGCTGAGGACCTCGTTCGCCTCGTTGATTTCCTTGAATTTCGCCTCAGCGGTCTGCTTGTCCTTGGCGACGTCCGGATGGTGAATGCGGGCGAGTTTGCGGAAGGCCTTTTTGATGTCAGCGGTGCTGGCGTCCCGTGCGACTCCGAGGGTTTCGTAATAGTCTTTGAATTCCACAGCCATGATTTCGCCTCAAGACTGGACTCGTGTGTGGGCGGTGTCTAGAGCGGCTTTGAAACCTAAGGCGCGTATTGCGCGGGAATGGCGGTGATGGGCTGCCAGGAGATGTTCCGATAGAAAACCTCCGCGCCTTCGGTCTGCAGCACGATTTCACCGGCGGTGAGCGATTGCGGGGTGGGTGTGTCCAGCCGCATTGCTCCGTGCAGGCGCATGACCACCTTGCCGTTGACGATGTGGATCGATTCTTCTCCCAAGCAGACCAGTTCGACGTCGTTCCACTGGCCAGACGGGTTCTCCGCGTCCGGCTGTTTGATGCAGCGGCCCTCGAAGCCCGGTTCCTGAGAGAAGACCCGCCATTTGCCATTTGGATCGTAATGATAGACCGGCTTGGGATT
>JBBRCO010000181.1:0-6923 GCA_038204755.1 Verrucomicrobiales bacterium
ACGGCGGAAGATCCGTGACTTGCCGCTGACGGTGGCGAAGAGGTCGGTGAAATGGCCGATGGTCTCCGCACTGCCTAACATCAGGACGCCGCCGGGATCGAGGCAGTAGTGGAACAGCGGGAAAAGTTTTTTCTGCATCTCCGGCGTCAGATAGATCAGCAGGTTCCGGCAGCTCAGGAAATCCAGCTTTGTGAACGGTGGGTCCAGAATCAGGCTGTGCGGCGAGAAAATCACCATTTCGCGGATCTCGGGCCGCACGCGGTAAGTGCGGTCCTCCTTGATGAAATAACGGCGCAGTTGCTCGGGCGAAACATCGGCGGTGATGTTTTCCAGAAACACGCCCTGGCGCGCTTTGTTGACCGCATCAGGGTCCAGGTCGGTGGCGAAGATCTGGAGTTTGAAATTTTTCAGCGGTTCGAGTTTTTCCATCACTTCCTTGAACGTGATGGCCAGCGAGTAGGCCTCCTCGCCGGTCGAGCAAGCGGCCACCCACGCCCGCAGCGGGCCGGACTGGCGGTTGGCGAGCAGGGCAGGGAGGGTTTCCTCGCGCAGGACCTGCCAGGCCGCCGGATCGCGGAAGAAGCTGGTGACGCCTATCAGGAGTTCCTTGAAAAGCAGGTCGATCTCCTGCGGATTTTCCTGAAGGAAGCGGACGTAGGCGGCGATCTTATCGATCTGATGGATGCCCATGCGCCGCTCGATGCGGCGGTAGAGCGTGTTCCGTTTGTAGAAGGAAAAGTCGTGGCGCGTCCGGGTGCGCAGGAGGATGAGGATTTTTTCGATACCACTCTGCAGCTTCTCGTCCACCACCGCCTCGGTCTCGGCGGCCAAGGGAGTGCGGTTCAGATAGGCCATGATCCGGCCGGGCAGGTCCTCCACCGGGGCGATGATGTCGGCAAGCCCGGCGTCGATCACGCTGCGCGGCATGCTGTCGAACTTCGCGGTGGCCGGATCCTGGGCGAGCACGAGCCCGGCCTTTTCCTTGATCTCGCCGAGGCCCAGCGTGCCATCCGAACCCATGCCTGATAGAACGACGCCGATGGCGGCCTGCTGCTGGTCCTGTGCGAGCGAGCGGAAGAAAAAGTCAATGGGCAGCCGCAGCCCGCGCGTGCCGGCGGGCTCGAAGAGATGCAGCACGCCGTGGAGGATGGACATGTCTTTGTTAGGCGGGATCACGTAAACGCAGTCCGGCTGCACGCGGGTGCGGTCCTTCACCTGGACGACTTTCATTTCCGTGCCGCGCTGGAGCAGCTCGGCCATCAGCCCCTTGCGTTTGGGATCGAGGTGTTGGACGACGACAAACGCCATTCCGGATCGCGCCGGGACGCAGCAAAGGAATTGCTCCAACGTCTCCAGCCCGCCGGCCGAGGCACCGATGCCGACGATGGGAAACTGCACGCTCGGCGGCGGCGCGGGAGTTTCCTCGGGCACGGTGGCGGCGGATTTTTTGGATCGGCGCGCGGGTGATGGTTTTTTTTCCATGGAGCGGATCAAAATAGCGATTGGCGGACTCACATGGTGTTCTTACGGGGGCTCGGTCGCAATATAAAGTTTCCCGGCGGAGTGTAGGGTTAGGGTTGATTTCCCGCTGCTGCGAGGGTGACTAGCTTGGGGGCGATCCCTTCGAGTGGCAGGATGAAATCGACGTCGCCGGTCTCGATGGATGACTCCGGCATGCTGAAATCCTGCGAGGTCGGCAGGTCCTGCGCGATGACCATCCCGCCGTGATCCTTGATGATCCCCACGCCGGTTGAGCCGTCTCCGTCACCGCCGGTTAGCACGACCGCGATGGCGTTTTTCCCATAAACTTTTGCCACCGAAGCAAACAGCGGTTCTGCAGACGGGCGGGAGTGGTGGATTTTATCCGCCGTGGCCGAGGAGAGGGACAGGATGCCGTCATGGCCGACGGATAGGTGGTGGTTGGGAGGGGCCACGAACACGCAGGAATGGCAGAGCAGGTCGCCGGGTTGCGCTTGTTTCACCGTCAGTTCAGTGCGGCAGCTAAGGATCTCGGCGAGCAGGCTTTTGTGATCCGGAGAGAGGTGCATCACGATGGCGATGGCTGCGGGAAAGTCCGCGGGCAAACCTCCCAGAATCACGGAAAGGGCGTTCAGTCCTCCGACTGAAGCCGCCATGGCGATGACAAGGCGGGCGGGATCGCATGGGGAAGCTGGCATGGTGGGGCGTTTCCGCAGAAACCGACAAGGCTCCTTTTGGGTAGGAAATTTTCCACGGTCCGGTGGACGCTGTCCATGGGGTGAAACCCTACCCTTGCGCTATTTCCCGAACCGGCTGGGTGGTAGGATTACACCCCATCGCGCGGCCACCAAAAATCGATATGATAGCTCCGTCATCGTGATCACGGGATAACACCAAAAACGGTCGGCCGTGAAATTCGGCCCGGCTGTGACAGCTGCAAGGGGAAGTCCAATGCAACTGTCACAGCTTCTTTCTCCTGATCCGGCAGGACGGAAATCCTCAAAAAGTAGGGTTACACCCCATGGCGTGCGTCGGAGGTTTCCGGCTAACATTCTTCAGATCGGAAAGGATCCCATCGTCTCCCGGCCGAAATCCTTTTCACCAGCCAGCCTCCAATCCCAAACAGAAAATAACATGTCCCCTCATTTCATTTTCAACCACGCCGAGGCGCTGGACATCCGCGCCACCGGAATGCCCGCCGCACCGGTTCACGGAGGCCGGAGCCAGCGCGGCGCCTAGGACTGCCACGGAAACTCCGCATCCCCAACAAACCATCCACCGAACAAGACCATGAGCTCTATCAACGACAATGCGATGAAGACCCTAGAGGACCTTTTCCACAGGGAACTCGAATGCATGTATGATGCCGAAAGCCGCATCATCAAAATGCTCTCGACGACCGCCACCGCAGCAAGCTGTTGGAAACTGAAAAAGGCGATTCTCGGCCACCTGATGGAGACCGAAGGCCATGTGATGAAGCTGGAACTCGTCTTCGGCTGCCTCGAAGGCCGTGTCAACGGAAAGACCTCGAAGGCCACCCTCGGACTGATCGAGCAGGGCGCGGAAATCGCCGCTGAGTTCGCCGGATCCCCCGCCATCAATGCCGCGTTGATCGCATTTCTGCAGAAGGTGGAACACTACGAAATCGCCGCCTATACCTGCTTGGAGGAATGGGCAACGCTGCTGGGTTACCCCGAAGCGGCTAACATCATCGGGGAAATCCTCGCCGAGGAAAATGCCGCGAAACAGTCATTCACGGAACTCGCCCGCTCCACCAGCAACGAAGAAGCCTTCTGCCGGTATGGCTGGGAGGATGCCGCCGAAACCGCCCACATGAATGCGGCCACCGGCTGAAACTTTCGCTGCCGGAGCACCGAAAATCAGCGGCTTCCCCACGAAGGAAGCCGCCGCACTCGGGGATTGTCAGGAATTTCCCCAGATCTGGAATCTTTTTCCGAAACCGCTCTTGTCCGCCGCGTTGTCCGTGCCTTACGCTCGCCCAACTTCTGGTAAGCGTGTCTGATTTTTCCCAACCGATCCATATTCTAGGCATTCTCCCCTCGCGCTGGGGCTCCACCCGCTTCCCCGGAAAGCCGCTTCATCTCATCGCCGGAAAACCTCTGATCCAGCACGTTTGGGAGCGCTGCAAACAATGCTCGCGCCTCGATGACATCATCGTCGCCACCGATGACGAGCGCATCCGCGACGCCGTCATCGCCTTCGGTGGAAAAGTCGCGATGACCTCCCCGGATCACCCGACCGGCACCGACCGCATCGCCGAAGCCGCCCGCGCCGTCCCCCACGCCACCCACATCATCAACATCCAAGGCGACGAGCCGCTCATCGATCCCGCGCTCATCGATGAACTCGCCGCTGCCATGGCCGCCGATCCCACGCTCGACATGGCCACCGCCGCCAACCCGCTCGATCCCGCAGACCCCGCCGTCCAAGACCCGAACGTGGTGAAAGTCGCCATCGCCCTCGATGGTCGCGCGCTTTATTTTTCCCGCTCGGCACTGCCGTTTTTCCGCAACCCTGTCGAAGGTCTGCCGGTCCTCCGTCACAAGGGCATCTACGCCTATCAGCGCTCGTTCCTCGAACGCTTCGTCACCTGGCCGCCCTCGCCTTTGGAAAAAGCCGAGTCTCTCGAACAGCTCCGCGCCCTCGAAAACGGCGCGTCCATCAAGGTCCTCCTCACCACCGACACCTCACCCGGCGTCGATACTCCCGAACAAGCGAGGGAGGTGGAGATTTTGTTAAATGCTATGAGTTAGGAGTTGAAGGTGAAGAGTCCGATCTTCACTCCGCACGATCCTGATTTTAACCAATAACCCTTGACCAGTAACTTTAAACTCAATCACCATGAAATACAACTTCGTTACCGGCGGCGTCGTCTCCTCACTCGGCAAGGGCCTTGCCGCCGCATCCATCGGCACCCTGCTCGAACATCGCGGCCTCACCACGCTGATGCAGAAATTCGATCCCTATCTGAATGTCGATCCGGGCACCATGTCGCCCTATCAACACGGCGAGGTTTACGTTCTCGACGATGGCGCGGAGACCGATCTCGACCTCGGCCACTACGAGCGCTTCACCTCCGGAGTTCTATCAAGAATGAACAACCTCACCTCCGGACAGGTGTTCGACGCCGTCATCAAGAAGGAGCGCCGCGGCGAGTATCTAGGAAAAACCGTGCAGTTTATCCCGCACGTCACCGATGAGATCAAGGCGCGCATGCACCAGGTCACGATCGACAATCCGAAGACCGACGTCCTCATCACCGAAATCGGCGGCACCGTAGGCGACATGGAAGGCCTGCTTTTCATCGAAGCGCTGCGCCAGTTCGCGCTCGAAGTCGGAAAGGAAAACGTCTGTTTCATCCACGTCACGCTCTTGCCCTACATCAAGGCCGCCGGTGAGGTGAAAACCAAGCCCACCCAGCAGTCCGTCGCGAAACTCCGCGAACTCGGCATCCAGCCGGACATCATCATCTGCCGCACCGAGGCGGACCTCGACGAGGACAACCGCAAGAAGATCGCCATGTTCTGCAACGTCGAGCGCAAGAACGTCGTCGCCTTCCGCGATGTGGCGCACACGATTTACGAATGCCCGCTCGACCTGCGTCGCGATAAAATCGACCGCCTCGTCGTGGACAAGCTCGGCCTCGGCCACACGCCGTCGCCTGCGCTCGAGGAATGGGAACGTTTCGTGCAGCGCGTGATCCATCCGAAGAACAAGGTCACCATCGCCGTCGCCGGAAAATACATCGAGCTTCAGGACGCCTATAAATCCATTTACGAATCGCTCATCCACGCCGGTGCCCACCACGACACCAAGGTCCAGATCGTCCGCGTCGAAGCGGAAGCCATCGAGGACCACGGTGCAAAAGCCGTCATCGGCGATGTCGATGGCATCCTCGTTCCCGGCGGTTTCGGCGACCGCGGCATCGAAGGGAAAATTCTAGCAGCCCAGTATGCCCGCGTGCAGAAGATCCCGTATTTCGGCATCTGCCTCGGCATGCAGATCGCCACCATCGAATACGCGAGAAACGTCTGCGGATTGAAAGATGCGAACTCCACCGAGTTCGACAAAGCCACCAAACATCCCGTCATCTGCCTTCAGGAAGAGCAGAAAGGTATCGAGGACATGGGAGCCACCATGCGCCTCGGTTCCTCCGAATCCATCCTCTTCACCGGCACCCAGGCCGCCGATCTTTATAAAAACGCGGAACGCATCCACGAACGCCACCGCCACCGCTACGAGTTCAACTCCGACTATCAGGAACGACTCCAGGAAGCCGGACTGGTCATCTCCTCCGTCTCCGCCAACGAGGGCCTCGTGGAAATCGTCGAGCTGCCCGGCCACCCGTTCTACATCGGTGCCCAGTTCCACCCCGAGTTCCAGTCCAAGCCGAACCACCCGCACGCGCTCTTCGCCGGCTTTGTGGCTGCCGCACTGGAGAAGAGCCATCATTCCTGAAAAAGGGAAAGACCACGACTTTCCTTCCATCGATCCCGCCGTCTGGCACAAAGACTGGGGCGTGCATCTCCAGCCCTTCGGTTCCGCCCCTCCCGCAGCCTTCTAACGGACCCGCTCCATCCCATGCGGGCACATCTGGCAGACACCGCCGCCAACACAAAACGCATAAGACGTTTTTCCGTAACACCCCGGGCTTGTTCAACCAAACGGTGCAGACGAAGTCTCCGCTATCGCTGCGACTTCGCTACACCCTTTATTGTTCGATTCTTAATTCTGTTGGTTGGGTCGATCTGATGCCGGCTTCACATTCGAATCTCCGCAATCATTGTCGGTGATCGCCCGATGCCAAGAATACGAAAAGTGCCACCTTGGGATAAGCGGTGAATACTGGATGGCGGCAAATCAATGCCATCAACATTCAGTGTCTTGCCAAGGAATCCCCAGCCACAGACGGAATACAGTAATCCGCCTTGTGATCCTCCCCGCAATCGATGTTCTTGCGTCACGGGCTGTCCGGCTGGAATCACAAAACTTGATCCCTGAAATGTAACTCGATGATCGCGTGGTGTGGCTTCTCGAATCGTCCACGTCACATCGACATCAAATATTGCCTGTGTCCGCAATACAGGCAAACAGCCAGCAACGATGGCGATCAGTATTACGACTTTGATGGTTCTGCTCACGCTTAAGTATTTCTATCGAACGTTTGAGTGATGGCAACCCCACCAGATAGAATGAGAAGGACTTGAGGCAACGCAAACCCTCTGTAATCTTACCTTCCCATGAAATCAAAAACAAAAAACACGAGTCAGCAATTCCAAACGCATCTCGGCGTTGACCTCGGCGACAAGAAACACTTTGTCTGCGCCACAGACAAGGATGGAACCATTCTCAAAGAGTTCTCGATCACCAATGACCGCCCCGCTCTCAGGCAACTTTGCCAGGATTACCCCGGTGGCTCTGTC
>JBBRCO010000182.1:0-6915 GCA_038204755.1 Verrucomicrobiales bacterium
GCGAGATGAGCGTCACCAGCCCGGTGCGCATGAGCAGCGAGCGGGTGAGCAGCGGCTTCTTCGGGTCGCGCGGCGGGCGCTGCATGATGTCGGTTTCCTTCGGCTCGAAAACCAGCGTCAGGCCGAGGAGCAGCGCGGTGACCAGATTGAGCCAGAGCATTTGGGTGGGCAGCATCGGCAGGGTGATCCCGCCGATGATCGCGACGAGCAGGATGAGCGCGATGCCACCATTGGTCGGAAGGATCCAGAGGATGAACTTGGTGAGGTTGTCGAAGACGGCGCGCCCTTCCTCCACAGCGGCTTCGATGGAGGCGAAGTTGTCGTCGGTGAGAATCATGTCGGCAGCCTCCTTCGAGACGTCGGTGCCGGTGATGCCCATCGCGATGCCGATGTTAGCTTGTTTGAGAGCGGGCGCGTCGTTGACGCCGTCGCCGGTCATGGCGACGACGTGGCCGCGCGATTGCAGCGCCTTGACGAGCCGCAATTTCTGCTCGGGCGCGACACGGGCAAACACGGTGGCGCGTTCAGCGGCGTCTGCCATTTCCTCGTCGTTGAGGGCTTCCAAGTCGCTGCCGGTCAATCCGATGACACCATCCCCGCTTTGCAGGCCAATCTGCTCGGCGATGGCTTTGGCGGTGAGCACATGGTCGCCGGTGATCATTTTCACCTGGATGCCGGCGGCGCGGCACTTGGCCACCGCCTCGATCACCTCGGGACGCGGTGGATCGAGTTTACCCTGAAGGCCGAGAAATGTCAGCCCGTCGGCCAAGTGCTCATGCTCCAGCCCGTCGTGCGCCGGCGGCATTTCCCGACGGGCGAAGGCGAGGACCCGCAGACCGCGCGCGGCCATCTCCTCGGCGTGGCGGGCGATGAGCTCCCCGTCCAGCGGTGCCAGTGCGCCATCGTTTGTGAGCGTGTGGGTGCATTTCCCGAGTAGGGCTTCCACCGCGCCTTTGATGTAAATGATCTTCGGCGCCTCGTCGGTGCCGTGGAGCGTGGCCATGTAGCGGTATTCGGACTCGAAGGGGATGGTCTCGATCCGCGGCAGGCGTCCGCTCATTTCCTCCCCGGAAAGCCCGGCCTTTTGCGCGGCGACGATCAGCGCCGCCTCGGTCGGGTCGCCTTGCACGATGGTCTGGCCTTCGTCGTTGCTCACCAGCTGCGAATCGTTGCACAACAAGCCGGCACCGAGCGTTTCTGTCAGCGCGACGTTCTCGCCCACGTCCACGGGTGCCTCCTCGAAAAGGATCTCTCCCGAGGCCTCATAGCCGCTGCCGGTGACGTGATAGAACCGTCCGCCGCTGTAGATTTCCTGCACCGTCATTTGATTTTGCGTGAGGGTGCCGGTCTTGTCCGAGCAGATGATGGTGGTGCTGCCGAGCGTTTCTACGGCGGGCAGCTTGCGGATGATCGTATTCCGTCGGACCATGCGTCCCACGCCGATGGCCAGGGTGATGGTCACCACTGCGGGCAAGCCTTCGGGAATGGCACCGACCGCCAGTGCGATCGCTGCCATGAACATCTCCGGCCACGGCTGGCCGCGCAGGATGCCGACGATGAAAATCAAGGCTGCGAGTCCGAGGATCACATAGAGAAGCAGGCGGCTGAAGTGCGCGATCTTGCGCGTGAGCGGCGTTTGCAAATCGTCCGCCGTGTGGATCAGCCCGGCGATGCGGCCCATCTCGGTGCGATCACCGGTGGCGAAGACCACGGCCTCACCTTGGCCCGAGGTCACCAGCGTGCCGGTGAAGGCGAGATTGGTGCGGTCGGCAAGGACGGCGTCGGCGGGCAGCGGTTCGGTTTGTTTCTCCGCAGGGACCGATTCGCCGGTCAGCGCGGCTTCCTCGATGTGCAGGTTCCGCCCGAGCAAAAGGCGCAGATCGGCAGGCACGCGGTCGCCGGATTGCAGCAGCACCACGTCGCCCGGCACGAGCTGCGCGGAGGGGATGCGCACCTTCTCGCCGCCGCGCCGCACCGTGGCCTCGGTGAGCACCATCTTCGCCAGTGCTTCGATGGCTTTCTCCGCCCTCGCCTCCTGAAAATAACCGACTACGGCATTGATAAAAGCAACGCTGAAAATGACCGCTGCATCCACCCATTCACCTATCGCCGCGGCGATCGCGGTCGAGGCGAGCAGGATATAGATGAGCGGCTGATGGAACTGCAAAAGGAAGCGCAGCCATGCGCTGGTGCGTTTCTGCGCGGCCATCTGGTTCAGGCCGAACTGCCCCAGCCGCGCCTCCACTTCGGCAGCCGTCAGCCCGTGCGCGGGATCGCTTTCCAGCTGAGTGGCGGCTGCTTCAGCGGGGAGTTCATGCCAGGCAATGTCGGTGAGGTTTTTCATAGGTTCCTTCATTCTATCAGAGGTCATCTCCAGGGTCAGACCTCGCATCGTAACATTTTTCCAAGTGCTCTGCATTGTTTTTTGGTTTCATCGTTAATTCTCCCCTGTTTCACTAACATGCTTACGGATCGGCCAAGTCCCATTTTCCCGATGCCCATGCGGGCTTGACCGTGAATTTGCTCAACGCGGTCGAACAGACCTTCGGCCAGGAAGGCGTCAAGCGCGTCGTGATGCAAAGCACGCAGCAGCAGATTGAGAACTACCGATCCCGCATCCCGGCCCGCGGCTCGCTTCAGAACCGGCTGAAGAAGTTGATTTCCCTGCGCAACGAAGAAGGCTACATGGCGGAAGTGCAACGCCAGCCGGACGGTTCCTTTTTCCTGATTGAGAACCACTGCCCCGTTTGCGCCGCAGCCAAAGTGTGCCCCATGCTGTGCGACTCCGAGCTGGATGTCTTCCGGGCGGTCCTGGGAGACGGCACCGTCATCGCGAGGACGGAACACATGCGGGCGGGCGCACGCCGCTGTGTTTACCGCGTCCGCACATCCTTGTGAGGCATTATTTTCTGATAAAATGAATGCTAACAATAGAAGCCGCCCACAGGTGGTGGTGCCAGGTGCCGAATTCGGCGGACTGGCTTTTTGCCGGGCGTTCGTTCATCCGGATTCCCAAGTCACGGTATAGGATCGGCAGAACCACCATCGCTTTCATCTGCTGCTTTATCAGGTGGCGACGGACGGCCTGCCCGCGCCGGAGATCGCCCAGCCGGTTCGCTCGATTCTACGCAACAAACCGAACGGTGGATTTGGATTGGTGGGAGAAATAGTTAGATCGCGGAGGGGGGGATGCGGCTAGTCTGGTTTTACGACAAACTGACTATGAATGACATATACACCCGCCTCTGCGGCCACGACCGCAAGGTGATCGCCAACATGGCAAAAGCCGGAAACAACCAGAAGGCCATCGTTAAGGCGATCAGCCGCAGCCAGGGAACCGCCAGCAAGGAGAGCTGCACCGCAACCGAGGCCAACGTGGCTATCGCCCCCTCCAGGCCGACCGTCTGGCCCGGGGGCGGCAAGCCGGCAGACGGTCTCGACCGAAGGTGATGGCCGGGGTGGTCAAGGAGGAGGTCAAGGCCCGTCTCCGGATCAACTGCAAACTGCGTTATCGGCGGCGGAGCAAGATGGGGCGCGGTGAGAAGATTCCTAGCCGGGTGAACATCGACCTGAGACCCCAGGTCGCCGGTGACAAGGGGCGGTTCGGCGATTGGGAGGCAGACCTCATCCAAGGCGGCGGCGGAAGCGGTTGCCTGGTGTCGCTCTCCGTGCGCAAGAGCCGCTTGGGAATGCTTTACCTGATGCCCGACAAGAGCACCAAACCAGGCAGGCGATCTCAATCTTCCGGATAATCCCTAATAGGCTGAATCGACCACTGATTTTAAGAAACATCTGAAGAACTCCAGTTTCACCCTGAGGGTGAAACTGACGATCGATGCAACTCTTTGATTATCTGCGTTAATTCGCGTCCTTCTGCGGTTTTATTTTCCTTTTTAGGTCCATTGGCGATTCATGGGCATCGGCGGAGAAGGAGTCCGCCGTTCCTTGAATTGCCCACTAGTCGGAAGAGCACTTCCCGCTCGCACTCGAAGCCCGCCGGTCGCGAGTGGAGCTCCGCCCTCAAAATCCCTCAGTCGAGGGATTGCGGATCAAGGATGAATTTGTATTAATTCACCGTTGCCATTGAAAGTGTTCGGCTCCCTTTCACCCACCAAGGCCGTCCCGATCTGATCGCATCATTTCATTCACTAAAACCCCCACCGGTTTCCACGAAGAAGCAAACACCATTGACTCTTTGGCAAAAGCGCTTTTACTCAATATACCAAATTCCATAACCCAACCATCTACCTTTATGAAAAACTCTCAACGCCGTCTTGTCGGCTTTAAAACGTTCGCCGCCCTCGCCTTATCTTCCGCCGGAGTTTCCAGCCTACAGGCGCAAGTGCTGAGGTTATACACTGGAGGGGACACCACGACCTGGAGCGACACTGCGAGCTGGGCTGGGTTGGCGGTGCCTGACCCCGGAGACGATGTCTCCCTCCGCAATTCGGCTGGAACCAATACGTTCGATCTGGCCACGCCCTTTACTCTGCGGACGCTGGCCGTGGCTTCCCGAACGCTGGATGCAAGCAGCACCAATGTAACCACCACCATCGACCTGAACGCTGGCGTGCGCAATTTCGCCAATGTGGTTGTTGGTGAAGAAAGCGGTAACGCCGCTGCGACTGCGGGCAGCCTGACTCTTTCGTATGGCACCGTCAACATTTCCACATTATTGCAAGTTGGAAGGAAGTCCACTACAGGCACTGGTGATCCCACGGGAACCGTGACCGGAACTTCAAACCTCACCTTTAACTCCACCGGGAACATTGAAGTGGGAGTTAACTCTGGGTCGGCCAATGGAGCGGTAGCTACAGGAACTCTCGACATGACCACTGTGGCGGCAGGAACAATCAGTATCGCCAGCGGTGGCTCACTCAAGGTCGGGAGCACAACCTCTGGCACAGGCGTCAGCGGGACCGGCACCGTTACCCTCGGAAACAACTGGACGTCCACTGCCCTAGGCACCGATACCTCTAACCGCGCGATTATTGAGATCGGCCGGAAAACCAACAACGGTCCAGGGACAGGATCATTCACTCAAACTGGCGGGACTTTTAATGCCTTTCTCTCAACTCTCGATGTAGGCCACTCGACCGTAGGAAATGGCTCCGCAGTCATTGGCACCCTGACACTTGTGGGTACAAGACCGACGATTGATACTACGATTCTCAATATCGGAAATGCGACTGGCGGGGTCGGCGTGGTGACACTGGGCAATAATGCGACCTTAACCGTGGGTGGAGGCAATGTGAATGTGGCTAATGGACCAAGCATTGCAACGGCCTCCCAACTCACATTCGGAACCGGTGGAAACTTCGCCGTAGGCGGTCTTGGCAACATCGTCATTGGCCGGGCGAATGTGAACGGAACCACGAGCACAGGGAGTGTTTCTCTCGGCTCCACCACCACTACACTCGGCACATCAGTCGACCGCGTAGCGGCGCTTTCCATCGGCACGCGGACCGCAAATACAAGTGGACTGTCATCGGGATCGTTGACCCAAACCGGGGGAAATTTCACCGGCTATTTCACTTCACTCAACGTCGGGCAAGTCACCAACGGGACAACGGGGCTGAACACCGCCACGCTCGATTTTACAGGAGTAGGCACCCTCTTGATCGACGTCAGTGGAACCACGAACATCGGGCGGGGACGTAATGCTGCAGGATCCGTCACGACCGGCCTTGGAGTTTCTAAATCGGGGGCTACCAATATTGGCGATCCACTTGGAGACGTGACCGGAGCCAGTCTGAACCTGAACAAAACCGCATTCACTTCGGGTATCACGGCATCCACTGGCAATTTGCTTGTCGATGCTCTCGGTCAAATCAATGCCACGGTTGGAACGAATAATGCCGGCATCAACCAAGGAGGGATTACCCTCATCAACCAGGCGACTACTGCACTGGCAATCAACAGTTTCACCAATTCTAATAATGAAGGTGTTCAGTTCACTTTCGAGAACTTTAATACCAGCCTGTGGGAGCTCGGCGATTCCAGCAACTTCGGTGCGATCTACTACGCGCTCAAATGGCAGGGAGTGGACAGGACCGCCGCCATCAACACCTTGATCACCGCCAACAAAATCTCTGCAAATACCAGTGCGATATCCGGTGCCCCTGCGGCTCAGGTCTTCACACAGGGTGGTGACACCTATTATGGATTTTACCTGAAAACCGCCTCGGGGTCCCCGACCTTCAGCATCAGCGGCACCGTGACGCTCAACGGTGGCGGTCTGGCCGGAGTGACAGTCTCCGACGGCACTCGCACGGCCAACACCAATGGCAGCGGTGTTTACACGATCACCAACGCGCCGGATTCGGCCACCTACACCGTGACCCCGAGCTTCACGGGCTACACCTTCACCCCCGCCAGCTCGCCGGTGACCTTGAGCGGTGCGAACATGACCGGCGTGAACTTCAGCGTGGCCAACACGTTTGGCAACTGGGCCACCATGAAAGGTCTGACGGGACTCAACGCGCTCCCGGGTGCCAATCCGAGCGGCGATGGCGTGAAAAACCTCGTCAAATACGCTTTGGACCTGAATCCCTTGGTCTCCACCGTGCCTCCGGGCACCTACACGGGCAATCTACTGACCTTCACCAAAGGCCTGATGGCCAAGGCTGATAGTAAAATCCAGTATTCCATCGAGGAATCCACCGAGCTGACCACCTGGACAGCTCCGGACGGAATCGCACCGAACGGCACGGTCGTAAATGGAGCCGACACCATCACCTACACCTTCGTCAGCGGCCAGCCCAAGCGCTTCGCCCGCCTGAAGGTGGTCCAAATCCCATAATCCAAACAGAAACCATCCCCCTCTGCGAAAACCACTATGAAAACCATCCCACGCAATCTTCTCGGCTCTAAAACGATCGCCGCACTCGTCCTCGCTTCCGCCGGAGTTTCCGG
>JBBRCO010000183.1:0-6895 GCA_038204755.1 Verrucomicrobiales bacterium
CTGCTGGAATCTCTGTTCTGTTGGAAACAGGCCCTGTTGTGATCCTTCCGGTCCGGCCGCAAACTGCAAATCAGCGATTTGCGGAAAATAAGAATGGAGCCGGCTATCAGAGTCGAACTGATGACCTACTGATTACAAATCAGTTGCTCTACCACTGAGCTAAGCCGGCCAGACGCCTTGCGGGTCGCGGCGGAGTATTCCCATTCCAGCCTTGGCGGAAAGCGCAAAGTTGGCAAATTTTTGCTGCCACCGGGTCGGCCGTTGCTGCTCGATGGATTTGTTCCGGCCATTCGTCCATGAATATCCGCACCTTCTGCTTCAGTTCAGCTTTTTCACCCAGATATTTCTCACCAATACTTTCGGGATCGCTTCAATCTCGATTCCGAACAACCCGGACTAAGATTTCTGTCCGCCAAAAAATAATTCATACGACTCTAGCGCTTTTTTTGCAAATGGGGCGGCGGTGACGGATCGTTCGGCACGATGGTGGCCTTCGGCGGTGGCACCTTCGAATAGGTGGACTCGCCATTGGCCACGAGGTGGTCCTTAATCAGATACCAGATCGTTATCGCCAGAAGGAGGGACAGGACCTTGGCGATCCAGTTTTTCGACAGGTTCGTTTTCATTTGAGGGAGTGCCGGAGAAGAAGATCTTGGCGATTTTTTCACGGAATTGTTTTTCGGTCAGGTTCCGGTGGAGCACGCCGTTCTCGCAGATGGAAATGCCGCCGGTTTCCTCGCTGACTACCACCGCAATGGCGTCGGTCCGCTCGGTGAGTCCGATGGCCGCCCGGTGGCGTAGGCCGGTCGAGCGGTCTTGCATCTCGCGCTCGGTGACGGGGAAAACGCACGCTGTTCCAGCCACCCGGTCGTCGGCGATGATCATGCCGCCATCGTGCAGCGGGGCCTTTGGATAGAAAACCGCCAGAGCGAGCTCCGGCGAAAACTGGGCGTCGAGGATGACGCCGCTGTCGAGGTAGTCCTTGAGGCTCACGTCCCGCTGGATCGCAAACAGCGCGCCGATGCGCTTTTTCGATAGATTGATGACCGAGTCGGCGAACCGTTCGAGAAAGGCGATACGGAGCTTGTTGGAAAACGAGAAAATCCGCTTGCTGCCCAGGCGGGCGAGGCCGGTGCGCAGTTCCGGTTGGAAAATGACGATCAGTGCCAGTGCCAGCACCGCTGCGGCGCGGGTGATGATCCACTGGATGACTTCCAGGCGGAAGATCGTCGAAACCAGCGTAAGGACGATTAGAATGGTGCCGAGACCCACCAGAATTTGCGCCCCGCGAGTCGCCCGGAACGCCCGGTAAATCTGGTAAATGCAGGTGGTGAGAAGGAGTATCTCAACACTGTTTCGCCAAGGGTCTTCAAAGATGTTCCACATGTTATTACGACGTCCGGGACCATAGACCCCGCTGCGGACCACTGGCAATCCCGGATATTTGGCTTGAAGTCGGAGCAAGCGGCGATTTCATGTGAAAAAAAATGATCCAGCGAAGCATGCGCGGCGGATCAACAATGTCATTCAACTAATTCTTACCCCAAAAAAACAACAACGATGAAGATCCAATCCAAGCTCGCACTCATGGCTTCCCTCGCCGCTCTGGCCACCAGTCCGTCGGCATTTGCCGGCAAGGATGCGCCTGCCGTGGAACCTGCCGCCCCCGCCGTCACGGAAGCCGCCGAATCACCGGTCGTGATTGAAGAACCCGCCGCCGAAACGGATGTCCCCGCCGATGCGGGCGGCGACGTGGTGGACACCGGTGACAAGGGCACGGAAGTCGAACTCTCCGATCCCACTGCCGAAATAACAGGTTCCGGCAAGGACGACGGCGCGATGCCGATCGACTGGGTGAAACGCGGCGACGGAGTGAATCCTGATGTGATTTTCCAAAATACGGCGGTTGGTGAGGCACCGGTATTCAAGGGCAGCACAGCCCGCGAACTCGGCCAGGACGACAAGGCGGCCGCGATTGATAACAAAAGCGCCGGCGCCGCCCCAATGAAAGGCGAGAAGAAGGAGCCTGTCGCCCTGATCAAGAAGGGCCGGGTTTTCCTCCGCTGATTTCCCGCATGGAGTCATTTCACAAAGGCCGCCGGTAACTCGGCGGCCTTTCGATTTTATGAAACCCTCTTCCGCCTTTGTTTCGCTGTGCGCGCTGCTGCCTGTCCCGCTTTTCGGCTTCAGTGCTGAGGATGCGAGCCGCCCGGTTCCGCTCACTGAGAGTCGCGCCACCGAGCGCCCGACCCGCGAGGACCCGGCCACCGATGGTGCGGTGAAGGCGGGCAAGGACGACGTCCTCCTGCCTGCACTGCGCGGTCTAACGATTGCCGCGACTGCGGGAGCGGCGCTGGATCTCCAAAAAAAGACGGCTGATGGCGTGCGGCTGTCGGGTTTCTCTGCGGCAGATGAGGAGGTGATCAGGAAAATCTCCGCGCCAGTGATCGGCAGGCCGGTGACCCTGCGTTCGCTGGACAAGCTCACGTCGGAGTTGGAAACGGCGTTCCGCACGTCGGGCCGGAGTTTTGTGAAAGTTTCGTTCCCCGGGCAGGAGATCACCTCGGGCGTTGTCGCGGTGCTCGTCTGTCCGGCGCGGGCCGGTCAGATTTTGTTAGCGGGTAAGCCGGCGTTCGGTGTCAAGTTTTCCGCCGATGCCTTCCGCACGAGGCCGGACAGCGATCTATCAGGTGATGTGGTGATAGAAGATCTGGATTGGATCAACCTGAACCCGCTGCGGCGCGCTTCCATTTCCTACCGCGACGGCACCGCGCCGGACGAACTGGATCTGTCGCTCCAGATCCGCGCGGGCAAGGCGTGGCGGGCCTACGCCGGCATCGATAACCAACTCAGCGACGATCTTGGCGACGAACGGCTTTTCGCGGGTTTCCAGTATGGCGACCTGTTTTCGCTCGATCACCGGATCACAGCGCAATACACGTCTTCTACGGATTCCAAAAGCCTGCGCGGGGTGAGCGGGATCTATGAGGTGCCGCTGCCGGTCCGGCATTTGTTGGATGTCTCGCTGGGCTACACGGAATCCGAATCCGACACCGCCGGGCCGATCGACCAGAGCGGGAAATTCTCACGCGTGGCGCTGAACTATCGGATTCCGCTGCCGCGCTGGAAGTCCATCAGTCAGGAGTGGCGCGTGGGCATGGAATTCCGCAACAACGGCTATCTGTTTTCCGACGGCAGCAGTGACGCGGTGCGCTTTTTCCAACTGGAAACCGGCTGGAAGGGGAAACGCTCCGATTCCCGCGGCGCGACACGGGTGGACGCCTCTATCATTTACAGCCCCGGGCAGGGCGTTCTCGGATCGGACGATGCGGATTTCATCGCTCTCGGCGCGGAGGGCGCTGAGTCATGGATCGCGAGGCTGGAAGCGGAGCGCACTTTGAAACTCGGTGAAAATGCGACGCTGCTAGGCCGCTGTCAGGCGCAGTGGGCGGATTCCGCGCTGCTCTCGTCCGATCAGATTTCCGCCGGAGGCGTGGGCCGGGTGCGGGGATTTGACGAAACGGTGGGCTATGCGTCGAAGGGAATCATCGCAACCATCGAGCTCCAATCGAAGTTCTATCACACACAGAAAGCGGGTGACTGGCAGGGGATTTCCTTCATCGACGCGGCATTTCTGGATCGCGAGCATTCCTACGATGTCGGCCAACTCGCGAGCACGGGCGTGGGCCTGCGCTGGCGCTACGAGGAAAACATCGCGGCGAAGCTGGATCTCGGGATTCCGATCAATTGCCCGGACCACACCGACGTCGGCCCGATGCTGCACTTTTCCGTGAGCACGAGCTGGTAATGTTGAATCCTGCGGTGGAGATGACTCCATCATGGATCGCAAGTGCGCCGTGGCTGCTGCGGAAGATGAGATCGTGGTCGCTCACGGCGCGGTGGATTTGATAGTGTATCCCATTGGCCGGGAACAGCAGATGCTGGGCCGGGTTGCGAAATCGGGCACGGTTTTTTGGGAGAACCCGCTTGCCAGGCAAGGTTGCCGCAGGGCCTCGCTGGCATTGTCTTTGAATCCCGTTTGGTCCTTGGCTCTCACGACCTTTTCCAGTTCTGGGGTCGAGGAAATGTGCATGGCAAGAGACCCCGCACTCTGAAAATGCCTGGCAATTTGAGGACTGCCCGTCTTATTTCTTGATTCATCTGCGCGCTCTTGACGCAGCCCCCGAACCCGCAGGATGCTTCGCCCGCGATGAAAGACACCAAACGCCCGTTTTCCAGCCCGTTGCTTGATGGCCCCGACCGCGCGCCCAGCCGCGCCATGCTCTACGCCGTCGGTTTCCAGAAAGAAGATTTTGCCAAGCCCCAGATCGGCATCGCTTCCACCTGGAGCCAGGTCACGCCCTGCAATATCCACATCGACAAGCTCGCCATCGAGTCCTCAAAAGGTGCTGACGCCGCCGGTGGAAAAGGCGTGATTTTCAATACCATCACCATTTCCGACGGCATTTCCATGGGCACCGAGGGGATGAAATACTCGCTCGTTTCCCGCGAGGTGATCGCCGATTCCATCGAAACGGTGGTCGGTTGCGAAGGCATGGACGGCTTCGTCGCGATCGGAGGTTGTGACAAAAACATGCCAGGCTGCCTGATGGCGATGGCGCGGATGAACCGTCCGGCCGTTTTCGTTTACGGCGGCACCATCCTTCCCGGCTGCGCCACGATCAAGGGCGAACAAAAGGACCTCGATATCGTGTCCGTTTTCGAAGCCGTCGGTAAACACGCCAATGGCGAATACACCGATGAGGAGCTGGAAATTATCGAGTCCTGCGCCATCCCCGGTGCCGGATCCTGCGGTGGCATGTACACCGCGAACACCATGGCCAGCGCGATCGAGGCGCTCGGCATGTCGCTCCCTAACGGCTCCGCTCAGAACGCCATTTCCGATGACAAGATGCGCGATTGCTTCGACTCCGGAGCCGCCGTCGTCAACCTGATCAACCTCGGCATCAAGCCCCGCGACATCCTCACGAAAGAGGCTTTTGAAAACGCCATCACCGTGCTCATCGCCCTCGGTGGATCCACGAATGCCGCGCTGCACATCCCGGCCATCGCCCACTCCGCCGGCATCGAGATCACCATTGACGACTTCGAACGCATCGGCAAAAACGTCCCGGTCCTCGCCGATCACAAGCCGTCCGGCAAGTTCGCCATGTCCGACCTCGTCGCCATCGGCGGCACGATGCCGCTCATGAAAATGCTGCTCGACGGCGGTCTCCTCCACGGTGATTGCATGACCGTCACCGGCCGCACGATGCGCGAAAATATCGAAAAATTCACCACTCCCTATCCGGAAGGCCAGCAGATCATCCGTCCTCTATCGAACCCTATCAAAAAGGACAGCCACCTCCGCGTGCTCTACGGAAATCTCGCGGAAGGCGGTTCGGTTGCGAAAATTTCCGGCAAAGAAGGCGAACTCTTCACCGGCAAGGCCCGCGTCTTCGAATCCGAAGGCGATGGCATGAAAGCCATCCTCGCCAAGCAAATTAACAAGGGTGACGTCATCGTCATCCGCATGGAAGGACCGAAAGGCGGCCCCGGTATGCGCGAAATGCTCGGGCCGACCAGCGCCGTCATGGGCATGGGCCTCGGCAAGGACGTCGCACTCATCACCGATGGCCGTTTCTCCGGCGGCAGCCACGGTTTCGTCGTCGGCCACATCACCCCGGAAGCCTTCATGGGCGGCACCATCGGCATCCTCCAGGACGGCGATGAAATCACGATCGACGCCGTGAACAACCGCATCGACGTGAAGATCTCCGACGAGGAAATCGCCAAGCGCAAGGCCGCCTGGGTCCAACCGGCACCCCGCTACACCCGCGGCGTGCTCGCGAAATACGCCAAGCTCGTTTCCACCGCCAGCGAAGGCGCAGTGACAGACAAGTATCTGTGAGGAGTGAGCAAGCAGTGCTTGCAACGTGGCTGGAGCGTCTCGCTTCGAGTCGATCTCTCTTGATTTAATCTCCGCCCCACCTCCAAAACCATCACTACCTCCGAATTCGCCTCGACGCTGGAAACCTACCATTCATTCGAATTGAAGGTAGGGAAGCTGATGCAGGGAGTTTGCGGGCCGTTCTGCGGCGTTTGCAAAACTCCTTGCTGCCGCGTGGACATCTGTCGCGAAGCTTTTGAGAGCCCGTTTCTGCTAGCGGTCCACGGCGGGAAACAGACATTTGACAAAAAGTCCGGCTACCGTGGCTGCACCGGCTGCAAGCTCACCACCGGCCGCCCGCCGCTCTGCCATGCCTTCGTCTGCGATCTCATCGTCAAAAACCAGCCCAGCGACCACCACCGCTACGCCCTCGACTGCCTCGGCGATCTGGTAGGATTCATCCAAAGCAAAGTCTGGCAAAAGCGGCAGCTCATCGAAGCAATGACCGAAGCCGATTTGCTGAATTCCAGCAAGATCCTCTTCGATACCCGCCTGCTAACTGCCGAAGCCGCTTTCACCGTTCTCGATTCATTTTTCACCCATCACACCCAGCTCGGTTTCGCCGAACTGCAGACTCTGGCCAAAATCAGAAAGCCATAAGCACGGGGGACGATAAGATCCCCACCCGACTGGCCCGCCTCCAAACTGGAGCGGACTTTTTAATCGCTGGAAAATTTCAGCCTCACGTTTCGCGGGTTTTTTCAAAAGCGGGAACCATCGCACTTCGGGATGCCCCGGATTTCAATGAGGGCAAGCCCAAGCCAGTCATGATCCTGATCTTGAAAAAATAACAGGGGGGCTTTGACAACTCCGGGTTTCCGCTTGTTTATGAACGGACCCCTTCCGTGTCCCGGGGAGTCCGACCCGCGCGATTGGGCGATTTACAGGTCGCACACCCTACGCGATCGCGTAGGTGGCGAAAAACCCGAAAATTCGTTATAAATT
>JBBRCO010000184.1:0-6812 GCA_038204755.1 Verrucomicrobiales bacterium
CCGCATTCCAACGCGGAAATGGGCGCGCGCCTCGGTATCTTGCGGGATATTTTCTGTGCCCCTCTTTTCAAACTTCCAGATGCCTTCATCACCATCACCGATGAAATGGCGCGCCTGCTCAAACAACAGGGCGCCGTCGCCCCCATCGACATCGTTTACAATGGAGTCGATACCCACCGTTTCCAACCCGGCGATGCCCGGAGCGCCTGCGAGGAGCTCGGCCTGCCCTATGGAAAAGTCCGGGTCGGCGTGATTGGCCGCATCGAGTTCCGCCAGAAACAGCAGAATCTGCTCGTGCAAGCGCTCGCCGCTGATCCGGCGCTCGCGGCCTCCTGCCACCTCGTTTTCGCCGGCGAGGGGCCGGACATTTCCGCCCTGCAAGACCTCATCCGCCAGCACCAGCTCTCGGGCACCGTGCTGCCTTGGTGCGATCCAGCCCGCCTCTATCAGGCGCTCGATGCGCTGGTGATTCCATCGCGCTACGAAGGCCTGCCACTCGTCATGTTGGAGGCGCTTGCCACCGGCACCGCCGTCCTCGGCAGCGATCGGGATGGCATGAAGGACCTGCTCCCTGCGGAGTGGCGCTTCGAACCCAACAGTGCCGCCGCCCTCGCCGCCGCCCTCACCCGCTTCATCGGAAGTGACCGACCCGCCCCGGATTCCGCTCTCGTTTCCCGCGTCCGCGAAACGATGTCCCTCGACTCCTTCAACCGCTCGTTTTCCTCGACCATGCTCCGCCATGCCGCTGTTGAATCACGCTTGCAAGACCGGTTCAAACCATGACATAGTTAACTCATCCAAAATAAGAACCAACATCCCAATTTGGATTCTCCTTCGGGATCGAATCTCCCGTCCGGCGAAGATCACGCACCGGATTCGGACCGGTCTGCGTCTGCGGCTCCCCGTAAATTTCGCTTTCCTCTGCCCTTTGACCCGGTCCGCCTGCTTGCGGGGGTGCTGACCCGTTGGCCTTGGATCGTGGTTGGGATGCTCATCTTCGGCACGCTTGGCACCATCGCCGGCATTCAAATCACGAGCCAATCGTTCGCCATTTCGGTTTCGCTCATCAAGCGCCGCGCCCCGCAAACCGTGCAGGCTTCCGAGACCGGCCAGGCTTTCCGCCCGGTTGATCTCAACGATGCCACGTTGCTTGCCACCCTGCTCGCCAGCGAGCCGCTCGATCTTGCCTCGAAACGCGCCGCCAACGGAATCGATTCAAGCAGCGCGAGGAGCCTGACCGAGGCCTCCCAGCTCGAAGGCACCGACATTTTCTACATCACCTATCATTCCCCGCTCAGCGCGGGTGATGCGGTGGGCTTCAGCGGCATCTGGGCGGAGGAAATCAACACCTACACCAAGCGCCTCCAGCAAACCGAAGCACGCGATGTCCGTTTGATCCTCGAAAAGGAAGTGGTCGACCTGGAAAGGCAAATCGGCCTCGCCAACCTGGAAATCCTGAATTTCTCGAAGGATAACGACTTTCTCGGTGGCGATGCGCAGGTCGCGGCGGTTCTCGGAAAACTCTCCCAGGTCGAACTCGAGCTGGAGGCCGCGCGCACCAGCGTTTCAGCGAAGAAACAACAGCTCGAGAATCTGATGGAGCAGATCAGCTATCAAAGCCCGATCGAGCTGCAGATCAAAACTGCCCGCGAGGAGCTTGCCAACCTGCGCTCGACCTACACCGATGAGAACCCGCTCGTCCAGACAAAACTCCAAAGCATGGAATACCTTGAAGATGAGATCGCCAAGCTTAAGGCGGCGGGAAAAGCGGAGCTGGACGCCTACACCGGGACGCCGCTCGGCAATCAGCTTTATCTAACGATCATCAGCCTGCGCAACGAACTGCTCGAGGCGGAAAGCCGCATCGGGTCTTTGGAAAAACTCCGTCAATCCACCGCTCTGCGGCTCACCGGGTTTCCCGCGATCATCAGTGGCTACGAAGCGCTTCAGATGAAGCGGGATGCCAACGTCGAAGGACTCTCGCTCATGAAAAACCGCTTGAAGGAAGCCGAGATCTTCGCTTCCGGTGCGCCGGGATATTGGCAGGTTTTCCAAGCGCCCGATCCCCGCACGGTCGTTCCTTCCTCTCTCGTGAAAAAGCCCGCGATCCTCGGTGCGGCGGGCGCGGTGTGCGGTGCCGGACTCGCCGTGATACTCACCCTTCTATTCACCCAGCGCACTTCGAGGCGTTCGATTATCGAGTGTTGTGCCGCGACTCACGCGCCCTTGATCTGCCATTTGCCGACCAGCTTCGAGGAGGACGCGCGGGCGGCCATCGCGCATTTCTGGATCACCTATCTCTCCCCCCGCATTGATCGTCCGGGTCACATCCTGTTCTGGACGGCGGCTTTGAACCCTGACGATGAGCGCAGGCTTTGGGCGATGCTTTCCGAAGCCGCAGCGCAGGACAGCGGGAAACCGCTGCGCATACTGGATCTCACGCCGGACGCGCTCTGGCCCGATGGTGCACCGGTGGAATCGCTCGTTTGGATCACCCATCCATCCGACCCCTCCGAAACTCCCGTTCTCCTCCGCGCCGCCTCGTTGCCCCATCGCGATGCCCGCGTGCTTCTGCCGCAGGTGGATCACTGGATCGCGGTGGTCGCCGGGCAGAAGGAATCCCTTCGGCGCGCGCTCGAATCCCGGCAACTCACCGATGCCTATCTTCCGGCCTGCAGCGGCACCATCGCCTGGACCGAGCGCCCGCGAGGATGGATCCGCGAGGCGGCGGATGCCATTTCCTTCTTCCTTGCAAAACGCTTCTCTTGACGCTCTGAAAAATGAAAAGCCGCATTTCCACACTCCTGACCCATGCCTGTCTGCTGGCACTGCTGCATGGCCAGGAGACCGCATCTCCCAAACCAAGCGTGCCGGGGAATCAAGCCCCGGGCTCGCCCGTTTCATGGCGGAACCGCTACGAGCTTGGCCCGGGAGACGTGATCAACTTCTCGCTCTTCGGCCGTCCTGAACTCGACCGCCCCGGATTCCGCATCGCGCCGGACGGCACGGTCAGCTACCTTCAGGCCCAGAACATCATGGTCGCCGGTCTAACACTCGACGAGGCCCGCCACGCCATTGAACAGGGACTCGCCTCCAATTTCCGCTCGCCGCGGGTGATCATCACGCCGCAGGAAGTCGGCTCCAAGCGTTTTACCATCCTTGGCAAGGTGATCAACAAGGGTGTCGTCACGCTGGAGCGGCCCATGACTCTGGTTGAGGCAATCGCCAACGCGGGCGGCATTGAAACCGGGTTGTTCGAACAGAACACCGTGGAACTCGCCGACCTCGAGCGTTCGTTTGTTTCACGCAGAGGTCAGCGCCTGCCCGTGGATTTCCGCCGCCTGCTGAATGATGGCGACATGAGCCGCAACATCGAAATCGAACCAAACGATTTCATCTACATCGCCTCCACGATTTCCAACGACTACTACGTGCTCGGCGCCGTCATGAATCCCGGTGTGCAGGGCCTCACTCCCGATGCCACGGTGGTCTCCGCGATTTCCCGGCGCGGCGGGCTGGGAGAACGCGCGTGGCCGGACCGCGTGCTCGTCGTCCGCGGCAGTTTCGACAAGCCGCAGACCTTCATCGTCAACGTGAGGGATATTCTCGCCGCCAAGGAAAAGGACTTCAAGCTTGAGCCCAAGGACATCGTTTACATCGCCGATCGTCCGTGGGCCGTCGTCGAGGATATCCTCAAGCTCGCCCTTGCGGCCTTCGTCACCAGCGCCACTTCGAACTGGGTCAACCTCAACGTCGATCCAGTCATCAACCCGCCCTGATGTCCCGCAATTTACCACTGATCAGCGTAGTCGCACTGTTTGCTTTGTTAGGAAATGCCTGTCAACAGGTCATCCCTAACAATCAGTTCGACGTGCGCAATGCCGACAAAACGGTGAGGAATCTAACCTTCACCAACGTGAAGGTGAAACGCGCCCTGGATCCGAAGCTCCTCGTGCCGCCCTCCGAACCCTACCTCCTGGGACCGGGAGACATCATGGAAATCGAAATCGCCGAGGTTCCCGGAACTCTCGCGCGGACTTTCGTGATGCCGGACGGGATGGTTTATTACAATCTCGCCGGTGGTATCCGCGCCGAAGGACTCACCCAGGCGGAATTTTCCGCAAGACTCCGCGAGGCACTCAAGCGGGATTACACCAATCCGCTGGTCAACGTCAGCCTTGTCGAAGTCCGCTCCCGGCGCTACTGGATCCTTGGGCGCGTGTTCAAGCCGGGGCTCTATCCGCTGCGCCAGCCGACCACCCTGCTGGAGGCGATCTCACAATCCGGCGGGCTTTTCACCTCCCGTTTTTCAGGTACCACGCAGGAACTCGCGGATCTATCCAACAGCGTGGTGATCCGCAATGGAGACATCCTTCCCGTGAATTTCGACAAGCTTGTGCGTTCGGGCGATACCTCGCAGAACATCTATCTCCACCACAACGATTACATCTATCTGCCATCCGCCACCACTTCCACGGTCCTGCTGCTCGGAGCCGTCGCCGCGCCGCAAGCCATCGGCTACAAGGATTCGCTCACGCTGGTGGACTGCATCGCCCAGGGCAAGGGGCCGGCCAAGGACGCCTATCTCGACCAGGTCATCATCGTCCGCGGCACCCTGGACAAGCCCAGCGCCGCGCGAGTCAATCTCAAGGCGATCCTCACCGGCAAGGAAACCAACGTGCTGCTCCAGCCCGGCGACATCGTTTGGATTCCGCGCCGTCCGCTTGGGTTGTTGGAATCCACGGTCAAGCTCATTTTCCAAGATGCTGCCCGCACCGTGGCGGCGGGTGAAGGTGCCCGTGCCGCAGGCAGCTCACAGGATCCGGTCATCAGCATTCCGCTCAGCCAACCCCCTTGACCGCAAGGGAAACGGCTGAAACTGGAAAAACTCTCAGGGCTTTTGCAAATGCCGCGGAAGCGTTAAATTTTTCTCAAACAGCGCCTCTCGCCAAAGGAACCGGCCGCCACCACCTCGTGCGCAGGCCGCCCCACGTTTCCGCGCTTGTGGCGGCGCTTACCGGCCTGCTGGAATCGCGGCATTCCACCTAATTTTGCAACCGTGCCTTGTCGCGCCGTCGCCACCAGTCGGCGCGGGCGAGGATGGCGCAGAACATGATCCAGGTGGTCAGGTTTTTCGTTTGCGTCAGCACCCGCTCGACCTGGCCGTGGAAATAGGTGATCGCCAGCGCCACCGTGACACCGAAGAAAAACAGCCCCAGCGGCGATTTCCAGAAATACAGCGTCGCCCGTCCGCCATGCCACAGGGTGATGAGTGCGAAGAGAAGGAACGTGGAAAAACCCAGCAGACCGATTTCGGCGAGAAACAACCAGTAAAGACTTTCTGTCAGCGGATTGGCCATGAAGTTTTTCGCGTAGATCGCGCTGCCACGGTTTTGTTCCCATCGTTCGAGGATGGCCGAGTATTTCATTCCCTCCGGGCGGCTGTTCACCAAGCCGAAGTTGTTCCAGCCGATGCCTGTCAGCGGATGATCCTGCAACATTGCCGCGGACTGTTGATTGAGCGCGAACCTGAGATCGTTCTTCGGCGAAGCGTCCTCGCCCATCCTCTCCATGAACGTGTCCGCCGCCATCGCCAGCACGAGCACTCCGCCAAGGGCACCCGCCACCCCGAGTGCGACGCGGCGCACCGTGAACCCCTGCAGGAACGAAGCCATCATCACCAGCACCGAGCCCACACCGAAGGCCGCCAGCGAGGCGCGGGAAACCGACAACACCACGACCAGTCCGGCCGCTGCGAAGGCGCAGAAAAACAGCATCACATCCCGCGGCGAGGTCTCCTTTGAGATCGCCAGCCCGAGGATCGGCATCGCGAGCATGTAAGACCACATCGACATCGGGTTCTGGTGCTCGAACCAGCCCATCACCCGGAAGCCGCCCAGCACGTAGCGCCCCCACAGACAGAGGATCATTTGCATGATCAATGCCACTGCGAAGCCGCGCATCACCGCCTTCATATCGCGCTCGTCATGCAGCGCGGCGAAGACCCCGATGAACACGAACGCCATCTTCGCGAACTTGAACGCCGGCATCAGCGCGTAAATCGGGTTCAACGCGCCCGGCACCGAAATCAAGCCCACCGCGATCCACAGCAACCACGCCCACAAGCCCGGTGGCAGGAACCGGAAATCCTTCCGCTTTTCCAACAGCGCTGCCAGCGCCAGACCGATCGCGATGGCCTCGATGAAATTGAACTCGAATCCCCGGCTGTGCCCGCGGTAGGTCTCCACCGAATACAGCATCAGGGTGAAATCCGAAGGCGGGCGCACCAGCCACCACGCCATGAATCCCAGCGTGATGCGCCGCGCTGTTTCCTTGCCTTTTAGGAAAAACCCGAGCATCGGCCCGATCCCCAGATACACGAAGGCGATTACGACCACCTTGAGTATCGTTTTGTAGATTTCCATGCGGCTTCACGGATTCAACACCATCCCATCCCCGAGGCGAGCGGATTCGCCTGAACGCGGAAAAACCAGCCCACTTTTAACACCCCCGACAAATTCCGTTCCTCGGAGCAAAGGGGCGCTTGACCCGCGAAACGGAGCTTTTTCCGGAAGGGCTCGTGCACGCTCGGACGTGCTTCAACCAATGAGCAGACGGAGCGCTTCTTCGTCGAGGATCGCGACACCGAGTTGCTCCGCCTTGTCCCGCTTCGAGCCGCCGCCTTCGCCGGCGAGGACGTAGTGGGTCTTCGCGGAGACGGAGCCGCTGACCTTGCCGCCTTTGGACTCGATGAATTCCTTCATGGCATCCCGGTCCATGCTGAGGGTGCCGGTGATGACGAAGGTTTTTCC
>JBBRCO010000185.1:0-6799 GCA_038204755.1 Verrucomicrobiales bacterium
GGACTATTCCGGCGCTGACGAGGTGGTGCTGACCACGATCCCGAAAGGCGGGCCACGGGAACTCCGCACGGCATTCTCGCTAACGGAGCCGGGCGCTGCGGCATCGTTCAAGGTATATGTCATCCTAACTACCGGTAACGAAGCCGGCAGCGCGGCAGTGACGGTGGCGCGGCCGGTGTGAATAAGGAGCAGGGATCATACTCTCCCTTCTTCCGGCTAAACGCCACTCATCACCTCACCCAGCCGCCGCGAACGACGGGCATCTGGCCTTGTCCGACCACGGTGTAGGAGGTGGGGCCGCGGGCACCCTCGAGGGCGACGCCGGTGGCGCGTTTCCAAACAGCGCTCATGCTCTCGCCGGTGTGGCAGCCCCAGCTCTTGCAATAGGCGTTGCGGCTGAAAACGGAGGCCTTGATGCGTGGAAGATCCTTTTCATGAAGCCAAGCCTTGGAGGCCCCTATGATGTCGCTGCTGTAGTCGAACATGAAGCAGTAGCGGTTCGAATGACCGAAGAAATCGAAGGTTTCGACCGATCCGCGCGGACGGGAATTGAGCTGCTGGATGAAACTTCCGCTACTGCCGAACCAGATGAGCGTGGCGCGGTTCTTGGCGGCTACTTGCGAAATCCAGGTCGTATAAGGCTGGCTGTCCTCGCGGCCACGGGCCTGGTAGCCAGGTTGATAGACCATCCAGACGAGCTGGGCATCCGCACCGTAGGCCTTGCGGATTTCCGCCATGCGGAGGGTGCCGGCGCGGACGAAATTCGCCCACCAGCGGTCATGCTGGTCATCAGGGACGCGCAGGTTTTCCCACTTCCGCATCGCGGGCCCGCCGGTGACGATGACATGCTCGGCGTGGCTCCAGGAAGTGAGCAGAAGGAATGCGAAAACGATGATGCGGGCGGTGCCTGTCATGGGCGGGAAGAAGGATGAGGGTTGATGGTTGAGTGTTGAGAGTGGGAACAAGAGAGAATGAAATTCAAATCTGCCTCTCAACTCTCAACCTTCAACTCTGAACTTCTTCTCAGTCAGCCGAGCCGTTGTGGATGATTTCGAGGAAACTCTGCGGCTCCAGCGCGGCACCGCCGATGAGCGCACCGTCGATGTCCGGGCAGGCCATGAGTTCTGCGGCGTTGCCGGGTTTCACGGAGCCGCCGTATTGGATGCGGATCTTGGCGGCGGCATCGGCACCGTAGAGTTCGGCGATGACGGAGCGGACGAAGGCGTGTGCGTCCTGGGCTTGTTGCGAACTGGCGGTGACGCCGGTGCCGATGGCCCAAACGGGTTCGTAGGCGATGACGGTTTCACCAAGGTCCTTTTCGGAAATACCGTCGAGGCCGCCGGTCATCTGGGTGCGGAGAACGCTTTCGAGGTTTCCTGCTTCGCGCTCGACCAGGGTTTCGCCGATGCAGAAGATCGGCTTCAGGTTCGCCTCGCGGGCCTTCTTGATCTTCGCGTTGATGATTGCATCCGTCTCACCGTAGATCGCGCGGCGCTCGCTGTGGCCGAGGATGACGTAGTGTACGAAAAACTCGCGCAGCATCAGCACGCTGACCTCTCCGGTGTAGGCACCGGAATCGTATTGCGAGCAGTTCTGCGCGGCGATCTGGATGGCGTGCGCGTTCTGGCCGGCGGTGGCGTTGTGGATGAGGTCCGCGAGTTTCGGCAGGGAGATGAACGGCGGGGCGATGACTATTTCAGAAGAGAAGTTCTGTCCTTGGATTTTCGAGAGGAAGCTCTTAATGAAGTCTTCCGTCTCGGAGGCTCCCTTGTTCATTTTCCAGTTGGCGGCGAAGATCGGCTTGCGGTTCATGTTTCGTTAGGATGTGGGGTGAAAGGAAATGTGATAGAGATCAGACTTCGGCGAGAGCGGCCACGCCGGGGAGCACCTTGCCTTCGAGGAATTCCAGGCTGGCTCCGCCGCCGGTCGAGCAATGGCTGACCTTCGTATCCACGCCGAATTTCTTCGCCGCAGTGGCCGTATCTCCGCCGCCGACGACGGTGATCGCACCGCCTTCCGTCGCGGTGGCGATGGCATCTGCCATGGCCTTGGTGGCTCCGGCGAATTTTTCGAACTCGAACACTCCAGCAGGGCCATTCCAGACGATGGTCTTGGAGGCGAGGATCGCGGCGGTGTAGAGTTTGATCGATTCGGGACCGGCGTCCAGGCCTTCCCAACCGGCGGGGATGCCGCTTTCAACGGTGGCGGGCTGGGTGTTGGCATCCGGGCTGAAACTGTCGGCACAGATGAAATCGACGGGGAAGATCAGTTCGACGCCGCGCTCTTTGGCCTTGGCTTCGAGTTCGGCGACGATTTCCGAGCCCGCTTGGTCGAAGAGCGAGGAGCCGATTTCCATGCCACGGTTCACCTTGAGGAAGGTGTAGGCCATGCCGCCGCCGATGATGATCTTGTCGGCGGTGTTGAGCAGGTTGGTGATGAGAGGAATTTTGTCGGCGATCTTGGCTCCGCCGAGGATGGCGAGCAGCGGGCGCTTCGGATGATCGAGCACGGCGGTGAAGGCGTTGATTTCCGCCTCCATCAGGAAACCGGCGGCTTTCTGCGGGAGATCCACGCCCACCATCGAGCTGTGCGCACGGTGAGCGGTGCCGAATGCGTCATTCACGAAGATGTCGCCAAGCTTGGTCAGGCTGGCGCGGAACGCCTCGACTTTGGCGGGCTCCGCCTTGACCGAAGTGCCGTCCTCGAGCTTGGTCTTGCCTTCTTCCTCGATGTGGAAGCGGAGGTTTTCCAACAGAATGATCTCACCGGGCTTGATGGAAGCGCAGGCGGCCTCGACTTCCGGGCCGACGCAGTCGCTGAGGAAATTCACCGGCTTGGCTAGCAGCTTGGAGAGTTCGTCGGCGACGGGCTGGAGGGAAAACTTTGCGATCTTTTGGCCGTCCGGACGTCCGAGGTGGGACATGAGGATAACGGACGCGCCTTGTTCGAGCGCATAGTTGATGGTGGGAAGGGCGGCGACGATGCGCTGGTTGTTGGTGATGGCACCGGTGGTTTTGTCCTGGGGGACGTTAAAATCGACGCGGATGAGAACGCGCTTGCCGGAAAGATCGATGTCACGGATGGAAAGTTTGGCCATGGGGAGGGAATCCCGCATTACCGGAGGACTTGTGTCAAGCGGTGCGTAGTCCGAATGCGCTCCCCCGCCCCGCCCCGGCTCAGCGCGGCAGCGGATTCGAGCGGAATCGCTCGTGCTGGCGGCGCAGGAGACTTTCCTGGGGCGAGAAATTCACCGCAAGTTCCGACCACTCCAGGGCTTTGGCGCGGTTCCCTTTGGCGAACTGGATCTCCGCCATGGTATCGAGGTAGGAGGATTGCTCAGGATTCATGGCGAGTGCCTTTTGCAGATAATTTTCCGCTAGATCGAGATTGAGGCGGGCGCGGGAGGCAAGCCAGCCGGCGGTGTTGTAGGTGTTGTCGGAAGCAGGATAGCGTTTCAGGACGTCCGCCATCATGTCCCATGAAATGCCGAACCAGCGGTTGTGCTCCTCGATCAGACCGGCCTTGCGGAGAGACGGGAAAAAACTATCAGCCAGAGATCCTTCGCTGGGGAACAAGCGGTGGCATTTTTCCAGAAGCGCGATCGACCCGGCACGGTCGGTTTTCAGATTGCCGAGGGCGCGCGCCATGTCCGCCTGCATCCGCTGGCGGAGCAGGCCGATGGCGGGCTGGCGGGCGTAGGCGGACGAGGCGTAGGTTTGCGCGATGACCTCGGCCATGGCGGCGGCGGTTTTCCACTGGCCATTCTCCAACAGGGAATCCGTGGCCAGTTGCAGGCTCGTCACGAATTCCGCCGAATCTGGATCGCACTCGCGGATCGCGCGATCCCACCACTCACTGGCGCGCTTGTAGTCGCGGCCGTAGGCGTAGGCATGGCTGATCTGGATGCTGGCCTCGGTATGGCCGAGCGCGAGCTTATCCGCCCACACGTCGTAGGCGGTGGCTTCCGCCCCACGCCCCGCCTGGCGGAGGCAGGCCGCGACGTAGGCATAACAATCCGGGCGCGGCTCCTGTTTGAGTTCGGTGACTCTGGCGATCTGTTTGATAAAAATCGCGGCGGCGTCATTCCAACGCTCCTTGGCGGATAGATTAACGATGTGCGGACCCCAGAAGATCTCGCCGCGGGCGCTTTCCGGGAGCTGGTCCCAGGCGCGGAGGCCTTGTTCGGCGTTCCCGAACTTCGAGGAAAGCTGGGTGGCGACGAAGGAAACGCGCTTGATGAGCACCGCCTGCCTTTCCGCCGGGGTGCGCTTGATGGCATCCCAAGCGAGCGACAGGTATTTCGACCGCAGTTTTGTGGGATCGGCACCGAGGTGGAACAAGGCGAGCATCGCATCGAACCGCTCGATGCGGCTTGCCTTCGGGTCCAGTTCCGCCGTCCACGCCCACCAGGCCGTTGGCTCATCCTCCTCGCCAAATCCGGTGGTCACCAGCTCGGACCAACGCCCGGCATCGTCGCCCGCCCACTTGTAGCCGATTTTTTTTGCCAACAACGGCGCGCCACTCGTGCTGTCCTGATCGCCGAAAAGAATTCTCAGGAAATCCGTGAAAATGCCCAGGTCCTTTTTCGCCAGATCCTCCAGCGGCGCGAGGTAAGCCGCATCCGCCTCCGCCGTGAGTCCGCGGCGTTCGAGGAAATTCGCCATCGCCACGAGCTGCTCGGTGTCCGTGGAAACGTCGCGCTCGTTGTCGGCATCGTCCTTCGCGAGATGCTCCATTCGCTTCGCCACCCAGGCCGTGTAGTCGGGCTTTTCCGGGTCCAGATTGAGGGCCTTGAGCGCATCGGAAATCCGCTCGAGCGCCTCGAAATGTTTGAAGCCTGCGAACGCCGAGTTTTTCACCATCGCCTCCTCGGCGGGCCCTGTTGCACCCAGCAGAAACAGCGCGTTAATCGCATTTTCGCGCTCTCCATCGTCGTGATTGCCGAGCACGCGAGTGAGCGCCTCCATTTCGGAAGGCCGGATTTCCCTGCCCTGCCAGCGCTTGATCGCCAGCGCCGAGTAGATCTTGCGGACGGCGCCCTCACGATTTCCCGCCTGGTCCGTTTTTAGAAATGGCAGCGGATCGCCCAACAGCACCGACATCGCCGCGCTGACCCGCAGTTCACCGGCAGCGGTGGCGGCATCCCTCGCCGCTTCCAGATTCCCTGCGGCGCGGTAGAGTGCGAGTTGCCAGGCTTCCGAGTTCCGGCCCTTGACCGCTTGGGTGCGCTTCAATTCCGCGTCCAAGGTCCCGTGGCTGCGGTGGAATTCCGCTAACGTCACCAGCCCGGCAGCGTCTGCGGGAGCCATTTCGAGATAGTCGCGCGCGCTGGCCGGATTGCCCTGCAGCAAGCATTCGCGTGCCGCATGGATGGCCACCTCCTTGGCGGCGTCCTGGAACCGGGAGCGGAGTTCGGGACTTTTTTCCGTCGCGTAAAGTTTGAGAATCTGCCGCCATGCCCGCTTTTTCGCCATCAGGTTGAGCAGGTTCACTTTTTCGTTCGGTGCAGCCTTGGCGTAGCGTTCGATCAGGCCGATCACCTCGGGGTCCGTCTCCGGCGTGATGGAAAGCTGGATTTTCCGGATCAGCTCGCGGGCGCGAAACGCTTGCTCAGGGTCGCTGCCGTTCGCCGCTGCCTGCAAGGCGGGCAGTGCGGACTCGCCGATCTCCCAGATCTTCCCCGTCGCCTCCTCGCGGGTGCGGAAGTTTTGATCCGCCAGCTCCCGGATCAGCCACTCGACCGGCTTCGCGGGCGCTAGAGCCACCGCTTCCGCAATTGTCGGTGCGACGCCGGCAGCGGCCCACCCAAGAACGGAAAGGCCCGAAAAGATCAGGAAACTCGGAAATTTCATGTGATTTTGAACGTCCGGGAATTTCCGAAAAAATCAACGCCCATCCCGTCAGGCTGCGAAACTTTCGCCGCACGAGCAGGTGACCACCGCGTTCGGGTTGCTCACCTTGAAGCCGCCCTGCTGAAGATCGTCGGAAAAATCCAGCTCGCTGCCGCTGACGAAGAGCGCGCTTTTCGGGTCGATCACCACGTTTACGCCGTTGCTCGGCACCAGGATGTCGCGGTCGCGCGGGCCGTCGCAAAGGTCCATCTTATATTGCAGGCCGGAACATCCGCCGCCTACCACCGCGATCCGCAGCGCGCCGTCCGGCCGTCCCTGGCGGTCTAGCAGGCCCCGCAGATGCGAGGACGCGCCTTCCAGCACTTTCACCAGCTTTTCGTTGCCAATCTTGTAATTCACCGCCGCTTGCATGGCGGGAACCTGCATTCCCCCGTCCATCGCGTCAACCGCACGCTTCAAACGAAACGAGCCACCCCGGTCACGGGGCGGCTCGTGAAAATTTCGTTCTGGCGAAACCGCCGGATTTCAGGAATCCGCAGCTTCGGTCGCTTCCGGGGCAGCAGCTTCGGCGGCTTCAGGCGCAGCAGCTTCGGTCACTTCCGGCGCAGCAGCTTCGGCGGCTTCCGGCGCAGCAGCTTCGACAGCCTCGACGGCGGTTTCTACCGCAGGCTCCTCGGCGACTTTCTTGGCAGCCTTTTTTGCAGGAGCCTTTTTCGCAGCGGCCTTCTTGGCGGCGGGTGCCTTTTTATCGGCATCCGATTTCTTGGCGGCTGGCTTCCTTACGAGGCCGCCGAGTTTCGCCTGTGCTGCCTTGCGCTTCAAATAATCGGCGCGGCGACGGCGTTTGATGATCTTTTTCTGTTGTTGTCCCATGGTTGGTAGCCACTTGCGTAGGGGCTGAGGCGGACGGGATCAAGCGGAAATCTTCGCCCGGCCATTTCTACCCC
>JBBRCO010000186.1:0-6708 GCA_038204755.1 Verrucomicrobiales bacterium
GGCCAGCGATTTCTCGAAGGCGGCCAGCCCGATGGGATCCGGCTTCTCCCAAGCGAAAACCGCTGCGGTGGCAGCCTTTTTCGCTCCGAGCCGTTGGAAGTTCGACATGATCACTGCGAGATCAATCGGCGCAGGCGGGCTGGTTTGGAAAAATCCCTGAAGGTCGTCGCCGAGTGAAACGATGATCGGCGCTTGCCGGCGATCGGCTTTGGTGTCCGAGGAAAAGGTCTGGAGTTTCAGCGGATCCGCATAGGTCCCGGAACCTGAAATGAAAAGCGGCCCGTTTGAAGAACCTCGGGCGACCGTGGTGAAAGCGGCGCGATCCAGGCTTGTCCCAGGGATCCATTTCCACGCGACGAGCGCCACCACCGCCGAAACGAGCAGTATGCACAGCCGGATTTGATACTTGGCGCTCACACTTGGGATTTTCGAATCGCCGCTAGAACCAGGGCGAGAGGCGCTTCTAGGGAAGTCCCGGCGGTCACCTCGCCGAGCAGGCGGCCCGCCGTCGCGATGTGCGGGCGATACCACTCGTCGCCACGGTTTTTCACAATGTTCCCGAAGGTCCCGAGCGCCTGCATCAGGCGTTGCGCGGCACACTCGTGGAAGAGGGTTTCCAGCGGACGCTCATCGGCGATTTCCTCCCACAGCGTGAGAAGCTGCTCACGCTCCTCGGCGGAGTGGTCGAGATAGGGATCGAAAATGAGCGACGCGAGGTCGTATTCCTGGCGCCCGCGGCGGAGGCCTTGGAAGTCGATGAGCCAGACCTTGTCGTCCTTGACCATCAGATTCTGCGACTGGAAATCCCGGTGCACGAGATGTCGCGCGACGGTGCCAAGGCGTTGCGAAAGTTCGATGAACGCTTCATTTTTCCGCAGTGCCGCAGCCTCCCCGTAGAGGTCCAGGAATTCCTCGACCATGTATTCGAAGAAATACTCCTGCTCCCAGCGGTAGAGCGTCGCATCGAAGGGCGGCATCAGGTGGAACTCCTTCGCCGGCTTCGCGTAGAACAACTTGTCCACTTGCTCGAATGCCGAGCGATAGAGCGGCAGGCGCTCGGTAAATGGCCGGTCCTTGAGCGAGAGCAAATCCACGTCGCCCAGATCCTCGACCAGCGCCACACGATACCTCGCCCGGTCGTGGATGATTTCCGGCACCCGCAATTTCGCCTGTTTCAGGAACTTCGCGACCGGGATGAACTGCGAATTATCCTCGCGTTCCTCGGTCCAGTGCACGCCGATGAACGGCTCGTGCCCCGGCGTTTTCACCCGGACAATCGTGCGCCCCGAGGCACCGCGTTTGATTGGTTCGAGGGTGATGCGCACAGTCGGGTCCACTCCGAGGAATTGGCGGACGGTGGAAAGGATCGCTTCAGTTGGCATAGGCGGGGGAAACTAGCGGGAAAAACCGCCCCTCTGCCAAGGGAAATCCGGTGCCATCTCACTCATGATGGTAAAACCCGAGTGTCACCAGTAATCCCACGCCGATTCCCCACAGCAGCCAGGCATTGCTGAAAAAGTAGGGGTAAATCATCAGTCCCAATCCGATGGATTTCGGCTGCCACAGGTCCAACTTGCGCCCATAAATAAACGCCCCCCAGCCGATCGTTCCAAAGATGAAACCTGCGAGGATGTTGTAGGGATCGAGGCTGAAGTTCATTTGTTTCATCGATATTAATCGATTCCGAAGAAATACCCAGCACGAGTTTTCCGCCTCCCACCTCCGCGTGACACCGGAAATTCCTGCCGGTTCTTCGTCCAGATGCCCAGTCCTCACCCACTTTCCATCGACCCCGGTCTCCTCTCAAACCGAAGGTGGAATGATCCAGATGCCGGAATGGCAATCGCGTGAACTTCCACCCAGAGCCAGCAGACAAACTGCAAGCGCCCGGTGACTTCGACGACGGCGAATTTCGTGGGCAAAGTTGGAGATCCTTCCACTCTGAAGTCTGCGGAGGATGCGGCGGACAGTGCTGCCAGAACCATCGAAAGCACGATTCGGGAAAACCGTTTCATCGGTAGCAATTCGGACACGCCGGAGTTGACCGGGCGGTGTGGTGATAACTGAGGTTCAGGGTTTGTGATTCCATGAGGCTTGCTCCCAGTTAGTGATGATCCGCAATTAGAACTTCTCGCGAAATCAGGCATCCATCCCCACGCTTCTCCGGTGTTCGCTCGGGGTGATTCCATGGTGTTCGCGGAAGGCTTTGGAGAAATACTGGCTGGACTGAAAACCGCAGCGGAAGGCGATCTCGGTGACGCTCATTTCCGGATTTGCCGCTAACAATGAAGCCGCACTTTCTAACCGCAACTGGCCAAGATAGGTGACAGGAGTTAGATTGGTAATCTTCCGGCAGAGCGTGGAAAACTGTGAGCGTCCGAGCCCGCAAGCGTCCGCCATCGATTCGAGTGTCCACGGCTCGTCGAGACGGCGGGTGAGACTTTCCAAAAACAAGCGCACCGTCCGCTCGCTGCCGGAGAGCGACGCGTCGAGCTGGGGATTGCGGGATTCCAACAACTCCGCGAGCAGGACCACCAACTCGTTGATGACGATCTTGAGCCGCACCAGATTCGTCTCCCCCACCCCGCGTGCCACAATCCTGTCGAGTCGCGAGAAACAATCGCCAATCCTGCGGTCGCCGTGCCAGACGGCATCCTCGTTTTGGCGGAGCATTTCCGTGAGCCGCTCCAGCCCGGATTTCGGGAAAAGCAGCCACTTCGGCCACTGCCACGACTGGTTAGGACGGCGCATCCCGACATCCAGAATGATCCACGAATAATGACTGGCCGGCACGTTCGGATCGCCCACCCGGTGCCGCTCCCATGGCCGGGTGATGGTCAGTTCGCCCGGCCCCACTGTCAGTGACTTGGAGCCGACGCTGAAGGGCAGCCGACCGGCGGAAACGTAGCCGATTTCGAGGCCCTCGTTGCAATGCCAGCCGAGGCCCCAATCCTGTTGCCCCAGCGCATTCCAATAGCCCGCCATGCAAAGCTCCTTCAACTCGTTTCCCGGCAGGCGCACGCCTGGGTAGCCGCCGCGGCTGATCGCTTCCAGGCACAATCCGCCACCCGCGGCGGCCTGCTTAAGCGGCTCGCAGGTATCGGCGTGAAACAATTCCCGCTCGGTGCGGAAGGTGCGGCGTTTTTCCATGGGCTCCGCAAAGTGTAATATTTACCAATGGCGGACTTTGCAAGCATCCGCTTGCTCCGTCGGGTAACTTACAAAAGTATGAACCCATTCAGCACCTGCCTCGCGTTTGCCGCGCTCGCCTGTTTTGCCACCGCCGCCGAGAAATCCCGTGTGCTCATCTTGAGCGGCGCAAACAATCACGACTGGAAACAAACCACCCCCGCGATCCGCGCAGCTCTGGAGGAATCTGGGCGCTTCGAGGTGGATGTGGAGGAAAACGTCGGAACCATGAAACCCGCCGCCTTCGCGCCCTATGCGGTGATTCTCAGCAACTACAACACCTACGGCGAGGGCGCGCCCCAAGAAACCTGGTCTTCCGAAACCAAACAGGCATTCCTCGACCACATCGCCAAGGGCCACGGGTTGGTCATCGTCCACGCTGGCAGCTCGGTATTTTACGATTGGCCGGAATTTCAGGCGCTGGCTTGCGGCACCTGGAAAGACGGCACCAACCACGGCCAGATCCATGTGAACCGCGTGACCTTCACCGACCTGGAATCGCCTGTCACGAAGGGACTGGAACCCTTCTGGATCCGCGATGAGTTCTGGCAGAAAACCCACGTCGCCCCGGGCGCGAAGGCTCTCGCCACCGTCACGCCGGATCCCGCATTCAATGGCAGCGGGAAGCCTGAAAACAACCTGTTCACCACCGAATCAGGCGGCGGCCGCGGCTTTGCGATCTTCCTCGGCCATGACACCACCACCATGAAAAACACCGCCTGGAAAACTCTGCTCCAGCGCGGCACCGAGTGGGCCGCCACCGGCACGGTCACCATTCCCCAAGCCACCGATTGGCCGTCCACCAAGGAGGACGCCGAACGCATGGCACACTGAATTTTTTTTACCTAACTAACCATTACTCCAATTATGAAAATCGGCTGCTTCGCCCTCATCCAACCGTTCTCGCCCATGCGGCGGCAATTCGAACTCATCCGCGAACTCGGCTTCGACTACGCGGACCTCACGGACAACCACGACGGTGCCACGCTCGGCACGGAATACGGATTTTCCGCCTCGTTCAGCCTGGACTCCCACCCGGCGACCATCCTCGACATGGTCAACGAGTTCAACCTCACGCTCACCAGCGTCTGCGCCCACGCCAACCTGCTAGACCCCACCTCCCCCGACCGCTACGCCACGGCGGAAATCATCAAGGCGATCAAGCTCGCCCATTTCCTCGGCGTGAAACAAGTCATCACCACCGAGGGCGATCCCAAGACCGACTTCGGCCACGCTCTCACCGATGACCAACGCCTCTTCAGTATCCGCGAGAAACTCCACGAGCCGATCCGCTGGGCGAAAACCTTCGGCATCGAGCTCCTGCTAGAACCCCACGGCATCCTCACCGACACCGTCGATGGCATGTCCCGCATACTCGACGCGCTCGGCCACGAGGACACCGTCGGCATCAATCTCGACACCGGCAACTCCTGGCTCGGCGGCGGCGATCCACTGGAATTTGTAAAAACCTTCGGCCCACGCATCAAGCATGTGCACTGGAAAGACATGCCGGAAGAATGGCTGCCAAAGCGCGGCACCCAGTTCGGCTGCGGCATGGGACTCATTCCGTTAGGTGCTGGCATCGTCGGCATCGAAGCCATCGTCAAGGAACTCCTTGCCACCGGTTTCGACGGCCCCACCACCCTGGAAATCGCCGGTGAGGAAGCCGTGAAAGTCTCCGCCGAACGCCTCCGCCAATGGGCAGTTTGAAAATCTCAAATCCCCGATCCCCATGACCACACGTCGCCGTTTTCTCTCCACGTCCACCGCCGCATTTGCAGCGCCCTTCATCCTGACCTCCCGCCGCGCCGCTGCGGCGGAAGCTTCCGGCCGCACCATCCGCCTCGGTCACATCGGCGTCGGCGGGCAAGGCTCGGGCTTGTTGAACAATTTCCTCTCCGTGCCCGGTGCCAAGTCGGTCGCCATCGCCGATCCCTTCCGCCAGCGCCGCGAGGCCGCCGGGCAAAAGGTGAAGGAAATCCAAGGCCACGAGCCCAAGCTCTACAACGACTTTCGCGAACTCCTAGCAGATCCTAACATCGATGCCGTCGTCATCGCCACGCCCGATCACTGGCACGTCCCCATCGGCCTCGCCGCCGTGCGCGCGGGCAAGGATGTCTATGTCGAAAAACCACTCGGCCACACGCTCGCCCAGAACAAAGCGATGCTCGATGCCTGCGTGAAACTCGACCGCATTTTCCAATACGGCACCCAGCAGCGCAGCCAGGAAATCCTCCGCCGCGGGATCGAACTCGTGATCAACGGCACCATCGGCGACATCGAACGCATCGACATCTGGGCACCGAAAGGAAGCGGTGGCGGATCGCTGGAGGAAATCCCCGTCCCGGATGGACTCGACTACGATCTCTACCTCGGCCCGGCCCCCATGAAGCCTTGCACCAAGGATCGCATCACCAGTGCTGGATCGTGGTATTGCTCGGACTACGCCATCGGCTTCATCGCCGGCTGGGGCGCGCACCCGCTAGACATCTCCATTTGGGGTCTCGATTACGACCAGCAAGGCCCGTTCAAAATCCGCGGCACAGGCACGGTCGAAACGCCCGACGCGCTTTTCAATACAATCAGTTCATGGGATGTTCAGATGGAGTTCGCCGGCGGCATCAAGTCTCATTTCATGAGCGCGGACATTGCCAAGCCCATCGTCGATATCTACCGGAAAAACTGGGCTGCCGACGGCACCACTTTCTTCGGCACCAAGGGCTGGATCAGCCTCAGCCGCGGTGCTTACGCCGCCAGCAACCCGGAATGGTTCCGCGAAAAACAAAGCCCGGATGCCAAGCGTGTTCCCTATTTGAACAACTACTACAAAGCCTTCGTCGATGCCGTACGCGACCACACACCCTCCATCGGCCCGATCGGCGATGCCGTGCGCTCGGACGCTTTGAGCCATCTATCCGTGCTCGCCATCCAGTCCGGCGGCGAGGTCGTCTGGGATCCCAAGGCCTACCGCATCGTCTCCCCGCAACCGCTCAACGAGCGCATGAGCCAGCCGGTCCGAGGGGATTGGAAACAAGGCTGATCGGCCGGCACATGGCAGAAAACCCCCTTTTCCCCGCCCTCCGGTCTAGCCCAACGGCTGTTCAGGAGCCTCCCGCAAAAAGCAAATTCCTAGCAGTCAAATTCCTAGCAGTGGTGCCCAGCCGCACATCGCCCTGAGCGGTCTCGATGCTGGCGACCGCAAAATCGCCGGTGGATCCGTCGTCTGTGACCCCTCCCACGCCATCACAGCACGCCCATCACAGCAAGCCAGACTTTTAATTAGAGGTTTTTATTGACCTTCCGAATTTTGTTCCCCACTCTTAGTCCGCCATGAATAACCGCAAACGTTGGATCGCTCCTTGGAAGAACTCGGAGACAAAGCCAGAAATTTATCACTGCATATCTCGCGTGAATGGGCGATTTTTAGTTCTAAAAGATGATGAACGGGAGCAATTTCGGACGCTGATGCGGATGTGCGAGAAGTTTACAGGCTGCCGGGTTTTGTCTTACTGCGTGATG
>JBBRCO010000187.1:0-6664 GCA_038204755.1 Verrucomicrobiales bacterium
TTACTTCTTCCCGCCTTTTTTGGCAGGAGCGGCGGCGGCACCGGGTTTCGGACGCTTCGCACCGTATTTGGAGCGGCTCTGACGGCGCTTATCGACACCGAGGGTATCGAGCGAACCACGGACGATGTGGTAACGCACACCTGGAAGGTCCTTCACCCGTCCACCGCGAACGAGGACGATGGAGTGTTCTTGGAGGTTGTGGCCTTCACCGCCGATGTAGGCGATGATTTCGAATCCGTTGGTTAGGCGCACCTTGGCGACTTTACGGAGAGCCGAGTTTGGCTTCTTGGGCGTGCGAGTCATGACTTGAAGACATACTCCGCGGCGCTGTGGGCAGTTAACAAGAGCGGGTGACTTCGACTTTTCGGCCGGAGTGAGGCGTCCCTTGCGAACGAGCTGATTGATGGTCGGCATGATTTCCTGCGTGGTTCTGATTTTCCCGAGATTTGGGGACAAACCGGAGCGACGACAAGGCGACCTTGTAGTAGCTTTTTTCCGGAGCTGGACCCGATAAATTTTCCCTGTAATTTGAGCGGCTTCGATTAAAACGTCAGCAGCCCTCGCTGTGGGGGGGGCGAACATAGGAGCCGAACCCAACCTGACAAGCCCTATTTTACAAATTTTTCTAATTTCTGATCATATCCGGCGATTCTCTTGAAATCTTGCGCTGCCGCATCCTCCAACGGCCTCGGACGCCAGCGAAATACGCCTGTCACCCCTGCGGTACAGACGCTTTTACGAATTTCCCCCCGAGACCGATCCGCACGCTGTGGCTCGTTGGACGCTCTGTCCGGCGGGTGGATCGGGGCGCAGGAAACCGAGCCATCGCGGGACAACGCCGTTTTAGAAAAAAGCAGCTTCCTCAATGCCTCGCGCCCTTCGATATGCCGGGTGCCAGCGCGAAACAAAACACCCGCCGCGGAACGAACCGGAGCGGGTGTGAAATTGGTGAATCGGCGGCGGATCAACGAAGCCTGCGCGTGATTTTGAGAGCGGCGGTCGCTTTGGCGATGTTGCCTTGCAGGTAGGCCACTTCCTCAGCACCCAAGCTGTGCTCGACGGACGAGAGTTTTTCCTTGGCGCGCTGGATGCCGGCTTCGGCACGGGCAACGTCGATCTCAGCCTCGCCGAGAGCCATGTCCGTGAGGACGACGACTTTCTTCTGCGTGACTTCTGCAAAACCGGAGCCAATGGCGAGAGGAACCTCGACGCCGTTGTGCAGGTAGCGCAGGACGCCGGCCTCCAGCGCGGTCACCAGACCGGCGTGTTCCGGCAGGATGCCCATTTCACCGTCCGCTCCGGGCAGATAGACGTGGTCCACGAGGCCCGAGAAAATGCTTTTCTCAGGGGTGACGATATCGAGTTGGAGAGGCATCTTGGATTTGAGATTTGAAATTTCAAATTTGAGATTTAGTCGCGCGGCACGGAATCGATTGCGCCCTTCATGTAGAAGTTGCCTTCCGGCACGTCGTCGAGCTTGCCGTCGAGGATTTCCGCGAAGCCCTTGACGGTGTCCTCGATGGAAACGAGCACGCCGGGAACGTTGGTGAAAACTTCGGCCACGTGGAACGGCTGGGTGAGGAAACGCTGGATTTTCCGGGCGCGGAAAACGCTGGTTTTGTCCACGTCGGAAAGTTCGTCCATACCGAGGATGGCGATGATGTCCTGAAGGTCCTTATAGCGTTGGAGCACCTGCTGGACGCCACGGGCGACGCGGTAGTGTTCCTCACCGAGGATCTCGGGAGCGAGTGCCTTCGAGGTGGAGGCAAGTGGGTCCACCGCAGGGAAGAGCGCTTGCTCCGCGAGCGAACGCTCAAGAACGACGGTGGCGTCAAGGTGAGCGAAGGTGTTAGCGGGAGCGGGGTCGGTCAAGTCGTCCGCAGGCACGTAAACGGCTTGGATGGAAGTGATAGAACCTTTGTTCGTGGAGGTGATCCGCTCTTGCAGACCGGCCATTTCCTCGGAGAGGGTCGGCTGATAGCCCACGGCGGACGGTGTCCGGCCGAGGAGTGCGGACACTTCGGAACCGGCTTGGGAGAACCGGAAGATGTTATCGACGAAAAGGAGAACGTCCTGGTTCGCCTCGTCGCGGAAATGCTCGGCCATGGTGAGGGCGGAAAGAGCGACGCGGAGACGGGCGCCCGGAGGCTCGTTCATCTGGCCGTAGCAAAGGGCAACCTTGGAGCCGGCGGTTAGGATCGGATTTCCCCTCTCGTCGAGTTTCGGATGCCCGTGTTCATCGCGCTCCGTGGCGATAACGCCGGACTCGATCATTTCCCAGTAGAGGTCGTTTCCTTCACGGGTCCGTTCACCGACACCGGCGAAGACGGAGAAACCACCGTGCGCTTTCGCGATGTTGTTGATGAGCTCCATGATGACGACGGTCTTGCCGACGCCCGCACCACCGAACATGCCGCCTTTACCACCCTTGAGCAGCGGGCAGATGAGGTCGATGACCTTGATCCCGGTTGGGAGAACTTCGGTGTTGGCCGATTGCTCGGTGAGCGTCGGAGCCGGACGATGGATAGGAGAACGGAAAGAAGCGTCCTCAAGTGGCACGTTTTCGTCCACAAGATCACCAGTGACGTTGAAGATACGACCGAGGACCTGTGGTCCGACAGGCACGGAGATCGGAGCACCAGTGTCAACCAGGGTCATGCCGCGCTTGAGGCCGTCCGTGGTGGACATGGCGACCGCACGCACCCAGCCGTCGCCAAGGTGTTGCTGGACTTCGAGCACGAGCTTCGTATCCACGCCGTTGAGGACGTATTGGATGTTCAACGCGTTATAAATCTCGGGCAGCTTACTGGCCTTGGAGAAGTCGGCGTCGATGACGGCGCCGATGATCTGGACGATGGTTCCTTGGTTGCTCATGGGGAAAAGTGGCTGGTGGTCGGGGTTCTATCTTTAAAATCTCAGAGGCGCACCAATTGCGCGCGCTGGTCTGGAGTGAGCGTGTCCATGCTCGCGATGGTCAGGGAATGGGAATCATTTGCTGCGATCTTTCCTCCACAGACACTGACCGATTCGGGGAATTTATACATGGCACCTGTCAGAGGATCTACGATGACCAAACCGATGAGTCCGCCAAAGAGGATGTTTCCAAAATACCAGCCGTTGAGGCTGGCCGTGATTTCCTGTTCGCCAATGACCTTGTTTCCCCGTTTCGTTTGAATGGTATAGGTCGCGGGCTTGAAATATCCGCCCTTGGAATCAAGCGTAACGATCTGCGGGGTCTTACCGTTCGAAATGACGGTGCCATCCGCCTTTTTGACGATGAATTCCAATCCTGTGGGTTGCGACTGGATGGAGACGGGCCAGGTGCTTTTGCTCACAATGGACGCACAACTGGACAGCAGGATCGATCCCGCAGCGGCGGACGAGCAAATGATTTTGAAAATGGAATTCATAATGTGATATCTGGATGGAGATGATGGACAATCATTCCATCGCCTTCATGGCGGTGGTGATTTCGAGAAGCTCGGAGGTGATGGCACCTTGGCGGAGCTTGTTGTATTCGAGCGTGAGCTCCTTGATGAACTTCTTCGCGTTGTCGGTGGCGGCCTTCATGGCGACCATCCGGGCGGAGTGCTCGGAGGCGCGGGCTTCCATCAGGGCTTGGAACACTTTAAAATTGATGTAGAGCGGCAGAATCGCGCTCAGGACATCGGCGGGCGATGGCTCGAACAGGAAATCCTGCGTCGCTCCGGCATCGGCGTGATCGGTCGGCGGCAGCACCGGCAGAAGCTGGATGACTTCCGGCTGCTGGCTGAGCGTGTTGACGAAGCGGGTGTAGGCCACGGAAACCTTGTCGTAATTGCCGTCGATGAAATGCCGTGAAAGCAACGTCGAAATCGCGCGGGCATCCGCAAACGGAACCGGATCCTTCACCGTGAAATCCGCAATCACCTTGCGGCCGAGCTTTTCCATCGCGATGCGCAACTTGCGGCCGACAGTGACATAATCGGCGTCTGGCGACGAATGCGCCCGTATGGCGCGGGCAAGGTTGGTGTTGATCGGACCGCAGAGGCCCTTGTCCGTCGAGATAATCAGGATCAGCTCGCGGCTGCCGGTGCGTTTTTCCAACAGCGCGTGGGTGGCATCGCTGAAACCCTCGCTGATGTCCTGAAGGACGCCATTGAGGCGCTTCGAATAGGCACGACCGGCAAGCGCCTGGTCCTGCGCCTTCTTCATCTTGGCGGCAGCGACAAGCTGCATCGCGCGGGTGATCTGCGCGGTGTTTTTAACCGACTTGATGCGTCGCCGGATGTCTCGGAGGTTGGCCACTTTGGATGAAGAAAGTTAAAAGTTATTGATTAGAAGTTATTGGAGGAAGATTACTTGCTGAAAGCCGGGCGTTTGGCGAATCACTTTTAACAAATAACCTTTAACCTTATTTCCAGGACTTCTTGAAATCCTCGACGGCTTGTTTGACGGCTTCGACCATTTCCTTGTCCTTCTTCAGGTCCGGCTTTTCGTTACGGATCTTGTCGAGGAGTTCGCTCTTGCGGGTGTTGAAATAGTCGCCAAGCGCGGCTTGGAAACGCTTCACGTCGGACACAGCGACATCGTCGAAGTAACCGTTCTGCATCGCGAACAGATAGATGGACTCCATCTCCATGGCGAGCGGGCTGTATTGGTTCTGCTTGAAGAGCTCCACGATGCGGGCACCGCGGTCGAGTTTCTTCTTGGTGGAGGCATCAAGGTCGGATCCGAACTGGGCGAAGGCCTGAAGTTCGCGATACTGGGCGAGGTCGAGCTTGGTCGTGCCGGCCACGGACTTGATCGTCTTCGTTTGGCAGGCGGAACCCACGCGGGACACCGAAAGACCGACGGAAATCGCGGGGCGGATACCTTGATAGAAAAGATCGGTTTCCAGATAGATCTGACCGTCTGTGATGGAGATCACATTCGTCGGGATGTAGGCGGAAACGTCACCAGCCTGCGTTTCGATGATCGGCAGTGCGGTGAGCGAGCCACCACCCGCAGCTTCGGAAAGACGGGCGGAACGCTCGAGCAAGCGGCTGTGGAGGTAGAAAACGTCGCCTGGATAAGCTTCGCGGCCGGATGGACGGCGGAGAATCAGGGAGACCTGGCGATAGGCGACGGCGTGCTTGGAAAGGTCATCGAATACGATCAAGCAATCCTTGCCTTGATCCATGAAGTATTCGGCGATGGCGCAACCGGCATAAGGAGCGAGATACTGCATGGCAGCGGCGTCCGAAGCGGAAGCGGAAACGATCGTGGTGTATTCCATCGCGCCGGCGTCATCAAGGATCTTTTGAATCCGGGCAACGTTGGAGAGCTTCTGGCCGATGGCGACATAGATGCAATACATCGGCTTGTGGTTCTGAAGCTTGCCGTTTTCCGCAGCCTTGTTTTGCAGGGCGTGGGACATGATGGTGTCCACGGCGATGGTGGTTTTTCCAGTGGAGCGGTCACCGATGATGAGCTCGCGCTGGCCACGGCCGACGGGGATCATCGCGTCGATGGACATGATGCCGGTCTGCACGGGAACGCTAACGGACTTCCGCTTGATGATGCCCGGTGCGATTTTTTCCATCGGATAGAACGCGGCGGCGGCGATGTCGCCCTTGCCGTCGATCGGAGCGCCGAGCGCGTTGACCACGCGGCCGAGAACGGCCTCGCCGACAGGAACGGAAAGAAGTTTGCCGGTCGTGCGGCACTCGTCGCCTTCCTTGACGGCGGAGTAATCACCGAGAAGCACCACACCGACTTCGCTCTCTTCAAGGTTGAGCGCCATTCCGGTGACACCGCCACCGAATTCGATCATCTCGTTGAGCATCACGTCGGAGAGACCTTCGACCTTTGCCACGCCGTCACCGACGTTGCGGACCGTGCCGACGTTTGTTTTTGCGACGGAGGAAGTAATTCCGGCGATTTGTTGTTCGAGTTCCTGAAGGATGCTGCTCATAAGAAAAGTTTGCTAGGGATCGGTGTTGGGGTTCAGCAAGTCGTTTGTAAAATCAGAAGGCGTCTGCGAGGCGGTCGAGGCGGCCCTTGACGGAACCGTCGAAAACGTCGTTGCCGACGCGGATACGGAGTCCGCCGATGAGGGCGGGAGTGATCTGGTAGCCGACGACGAGGTCGGGGCCGTATTGTTTCGCAAGGCCGGCGACGACGCGCTCGCGGCTGGCGGCATCGAGTTCCACCGCACTTTCGACGGTGACCTGGCGGCGCTCGAGTTCGAGGCGGGTCAAGCGTTGGATCGCGACAAGAATGGCGCGGTAGTCACGTGGCTTGGTATCGGCCAAGCTGGAAATCACGGTGCGCAGCTTCGTCTCATCCAGACGGCCACCGGACTGGCAAAGCCCGAAAAGGCGGCGGGCGGTGGCGGCGGCGGCTTTGGAAATTTTCATGACGACGTGGCGGAATGGGAAATTTGAAATCAGCCTTCGACTCCGGCGAGCGCGTCTTCGTTGATGCGCTTCTGGTCGTCCGATGTGAGGATCTTACCCGTGACCTGCGAGGTCGTGGCGGCGACGAGGCGGCCGAACTCACGCTTGAGTTCGAGCGTGAGGCGCTCGTGGTCGGCCTTGGAAGCGGCTTCGGCCTTGTTGATGATGTTCTGGGCCTGGGCGAGCGCTTCTTGGGCGCTCTGTTCCGAAAGGGCGGAGGCACTGTGCATGGCCTCGTTGATCAG
>JBBRCO010000188.1:0-6638 GCA_038204755.1 Verrucomicrobiales bacterium
GGCTCATGCGTCAGCGGCGGTGGGTTGTTCGGCGGGCGCTTGCCAGAAAGCGATGGCCCAGTCGGTCTTCACGGACTCTGAGTAACCAGCTTTCCATAAGTTCAAATGCTTGAGAAGAAGCTGATAGTCGAGCGGGATGGATTCGCGTTCGAGTCGCTTGACGAGGCGGTGAAGTTGCGGTGCAAGATCGTCTATACTCTCAGCGGCGAGCAGGCGGCGGAAATGACGCTCCATTGAGGGAAACGCATCGGCCTGCGTGCTATTTCCGCCGAGCTTCAGCGCCGCGCTGCCGATGGAGTGGCCACCGGAAACATGGGCGGGCGCGGTGTCCTTGGAATGCACGGCGTAGAGTGCTGCAAGATAAGTTTTCCGGTCGTCATTGAGCGCAAATAATTTCCCTAACAATGGATAGGCGTAATGGCGGGTGCCTTCGCTCCACCAACGGCGGAGGGCGGCGCGGTGGCCGCGATCCCGGCCGCAGAGGGCGACGAGTTGGGCGACGAAGTCTTCGTTTTGTTTTTGATAGTCGGTGGGGATCATGAGTCTTGAGCGGCTGGAGTTTTCGTGCGGGATGTCGATTTTGCGGTGGCCTTTTTCGCGGTGGGTCGGAGCACTCGGAGGCCCGCTGCGTAGGCTTGGAGTTGGCGGGCATTCTGGCGCGGGCAGGTAGCCTCGTAGGCGGCATTCGCTGCTGCACGGACGGCGGCAGTCCATGGGTCGGGACCTTTGCCAAAGTCGGCGGAACCCATCGGATCGTCTGCGGTGCCCGCGCCTTTCAAAAGTTGGAGCAGGATGCCCGATTGCTGATCGAGCGTGTTCCAGAAGTGGCGCTGGGCGGAGTCGGTGGGAGCCGTGTCTTGCATGAGCGAGGCGAAGTAGGTCTTCACCGCGCCGTAGATGCGCTTGGAAAAATCCTCTGCGAAAACGACTCCTTTTTGATAACGGATTTGGCCGATTACTTCGAACATCTCGAAAGGAACTGTGAAAACAGACTCCACGGCATCAAGGATTTTAGCGTCCTTGGCCTTGATCAGTTCCCCTGTCCAGAAGGTGATTTCATCCGCCCGCTGATTCCCGCCCAGATGACTCTGGAAAGTAAGCGGTGCCTTTGATCCGCCTTTTTGAAGAACGGTGATGAGATGCAGATCGCGCCAGATTCCTTTGCCGATATTGGCGCGGAGGAGGACTGGAGTTTCCACTCCGCCGCGTTTGCCGACGATAATCGTGGAGGAAGTTTCCCGGACGGCTGCGGCCTCGAACTCAGGATAAATGATTCCCTGATCGATGCAGATCCGCGCGGTGTCCTTCACTAACCAAAGCTTGCATGGTGCGGGTGCGAGGCGGGCGAGATAATCGAATTTTCCACCGCCTTCCCACACGGGCTTGCCCAAAGTGCCGGGTGCAAGTGTTTTCTCGTCGATGCAATTGAGCAGAATGGTTTCTCGCAGGTTCTTTCCGATGAGCAGGGAATGAAGGGCTTTGAGCGCGGGGCCATTCCCTTTCACCTTCGAGGCCAGACTGCCACCGACGAAGTGATTTTGATAAACGAGCAGCGCACGGGCGATGAACGCCTGTGTAAGATCGCGATTCTCGTCGCCTTCGTGATCGAGGAGAGTCGGTGTGTTTCCCGTGGCGAAGTGAAAGACGATCTGCGCGGTGGGATAGTCTTTGTCGTCCGTGATCGGCGCTTGCAGGAAGCGCTTCCCGTCACCCATCAGGTTGAAATGTTCATTCCATTTTGCGAGGTAGTCGGCAGTGGCGGATTCCAGGTCATGCCCCCAGCCGTCCCAATCATCGCTGGTTTCCGGCGCGCCGAGTGTGGCTTGGGTGATGCAGACGAGTAGCCGCAGGATCGAGATCCGCTCATGCGGTGGCACGGCGAGATCGGCGATGGTGGAGGCCTCGACGAGTAGCTGGTGGAGGCTGACGGAGGAGGATCGCCCGTCGAGGTAGCGGACGGGAATCCAAGGGTCATTGGTGAGGTTGAAGGTCATGAGGAGGAGTGGGTGACTAAGGAAGACAGCGACAGAGAACGCCAATTTGCACTTCCAGCCGGGTAAGTCAATAATTATTTTTTAAGTATGGAACTAATAAGGTTTATTAAGATTTACTTGCTGTCTCGCTCGCAGAAGAAGACCGTTTGGCGCCCCCAACCCATGGGGGATGGCCCTTATGGAACTAAGCATTGATGTGAATTAATTGTGCCTTCCCCACCTACGTGGGGATATTCAGAACCAGGAATCAAGTTCGTCCGGGTCATCGGATGGCATAAGGCGGTTCGTGATTTTTTCGTAACGGATCCCTTGATCGGGGTGATAGTGCAATTGATAAGAAAGATCCTCGCCGCCGATGATTTCCAGTGCGGTGGAGAATTCCGAGCAGACGGCGAGCACGGCATCACTGATGTGTTCGCCCAGCCAGTCGGGCTGTTTCGCGAAGACGGAACGGACCAGCCAGGCAGGAATGCGGACGGCGTTTTCGTGAAGGAGCTTGGCGAGATCGTAGTCAAAGCGGCCAGCGGTCAGCGTTTGTGATCCGCCATGGCGTGGCGTGACGGTGGTTTCGTAGGCTTGGCTGGCTGGCGATTTATCAAGTAGGACGAGCATCGCGGAGGGCTGCATATTGTAGCGGGTTTGTGCGCCCTCGGCATCCTGGAGTGCATCTTGGAACGGCCCTTGGCGCTTGGCTTTTTCCCTCATGCACTCCGTTTCATCTGACAGTATTTCGGCCAGTTTCTCCGCTCCATCAGGTAGTGAATCCCGAAGCAAGGTCGGGCTTTCCAACAGCTCGCGGATGCCTGTGGGCAGGGTAATGGCTTCCCGGCTGCGCCAAATTTCCTGCGAGTAATATAGGGCGATGGGCGGATAGATGAAGGCGGATGCGCCGATCTCTTTGCAAATCGCCTTGGGATCGGCACTCCAATTCACCACCGGCTGAAGGATGCCGCAGGTGGCTTTTTCAAATCCACCAGGCCGCTGGGGGCGTGGATGGCGATGGAGCCGCCCCAGCCGCTGGAGCAGGAGATCGGTGGGCGCGAGATCCGTGATGAGCAGATCCGCATCGATGTCCACTGATTGCTCGACGACTTGGGTGGCGACGAGGACGCAGCCTGCGGGACGGAGCGATGAGTCTTTTCCGAGGCGGTCCATCCAGAGCTTTTCGTTTTTCTCCCGCTGGAAATGCGGGAACCGGCTGTGCAGCAGACCTACCGGGATGAAATCGTCACACAGCGCGGCTTTGATTTTTCGATAGGTTTCTTGTGCGAGCGCGACGGTATTTCTTATCACCAGCACGCAAGCTCCGGCCTCGGCGGCGCGGGCGACCTTCTGGATGAATTCTGGATCCGCCGCATCGAGTGATTTTAAATGAACGGTGGTTTCGATCTGCTCGGGATCGATGACGGGATGATGGGTGGCTGTTGCGCCGATGACTTTGGTGATGAGTGGATAGCTGGTAGGCGCAGGAAATGGCTCGGTAGCTCCCGCTTTCTCAATCATCTCGCGGCGACGCTGGGCGGTGAGTGTGGCGGATAGAACAATGACGGTGCAGCCCACTTCCAGCAGCCAGCGGATGAGCTGATCCACCAATGCGGAGGTGTAGGGATCGTAGGAATGCACTTCATCGATCACGATCACTTTTCCAGAAAGAGCGAACAAGCGTAGCCCAGAGTGCTTCGCGCAGATGCTTGCCATGAGCGCCTGATCGATGGTGCCGGTACCGAACGGAGCGAGCAGCGGTTTTCTGCTAGAGGTGAACCAGCGGCAGGCTTCTCTCGCATCCGCATCGTTGGCGGAAGTGGTGGATGGGGAAAATTTCAGGACGCGATCATCGCGGAGCCATGCATTTCCATGAGCGAGAATCTGAGTGGTTTCATCATCAATGACGTTTGCTAGAAACTCGGAAACCCTGTTGTGGATGCGGTTGCTGGTGAGCTGGGTCGGAAGTGCGAAGTAGAGTCCGCGCTCATCGCCCTCCGTCCAACGGCGATAGGCCACCGCTAGCGCTGCCTCGGTTTTCCCCATCCCCATCGGGGCTTCCACAATGTAAAGCCCAGGCTGATCCGCGAGCGCGATCAAAGTTTCTTGGAGAGGACGGGGTGCAAACGAACGGGCATCCGTTTTCGAGAACAACTGGGAAAACGAAAGCTCTGAAGCCACCGCCCGCCGATGCCAGCCAATGAGATCCAAGGCAGCAACCGCACCTGCCCGGGCGGATTCCGGGGTGAAATGATCGCGCAGCGGCACCTCGGGATGGAGTTGAAACCAATCCATATTCGAGCCGATCCAATCGCAGAATGTCACGAAGCCAGTGAGCCAATGCACGCGAGATCCGACAGCCACCTCTTCGCTGGGAAGTGAACCAAAGTGCTCTATCAGCTCTGCGAGAAGTTCTCGACGGAGAAGATCAGGCCAGGCGAGACCATTTTCCCAGCAGCTCTGCGTTCCTAGAATTTCGCGCACGGCAGGCGAAGGATATCTGCCATGGTGCCCACCCGCACTCAGTCCCCACGAGAGAGGGCGTTTTCTGTGATCCTGCATTTCTCGGAGCGAGCCGAGAAATGCTTGGCTCACCAAAGCATGATCCTTTTGGCAGTCTTGGATGCCCACCTTCTCAGCAAACAAACTCAGTGGACACTTCCTGAGAAAACCTGGGGTGATTTTCCCAATGTCGTGGGCGGCAGTGAAGGTGACGAGACCACTAGGCGCAAAATTCTGGCATGCATGAGGCAAAAGCCGCTGCACCGTCTCCGCCACTGCTCCGACAATCAAACAATGGTCCCGCACGGTGAGTGCGGGCAGTCCCGAGACGGGATCAGTCTTGGCCCAGCAGTCTTGGAGGCGTATGGGGGAAGGGTTCAAGCTGAGAGATTTGGATGGGAATCAGACAATGCGAATTCAAACCACGGATAGATGGATGTCGATAGGAAAGGTAAGGTAACGCGAGGTGCTGAAGCGTGTTTTGGCTGAGTGCCAGCGCTGTTCTACCACCTGGGGTGGGACAAATGGAGGGGTAGGCTTGGGATTTTCTCTGATTTTTTGGGGAGGGTGCCAAAGAGGAAATGAGGCGGCTGAGATTCGGATCATTTCTTCACTTCGATGTTCGATGTTGGTCGTTCGATGTTCGATGTTCCAACGCTGCGAGTCAGAGACTCGCGGTCCGTCGGTGCGGCTCAAGGGAGGAGGGTGAAATAAAAAGCCGCCCCGGTTTCCCGAGGCGGCTTGGATTGGATGGATTCAGCGGCGGGACGCCGCAGCCACGGATTACTTTTTCTTGGCGGCACGCTTTTCCATGATCGCTGCTTGGGCAGCGGCAAGGCGGGCAACTGGCACGCGGTAAGGCGAGCAGGAAACGTAGGCGAGGCCGACGTTGTGGCAGAACACCACGGAATCGGGATCGCCACCGTGTTCGCCGCAGATGCCGAGCTTGATGTCCGGACGGGTCTTGCGGCCCTTGGCCACGGCGATTTCGATGAGCTGGCCGACGCCGACGGTGTCGAGGGTGGCGAACGGGTTCTTGGCGAACACGTCGTTTTCCACGTAGGGCAGCAGGAACGAGCCCATGTCGTCACGGCTGATGCCGAGCGCGGTCTGGGTGAGGTCGTTGGTGCCGAAGCTGAAGAACTCGGCGTTCTCGGCGATCTGGTCTGCGGTGAGGGCACCGCGCGGGACTTCGATCATGGTGCCGACCTGATAGTCGAACTTCACCTTCTTTTCGGCCATGACTTCCTTGGCGACGCGGTGGACGATCTCGGCCTGGAGATCGAACTCACGCTTGAAGCCGACGAGCGGGATCATGACCTCGGGTTTCACCTTGATCTTTTTATTCGCCACGTCGGCGGCGGCTTCGAAGATGGCGCGGGCCTGCATCTCGGTGATTTCCGGATAGGCGATGCCGAGACGGCAGCCGCGGTGACCGAGCATCGGGTTGAACTCGTGGAGGTCGTGGACGCGCTGGATGATGGTTTCCACTTTGACGTCGAGCTTCTTCGCAAGGTCGAGCTGCTGCTCTTTGCTGTGCGGAAGGAATTCGTGAAGCGGTGGGTCCAGCAGGCGGATGGTCGCGGGAAGTCCCTTGAGCACGGTGAAGATGCCGGTGAAATCCTCGCGCTGATAGGGCAGGAGTTTCGCAAGGGCGGCTTTGCGCGCTTCGAGGGTGGTGGCGAGGATCATCTCGCGCATCGCATCGATGCGGTCGCCCTCGAAGAACATGTGCTCGGTGCGGGTGAGGCCGATGCCCTTCGCGCCGAACGCAAGTGCGATGCGGGTTTGCTCCGGGGTATCGGCATTGGTGCGGACGGCCATGCGGGTGGCCTTTTCACACCACTCCATGAGCTGCGTGAAGCCTTTGAATTTCTCGGTGGCCATGGCTTTCTTGTCGCCATCGACGATGCCGGTGATGATTTCCGATGGGGCGGTTTTGAGTTCGCCACCGAAGACCTTGCCGCTGGTGCCGTCGATGCTCATGTAGTCGCCTTCCTTGAAGACCTTGCCGGAAGCGGTGACGGTGAGCTTGTCGTAGTTGATCTCGACTCCGCCGGCCCCGCAAACGCAGACCTTGCCCATCTGGCGGGCGACGAGTGCGGCGTGGGAGGAAACACCGCCCTTGGAGGTGAGGATGCCTTCCGCCGCGATCATGCC
>JBBRCO010000189.1:0-6610 GCA_038204755.1 Verrucomicrobiales bacterium
GGCTCCATCAACGCGCGAAACCCCGGTCTGCGCGTAGTCTGCACAGTCCTCTGTGCGGTCTTCTTTGCGGTGGCGCGTGCTCCCGAAGACCGCACAGGGGACTGTGCGGACCACTCACTGTGCGGACCACTCGTCTCCGGGCCACAGTTTTAACAACACACCTGATACTTGCGGCTCACGATGACATCCGGATGGCGCGCCTCATGCACGGGTCCGACGAAATAAACGGTGTCACCTTCGATCTGGTAGCAGATGTAGTAGGGAAACGGGCGGCAGTGTTTGCAAGGAAAGCCGTGTGGTCCTACATGACCCCCGCCTTCCCACCGGATAATGGATCTTACGGCATTTTTGACTCGTTCATGGAGGTCGCCGCCCGCATTGGGTCACGCTGTGGGCGGAGCGGGTGCGGTGGCAGGCAGCAGGTAGCTGAACCTGCGTGGGATGCTGGGGGCTGGGTGGGCCGGGGAGTGTAAAGGAAGTCGGGTATGGCTGTTTCCGCTTTCCAATGCCTGTGGTGGTTAGGTTATTTGTGTTGGATTGGCAATTGAAACCGTGGGTTGCGCCTGATATTTTTCCGGATGGGGCGCGGTGCTGGGAGAAAGATATCGGAACCGGCCTGCTGGTGAAGGTGGCCACACAGGGTTCTACTTGTAGTTCAACCCTTCAGTGTGTTTTCCGGGCGGCAACAGAGACGATCTATCAGGGCTGGACGACGCAGGCGGAGGAAGCGCTCCGGCGTGCGGGCGAGGGGGATTCAATTCTCGGCCCAGCGTTTCATCTGGGTGAAACGTTTCCTCTCGCCGCCCCAGCAGTAGAGGATGACCTTGTTGCCAATCCCGGCGAAGAGCTTTTTCGCGAGTGCGCGGTCCTCGGCGATGACTGCGAGGCGGCAGTAGGTGTTGAGGATCTCGGCGGAGTCCGGATAGGTTTTGCGCATGATTTCGAACCCCTGTTGGGTTTTGCGCCAGGAGGCCTTGGTCTCGCGGAAAATGTCGTCGTAGTAGCCGCGCTGGTCGGCGATGACGCGGGCGTAGCCTTCCAGGCCCAGTCCGCCGGTGCGGTCGATTTCCTTCTCCGCTGCCGCTTCCCAATCGCCCTCGTCGCCATGCCAGCGGAGCATCAGGAATTTTGCCTGTGCCAGATCATACATGAAATAGGTAGGCTCGAACGCTTTCGCTTCTTCGAACAGTCCGGCGAACTCCGCCTTGCTCCATGATTGGCCGAGGGCGACTTTCATCGAGACCTGCCACCACCCCGGGCATTTTACCGGCAGGTTCTTGGATTGGTCGAGGAGCGTGCGGGCGGAGGCGAGCCTTTCGTGGAACAAGCGCCAGCCGTCCTCCGTGACCTCGTTGGCATAGCCGGTGCCGCGGGCGTGCCAGGCGTAGTTTGTGAGAAAATCCGCGTGGGCGATGCGGGCGGTGATGGAGTCCGGGAATTTCTTTTCCCAGTCCTGGTGGATCTGCTCGTGAAGCTGCCACATGCTTTCGGGTTCCTCCTCGCGGCAGTCGAGCGAATCGTAGAAGTGATGGACGCGCCACTGGCCGTTGCCGAACTTCGCCTTGCTGGTGCGGGCCTCGTTGGCACGGTTCTCAAGTTGTTCGAAATTCCGGTTGTTGTAAAACTGCCGTGTTTCGTGGCGGTAGTTTTGCTCGTCCTTCATGATGAGGTCCTCCCCCTCGGCGAAGGCGGCCTTTTCGGGTGAGAATTCCTCGCGCTTGCAGCCGGTGGAAACCAGGCCTGCGACGAGAAGAACAGCGGGAATGAGTCGGGAAAGTTTTCGCATGGGCGTGTGCCGGAAATTTCCAGCGGCCTCAAGCTCGTCCGCATCCGGGCGTTGGTAAATTAAAAAAGCCCCGCACTGGTGACAGCGCGGGGCTTTTTCGTGAAGGGTTCCTGCTCAGGGAGCGGCGGAGATGGACTCGGCCTTGGCGGCGGAGGCGCGCACGTCCTCGCGGATGCTGCTGCCCTTGCGGTTGCTCCACCAGAGGGCGATCGGGGAGGCGATGAAGATCGATGAGAAGGTTCCGACGATGATGCCGATGAAGATGATGAAGCCGAAGTCACGCAGACCGGAACCCCCGAGGAAGGTGAGGATGAGCACGCTGATCAGGGTGGCACCGGAGGTGAGCAGGGTCCGTGACAAGGTGGCGTTGATCGCATCATTCATGATTTTTTCCACTGAGCCGGTCTGGATGAGGACTGTTTCGCGGATGCGGTCGAAGACGATGATGGTGTCACTGATCGAGTAGCCGGCAATGGTGAGAACCGCGCCGACGTGAATCAGGGAAAGCTCGCCACCGAGCAGGACGACGATGCCGACGCAGATGATGATGTCATGGAAAATGGCGACGAATCCACCGAGCGCGAAGGAGAACTCGAAGCGGGCGGTCATGTAGATGAGGATGCCGATCAGGCCGCAGATGATGGCGATGATGGACTGGGTGAGGAACGAGCCACCGATGACGGCGGAAACTTCTTCCTGGCTGGCATCAATGAGGTAGCTGCCGGTTTCCGACTTGGCGGCGAGGGCGGGGATGGTTTCGCGCAGCTTGGCGGTGATGGCGGGGGCGTCGGCGGTGGCGCAGCGGACGATGAGGGCGGTGCCGGTGGCGGGGTTGCTTTCCTGCTGCGGATAGGCGGCTTTGGAAAGCTTGAGTTGGTTGAGAGCCTTCTCAGCTTCTTCAGGTGCGACCTTGGTGTCCTTGCCGAGCTGGAACTGGATGCGGGTGCCGCCGGTGAAGTCGATACCGAGCGCGCGCTCGCCACGGTAGGCGAAGCCACCGATAGCGACGACCAGGGTGGCAAGGGCAAGGCCGATGGCAAGATGGCGCTTGCCCATGAAGTCGTAGTTGGCGGACTTGATGAGGTCGAGGAAGGTGAGTTTCTTGAAGAAACCGAAGTCGATGCCCCAACGGAACAGCACCCGGGTGACCAGGATGGTGGAGAATAGCGATGCAGTAATCCCGATGGTGAGCGTGATGGCAAAGCCCTTGATGGTGCCGCTGCCGAGGGCGAAGAGGATGACGGCGGTGAGCAGCGAGGTGAAGTGGGAGTCGAAAATCGCGGTGAAGGCCTTTTCGTAGGAAACTCCGATGGCGTCCTTCAGGGTTTTTCCCCTGCGGAGTTCCTCGCGCAGTCTTTCATAGATCAGCACGTTCGCGTCCACGGCCATGCCGATGGTGAGCACCATGCCCGCGATGCCGGGAAGCGAGAAGGTGAAGCCGAACATCGCCATGACGCCGAAGAGGATGATGGTGTTGACGATCAGTCCGATGATGGCGATGAAGCCGGACATGCGGTAGTAGCCGAGGACAAAAATGAAGGTCATGAGCAGCGAGAGTCCGCCGGCGATGAGGCCCTGGCGGATGACGGCTTTGCCGAGAGTGGGGGAGATGTTGCGGAACTCGTCCACCACCAGCGGGTTTTCCAGCGGGTTCATCAACGAGTTGGCGAGGCTTTGCACTTCGCCGGGTTCGTGGAGGCCTTCGATGATGAACTGCTTGCCGAGTGGCACCTGATTGACGACCGGAGCGCTGATGACCTCGCCGTCGAGCACGATGGCGATGCGGTCCACTCCGGAGCGCATGTCCTTGGTGAGGGCGAACATTTTGTCGGTGCCGTCACCGTTGAGGGTAATGGCGACGGCATCCGCCTGCTGCGGGGAAGGGGTGGCATTGGCGATGTCCGAACCACCGAGGGCCATGCGACGGCTGAGCAGGATGGGGCGGGTGAACTCGGTTTTTTCCGTGTCCTTGCTCTTCATCTTATAGGCGCGGTAGCCGGGGATGATTTCGTCGCCATCGGCGACGCGCTGGGCGAGGGTCTTCTTGTCGGTGGAGTTGGGCTCGTCATTGCGCGGGCTGACCTCGCGGAGTTCAAGCTTGGCGACTTTTTCGAGAGTGGCCCGGTATTCGTTGGATTTTTCCGGAGAGACTCCGGGCATCTGCACCAGGATGCCGCTGGAGCCCTGACGCTGGATGAGCGGCTCGGTATTGCCCATGCTGTTGAGGCGCTTTTCGATGACCATGATGGCCTGATCGACCTGATGGGCGGTAATCGGCATTTTTTCGCCGCTGTCGGTTTCGCGCTCCTGAAGACGCAGCGAGAAGGATGAACCGCCGAGAATATCGATGCCGCCCTTGAGCCGCTCTTCGGGCGGGGTGGCGGCAAGGACGCAGAGGCCTACCACGCCGATCATGAGGACGGTGCCGATGTTGCGCTTGCGCCGCTCGATCTCGGTCGCGAAATACCAGAAAAATAAAATCATCAGCACGAACGCGGTGATGAACAGGGTCAGCGGGTCTTCGTAAAAGGCGATGGCTAGCATGGTGTGAGAATGGGTGTTTGGCTCCGGTAACAGGGCGCGGAATCGGTGGAATCAGGATGGGCGGGTCTCTCAGGCAGCGTCTTTTTTCTTCACGCTGGCGATCGCTGGTTTGTCGAACTCGAGCATGGTGCCCTCGGCGACTTTGATGATCACAGTGTGTTCCTTGACGTTGTGGACGAGGCCATGGATGCCGGAAGTGGTGATCACGCGGTCACCGGTCTCGAGCGAGGCGATGCGGGCGGCCATTTCCTTCCGCTGGGTTTGCTGTGGGCGGATCAGAAGGAAGTAGAACATGATGACCATCAGGCCCATCATGATCAGGGGATTGCCAAGAATGCCCCCTGCTGAGCTGGGTGCGGCGGTGGTGTCTGCGGCGAGGAAACTGGCGATGAAGGCGTGGATGGGAATCATGGGGTAGCGGATCGGTTGTAGCGTCGGATGAAGGAATCTTTGTATTCGGGGAAATTTCCCGCAGCAATGGAATCCCGCGCACCGGCGACGAGGGACAGGTAGAAATGCAGATTGTGGAAGGAAAGCAACCGCAAACCGAGGATTTCCCCCGCACGGAACAGGTGCCGGAGATAGGCACGGGAAAATCCGGCGACGTGGGGATGCGCGCTCTCACAAACTGGGCGCGGATCCTTGGCGTGGATCAGGTTCTTGATGTTGATCGGGCCGTCGAGCGTCATCGCCATGCCGTGGCGGGCGATCCGGGTGGGCATCACGCAGTCGAACAGGTCCACCCCCCGGGCGATCATTTCCAAAATCTGCGGCGGCGTGCCCAGTCCCATCGCGTAGCGCGGCTTGTCGTGCGGCAGGAAAGGCACCGCATTTTCGATGGCCCGGAACATCTCATGCTCCGGCTCGCCCACGGAAACTCCGCCGATCGCATAGCCGCCGAAGTCCAGTTCCACCAGCTCCCGCGCGGATTGCTCGCGCAGGTCTGCATAGACCGATCCCTGCACGATTCCGAAATGGCTCTGCCTGCCTTCACCCGAGCGAGGTTCGTTTGCGGCCACCCATTCCTTACAGCGTCTCGCCCAGCGGGTGGTGAGCGCGAGGGACTTGGAGGCGTAGGCCTCGTCGCACGGGTAGGGCGGGCATTCATCGAAAAGCATTGCGATATCGGAGCCGAGTGCACCTTGGATTTCCATGCTGAGCTCGGGGGTGAGCAGCATTTTCGAGCCGTCGAGGTGGTTTTGGAAACGCACGCCCTCTTCGGTGATTTTCCGGAGTTTCGCTAGCGACCAGACTTGGAAGCCGCCGGAATCGGTGAGCAGCGGCCTTTTCCAAGTGCTGAAGCCGTGCAGTCCGCCGAGCTCGCGGATCAGCTCATGGCCGGGCCGCAGCCAGAGGTGATAGGTATTTCCCAGAATGATCTGTGCGCCGAGTTCCTCCAGTTCGGCCGGGTGCAGCGTCTTCACCGTGCCCTGCGTGCCCACCGGCATGAAAATCGGAGTTTCCACCGTCCCATGCGGCAGAACGAGCCTCCCGCTGCGGGCGGAGCTCTGGGGATCAGTGGCAAGAACGGTAAAGGACACAGGCGGGCGGCGGGAAATAAGACAGAATCTCCGACGGGCCAAGCCCAAACAACGCGGGACCTGCGGCGGGAAAAATTCTAAACTTTTCATAGAAACATCCGCCACCGGGCGGCGTTCTACTACAGTTCCCACCCTGTCGTCTCCAGAATCGGAAAATTTTTTCGAATAATTTCCTCTGGCGCGACTCACATGGCCGGATATTCTACCGCATCGATTGAATCCAAACCAAACTACCAAAACAAATGAAACTCCTACTCAGCGCCATCGTCGCAACATTCATGGTCTCTCCGCTCGCCTTCGCTTCCGATTGTGAGAAGGGCAAATGCGACAAGGAAAAGAAAGAAGAAGGCACCCTCGCCAGCGATTGCGAAAAAGGCAAATGCGATAAGGAAAAGAAAGAAGAAGGCACCCTTGCCTGATTCCGGCCTCCTGCCAAACAACCTCAAAAGCTGCCGGACAACTTCCGGCGGCTTTTTTTTGGCAGCGGCGCGTTATCCCGAAGACCGCACAGAGGACTGTGCGGACCACGCCGACCCGCCGCAGGCGGACCCTTTGGATTGCGGTGAGCATCACCGCTTTGACGCGGCGGCCCGTTTTTCCCACACCGCCCGAATTCCCAGAAACATCCGCATCAACCGGCTGCTTGACGGACCGCTTTCCAGCTCCCCAAGTTGCCGCACAATGATCGATGTGGTTTGCGGAGTGATTGAAGATGAAAGCGGGCGTTTCCTCGCCTGCC
>JBBRCO010000190.1:0-6531 GCA_038204755.1 Verrucomicrobiales bacterium
GGGTTTGCGGAGTGATTGAAGATGAAAGCGGGCGTTTCCTCGCCTGCCTGCGCCCTCCGGGGAAGCATCTCGGCGGGCTTTGGGAATTTCCCGGGGGTAAGGTGGATCCGGGAGAATCCCCGGAAACGGCGCTGGTCCGCGAGCTGATGGAGGAGCTGTCCGTGGAGGTGGAGATGGTTTCCCCGCTCACGGCGGTGGTGTGGGCCTACGATGAAAGAACGATCCGGCTGCTGCCGTTCCGCTGCCGGATCATCGGAGGGGAACTTCACGCCACTGAGCATGAGGAACTGCTTTGGTGTTCGCCCGAAAATTTCCATGACCTCCTATGGGCCGCCGCGGACCTGCCCATTCTCCGCGAGCTCGCCCCGGCTGGCCCTTGAAACGCGAAATTGACATCACCCCGCGCGGTGATAGCTATTCGAAAACCCTGAAAACCCATGAAATCCCGAATCATCCTCACGCTGACCTTCCTGCTGCTGGCCCCATTCGGCACCCTCGCGGCGCAGGATAGCACGCGGGATCCGAAGTTCCTCAAAAAGGCGGCTCTCGAAATCGACCAACACATCGCCTCGTTCTATCGAAAAAATAATCTCGCCGTGCCACAGGTCACGGACGATGCCACTTTCCTCCGTCGCGCTTTCCTGGTTTCCATCGGCCGCGTGCCGACCACCGAAGAGGCGTTGGAGTTTCTTGAAATCAACGATCCGACGAAGCGCGAGTCGCTGCTCACCTATCTGCTGAAATCCCCCGGTTACTCCAGCCACATGACTAACTGGGCGTTCGATCTCCTGCGCATCACCGACCGCAGCGTCGGCAATCCAGGGACCAACGAACCCTATCGCAACTGGGTCCGCAAGGCGATCACGGACAACATGCCGTGGAACGAGTTCACCCGCCATCTCATCGCTTCCACTGGCGACGGCTGGGACCCCGCCTCCGCAGCCGTCGGCTACTACATCCGCGACCGCGGCATGCCGCTCGATAATCTTTCCAACACCATGCGCGTTTTCCTCGGCTCCCGCATGGAGTGCGCGCAGTGCCATGACGATCCGTTCGGCTCCACCGAGCGCCATGATTTCTACCAGCTCGCCGCCTTCACCCACGACCAGAGCGCGCTCAAGCAGAATCTCATGCAGCCGCTGTGGGACGAATACAGCGATGACAAGAAACAGGACTCCCAGGAATACCGCGTGGCGCAGGTTCTCTGGGATCGCATCTACGGCATGTCGCTCGGCGGCAAGGGCTCCGGACAAATCGAACTGCCTTCCGACTATCAATACCGCGACGCCAGGCCCGGCGACATGGTGGGCGCGCACACTCCGTTCGGCCAAGCGGTCCGGATGTCGGAAAAACGTCCTGAGAATGACGGTCGTGAAAAGCTCGCTAACTGGATGACCTCGCGAACCGGCGACCAGTTCGCCTTCGTCATCGCCAACCGCATGTGGAAGCGTGTGATGGGCAAGGGCGTCTATGAGCCGGTGGACGTCCATGTCCCCACCGCGAAGTCCACCTATCCGGAACTCGTCGCCACTCTCGGCAAGCTCATGGGCGATCTGAATTACGACCTTCGTGCCTATCAGAACGTGCTGCTCATGACGCGCACCTTCCAGTTCGCCACCAATCCCAGCCCCTCCGTCGTAGAAGGCGGCGATGATTTCCACGGCCGCAAGATCGAGCGGCTTTCATCCGAGCAAATCTGGGACTCCCTGATCACCCTAGCAGACGGCGATCCCGACAAAAAACCACGCCGCACTCCGGACGACCGCATCCTCGTCTCTAATCAACCGGTGCTCGTCGGGAAAAAGACCATGTCCCAGCTCTCGAAGGAAGTCCTCGCGCTGAACTCTGAGACGGAAGTGCGCACCTATTTTAAAAAACTCGTCAGTGAGATCACGGCCTCGGGCTCCTCGTCTGGCGGCGACTCCATGATGATGAACGAAGTCCGCACCTATAATAACGATGCAAAGGTCCGCGCTTCCGAACTCCCTTCGCCAGCTCCGCGCAACCATTTTCTCTATCTGTTCGGCGCGTCCGACCGCGAAGTCGTCGATGCCTCCAGCCGTGAGCCGAACGTCGGCCAGGTGCTTTCGCTCATGAACGGCTTCGTCCAGCGAGAACTTGTCAACAACCCGAAAGCCAATCTCTATCAAAGCCTCGACGGTGCCACCACGGACAAGGAGAAGATCCGCCGCCTCTACGTCGCCATCCTCAGCCGTCCGCCGACCGATCAGGAAATGACCTGGATGCTCGATGAGGTGAAAAACCAAGGCGGGGAAGGCTATAAGAACATCGTCTCCGCCCTCGTGATGTCCTCCGAGTTCCTATTCCTCCAATAAAACCCCGCAAACCCATGAACTCCATTTTCAAAGCCGACGAACTGACCCGCCGCCAGTTCATGACCAACGCCGCCCGCGCCTACCTTGGCGTCCACCTTTTCCCCATGCTTGGCAGCACCCTCGCCAGCGCCGCACCGGTGGAAATCGCAAAAGGTGCGAAGGCGAAGCATGTCATCTATCTGTTCATGGCCGGCGGCATGAGCCATGTGGACACCTTCGATCCGAAGCCGAAAAAGAAGGACATCATGGGAAAAACCGAGACCATCCCCACCAAGGCCGACGGCCTCATGCTCGGCCACTATCTGAAAAACACGGCCGCCGTCGCCGACAAACTTTGCGTCATTAATTCGATGAACTCCACTCAGGGAGCCCACGAGCAGGGAGCCTACATCATGCACACCAGCTATCCGATGCGCGGCACCATCAAGCACCCGTCGCTCGGTTCATGGGTGGTGAAACTCGGCGGCCGCATCCATCCCGAGCTGCCCGGCTTCGTCGCGGTGAACAGCCCGCCGGACCATGCGGGCGGGGGATTTTTCGGGGCGAAATACGCCGCTGCCCTCATCGGCAGTCCCGACGAAGGCCTTCAGGATTCCCATCTCGCCGCGGGCGTTTCCGCAGTCGATTTCGAACGCCGCCTCACCCTCGCCGACAAGCTGAACCGCCAGTTCCACGGTCGCTATCCGAATGCCGACGTCCAAGCCTACGAGGAACTCTATCGGGAAGCCATCGCCCTGATGAATTCCAAAGACCTCAAAGCCTTCGACCTCCGCGAGGAACCGGAAGCCACCCGCAATCTCTACGGTCCCGGCCGCTTCGCCCAGGGTTGTTTGTTAGCCCGCCGCCTCGTGGAAAACGGCGTGCGCTTCATAGAAGTCCAGCTCGGCGGATGGGACACGCATTATGACAATTTCACCGGCGTCGAAGGCCGCTGCAAGGAGTTCGACCAAGCCTACGCCGCCCTCATCACTGATCTCGAAAAAGCTGGAAAACTTCAGGACACTCTCGTCGTCGTCGCCACCGAGTTCGGCAGGACGCCCGAGCTCAAAGTCGAGCATCAGAATGGCCGCGATCACCATCCCACCGCCTTCTCCTGCGTGCTCGCCGGCGGCGGCATCAAGGGCGGCGTCAACCACGGTCTAACCGACGCCTCCGGCGACAAGGTCAAGGAAGGTATTGTCAGCGTGCAGGACTTCAACGCCACCATCGCCCACGCCCTCGGCCTGCCCTACGATACCGTCCTCATGTCACCCACCAAGCGCCCCTTCAAGATTGCCGACAAGGGCGTGCCGATCACCAGGCTCTTCGCGTGAATTGATAGAAAACGCGCCCGCCGCAACAAGTCTAGCTGGTTTTTGAGTGCGGTGAGAATCACCGCTTTGAGAGGACGTGTGGACGTTTTTCAAGTATCCAATCGTTTGGCAAAGGGCATGAATGCGGGAGCCTTTTGATGGTTTGGAAGATCTTTGGAGTAGCTGGCCACCTTCTCAAAGCGGTGATTCTCACCGCAGTCCAAAGTTCCTGATGCTGTTCACCGCTGGCTCACTACCGGCTGCCCCTTGAGCAAGCTGGTGTAGTCGATGAGGATGTTTCCTGCCTCGCGAAGAATGATGTCGTTTGCTGCTAGGGAGGTGGTTTCAGGGGCTTCATCCTCAGCGGTGCCATGCGGATCCGGCGCGGGCTTTTCGGCTTTCACCAGAACTCCCGGTCCGGGCTTGGAAATGTTTTTCAATGTCAGCTCGTAGGTCGCTGGCGGCGGGGTGGCGCGTGCGAGGCGTTCTTTTTTCGCGGCTTCGATCTTTGCTTCGAGCTCGGTCTTTTCCTTCTGCCGTAGGGCTTCGTTGAGGGAAACGGACTTGTCCTTGCGGAGTTTTTCGAAGCGGGTGATGTCGGATTTCAGATCGGTGAAATCCAGGTTCTTGCTGATCCGGTCGGTGGAGCGGCTGCGCAGGGAATCAATGGAAGCGGTGACGCGGTTGGCAAGGGTGTATTTCGCGCTGTCGATGGTGTCCCATGGCAGCGGGTTGCCGAGATCGGACTCGCCGATTTCTGGCAGATCAGTCAGGGAGGGAATGACGATGTCCGCCTTTACGCCTTCGAGCTGGGTGGACTTGCCGCTGGGTCGATAGAACTTACTGATAGTCACTTTCAGCGCACCGGGATCCGAATGGGGAACCAGGCCCTGGCTCTGCATGATCCGGTCGAGCGGCACGATGGTTTGCACGGTGCCTTTGCCGAAGGTGGAGGTGTCTCCGACGATGACTGCACGGCCATAATCCTGAAGCGCTCCGGCCACGATCTCGGAGGCGGACGCGCTGAGCCGGCTGGTGAGCACGACCAACGGTCCGTCGTAGGCGACCTTACCGTCGTGATCAATGCCTACCTCCACCTCGCCCTTCATACTGCGGGTTTGCACCATCGGGCCTGATGGAATGAAAAGCCCGGCAAGGCTGATGGCCTCCTGTAACGACCCGCCGCCATTGCGACGGAGGTCGAGCACGATGCCGGTGACGTTTTCGGTTTTCAGTTTGTCGATGAGTTTGGAAACATCCGCGGTGGCGGAAGTGGGGCCGCTTTTGGCATTTCCCTCGCCGGCGTAGAAGGCGGGTAGATCGATCACTCCGATGCGCCTGGTGCTGTCACCGGCTGGAATGTCGATGATCTTGGCCTTGGCCTGCTGGTCTTCGAGTTTGATTTCCTCACGCACGATCATGATGGTCTTGCGCTCGCTGGGATCGGTGGAAGCGGCGGGGATGATGTTGAGATAGACGTTCGTGCCTTTTTTGCCGCGGATGAGATCGACGGCTTGTGAGAGAGGCAGGTCCACGAGATCGGTGAATTCCGCGCCCTGCTTCTGTGAGACGCCGACGATGCGGTCGCCGTTCTTGATCAGGCCGCTGCGCGCTGCGGGACCGCCGGGGACGAGTTCCATGATCTTGCAGTAGCCGTCATCGGACCGCAGCGTGGCACCGATGCCGACGAGCGAGAGGTTCATGGAGATTTCAAAACTCTTCATCTGCTCGGGGCCCATGTAGTCCGAATGCGGATCATAGACTTGGGCGAGTGCTTCCAGATAGATTTCGAGCACTGCGCTGTCGGTGAGCTTGCGCATGGTGTCGGTGACGCGGGACGAGCGGCGGTCGAGGGTTCTGGCGATTTCCTCGTCCTTTTTACCCGCGAGTTTTTCTTGAAGGTATTCGTAGCGGAGCTGCTGTTTCCAGATTACCTGGGCGGCGGTTAGGTCGGCCGGATGCGGGGCTTTTTTACGGTCGTAGGAAAAGGTTTCGTCGGCGGTGAATTCAAATGGCCCGCTTTTCAGGGTGCTGGAAACGAAGGTCACGCGTTGGTCGAGACGTTCGAGGTAGCGTTTGAAAACGAGCCGGGCAAGCTGGTTATCGCCCTGTTCGCGAACGGCTTCGGCGAGGGTGGGCTTGAATTTCGAGAATTCCTCCACGTCGCTTTTCAGGAAGAGCATGTGGTTTCCATCGAGCGTATCGAGGAAGCGGTCGAAAAACTTGTTGGCCAGTTCGGCGTTGAGCTGCTGGTGGGCGAACTGCGAGTTTTCAAGGATTTTCGAGGTAAGCGTGGTGATCGCGGCATCCGTGGCCTTGGCGTCGAGTGTTTCCGAATTCCTGAAACCGATCGCGAAAGCCGTGGCGATCAATGACGCGCTGATCGAGACGGCCGGGATGATAATTTTATATGGAGCTTGCATGGAAATTCGGATGAGCGGGGAGGGGAGCTGATTTCTACCTGCCTATAGGAACGGCACCAGATGGATGAACCGTCTGGAATCCTGAAAATTTCCCGAGTCTGTAGGGCTCAGCAAAAATTCCGGTTTCTCACTGGCAACCGGGTGTGCTTCGTGCTGTTTTTCCGGCGTGTCTGCCGTTACGAACATTTCGACCTACCGCTTCGCCGAACTCTCCGGGCTCAAGGAGATGCGGGAGGATCTCATCACGAATTGCAAGGCCTGGAATCTGAAAGGGACGATCCTGCTCAGCACCGAGGGCATCAACCTGTTCGTCGCGGGTACTGAGGGATCGATCTATCTCCTGTTGGAAAAACTCCGCGCTATTTCTGGTCTCGAAGGGCTGGAGCCGAAAGTCAGCCTCAGCGACACCCAGCCGTTCAACCGCATGCTGGTGCGTTTGAAAAAGGAGATCATCTCGTTCGGCGTCGAGGCGGTGCGCCC
>JBBRCO010000191.1:0-6496 GCA_038204755.1 Verrucomicrobiales bacterium
ACCAAAGGCAAAATTTCCCTTGCGATTCCAAACCCTCGCCCCTAATTATTCCGCCCCGCGCCGCAAGGCGCATGGTTAAAATCGCGGGATGGAGCAGCCAGGTAGCTCGTCAGGCTCATAACCTGAAGGTCGTAGGTTCAAATCCTACTCCCGCAACCAATGAAAGCCGTTGATTTCCGAGGAGATCAGCGGCTTTCGCCTTTCCGAGGGGATAAAGAACATGAATTCCTCCAAGCGGAACTTTTCGGAAACGGATACTAATCAATGCATCCCAGCGAAACTCCCGTCCGCTGCATTCACTGTCGAGCGGGGCTGTGTGTAGTTCTCCAATCCATCTTGTCGTCCTCCCGGCAGCTTTTTGAGCGCCAATCGGGACACTCATTTTGAGGGGGCGACTGGAGAGTGGTGCGAGATTGGAAAGTGATCGAAATTCAAGGGAATACGGCAGGATGGATTTGACGCAGGTTGACAGTAATCATTTGCAGGGCGGTTATATATGAAGGTCCGCAATGCCCTTTAAGTAACCCTCCGCCCTTGGTTTCACCCTTGAACCCGCCGCTTCCGATTCAAGTTGCTCAGAAGATTGACGCGGATGACCCATGGCATTACCATGCCATGCCTTTAGCAAAATCCATGAATACGAAAGCAAGCTCCCTGATGAATTCTTTACTGAGATGTCTCTACCCATGTGCCGGATGCCATCTTATGCCCAGCGCATTGGCTTTGGCGGCCACTTTCTTTTTCGCGTTGACGGCATCCTCAAGCGCCCAAGGAGTCACCTTCGGGGATCGTAAACAGGAAATCCTGACCGCCATCGTCAATACGGGTCTTCCCACCACGGACACGGACCCCGCCCGGGTCGGCGATGCAATGCTACAGAAGGCGGTGGCCCATTACGCACTCGGTCAGAACACCGAGGGCAACGCGCTGGTCGATTCCGCCCTGACAAACGGCAGCGGGGCGATGTTCTACTTCTACATGTTGATGTATAACCACCTGAAATTCGGGGATCGCATGGACCAACCGCTCAAGGACCGGATCAAGACGAAGATGACCACCTACGGCGGCGGCATTTCGGGATCTACCCAGAACCACAGCCTGATGTATGCGACCGCCTTCACCCTTGCCCGCGAAACCTGGCCGGACGCGACCTTTGCCCACTCCCTCAACTACGGCGCTGCGGATCCGGATGGAAAGCAGATGCTCATCAACGGAATGAAGAACTACGTCACGAAGGGCTGCGAGGAGGCCGATTCGTTTTTCTACACCGTATTCTATATCAATTGTTATGCCATGATCCATGAGTTCAGCAAGGACCGGGCATTCGCCAACATGGCGAAACTCACCTGTGACTGGTTCCTGCTAGGCGCGGCGAACAATTGGCTGAAAGGCTACATGGTCGGTCCGGACAACCGGACCGCTCAAGGCTATTGGGGCGTCAACGAATGCCCGCAGGACCCCGGCATGTCGAGCGTATGCTATTACCTCTACTTCGGCGCGGATCAGCCGTTCAACCTCACGCCTAACAGCACCACCCTCACCATGGGAACCGTCGGCGGGAGCCATTCGCTCCGCAAGGCCGCGCTCAACTGTGTTTCTTCCTACGTTTGCCCGGATGATATCGTGAAAATCGCCCGATCACGAACCGCCGCTTTCGTCGGGAAGGAAACCCACATCAAGGATGGGCCGATGGGTGCCCGCCGGGGACTTTACCGCAGCACCTACATGGCACCCACCTGGGGCATCACCGGTCAGAAGGACGTTTCCTACAGCGATTATTATCAGAAGCAGATGATCCGGTGGTTCGTCCGCTGGGTCTCGGACGCACCCTACTCGACCTTCAATCTTTACATGCCGAATTTCGAGCGTTCTCTCGCCGATGGCTTTGGTCGAATCAAGTATGAGCAGATCATGCATCACAATCGAACGGTGATCGGCGTCACGCGCGCACCCGTGGATTACAGATATCCGTTCGTTTACTCAACGATTCCAAAGGCCTCGGTCAAGGCCACGTTGGAGGACAGCGGCTGGATGTTCCTGCACGCCGACAAGGTGCTGATCGCGACAAAATTCGCCCGGCCCTATAGCTGGACCGGAGAAACAGACTTGTATAGAACCCTTCAGTCCGATGGTGCCGTGAACGGATATATCGTGCAAACCGCGGACGCCGCAGACTATCCGGGCGCGACGCCCGCCGCGCAGCTCGTTAATTTCAAGAACGCCATCGTCGCCCTAACGGTTCCGGATTTCAGCATGATCGATGCCTCGCCTTTGGCACCGGTCGTTTCATTCAGGAACCTGGATGGAGACCAGATGAAAATCACCTTTTCCGAGTCAAGGGATGAGAACCACATGCTCAATGGCAATCAAGTGGATTACTACGGCACCTGGCCCCTGATTGACAATCCATGGGCACATCAGGACGAGGGGGCCTCGATCCTGAACCTCAATGTAGATAGCGTTAGCACCACCTATAATTTCGACGCCTGGTCGCGCACCGGCAATGTCAGCGGACCGGATCTATATCCCACGGCAGTGGTCGGCTCGCAGACGGTCCCGACCGCAGGCACGCCCATGACATTCACCGCCACCATCCGGAATTCCGGCAATTCCGCGAGCAATCCCACTCAAGTCCGTTTCTCCGTCCAGAAAGCCAACGGCTCCCTTCAGACGATCTCCAGCGAAAATATCGGCGGCATCCAGTCCGGGGCCACCGCGGCGGCAACCAGCGCCTCCTACACCCCGGCGACTGCCGAACTGCTCACGATCATCGCGGAGGTGGATCCGGGCGGCGGTATCGCGGAAATCGAGGAGAACAACAATCTCTTCTCAAGGATGTTTCTGGTGGAGAAATTCGACCTCGCCATGAACAAACCCATCGTCGCCAGCACGGGAAACGGCGCTCTCGCCAATGATGCGGATGCCTATTCCTATTGGCAGTCCACCGCACTGCCCGCAACCCTCACCGTGGATCTTGGATCTCCCACCTGGATCTCCCAGATCAAGTTGTCGGAGAATCCCACCTGGGCGACGACGAGAAACATGACGGCGGAGATTCTGACCAGCATCAATGGGACCAACTACAGCAGCGCGGTGGCCTCGCAAGTGTATGCGATAGCAGGCAACACGCCCCGGACCATTCAACTGGTGGAAGTGCAGGCGCGTTATGTCCGCTTGTACGTGACGGCCTGCACGCCCAATAACAATGCGGAACTCGCGAGGTTCCAGATCTATGGTTTGGATGCTCCTGTGAACCCCAACGATCCGCCGGTGATCACCAGCGCGCTTTCCGCCACAGGGAACCTGGGTTTCCCATACAACTATCAAATTCGGGCGAACAACGCGCCGGTCAGTTACCGCGCCACGGGCCTGCCGACCGGACTGAGCGCGAATGAATCCACCGGCTTGATTTCAGGCACTCCTTCCCAGCTTGGCAGCTTCCAAACCACCATCAGCGCGACCAACGCGAATGGGACCGATTCCGAAACGCTGCAGCTCACCATTGCTCCACCGCCACCGGTGATCACGAGCGCACTGACGGCCAACGGGGTGAACGCCGCCAGTTTTTCCTATCAGATCGGGGCCACCCAATCCCCCTCCGGCTTCGGGGTAACGGGGCTGCCTGCGGGACTCACGTTGGACACCGCGACCGGATTGATCTCGGGCGCACCCACCCAGTTCGGCCAATTCAACGCCACCATTACGGCGACGAACACCGGAGGAACAGGGTCGGCCACCTTGGCGCTGATGATTCTCGCCCAGCCACCCGTCTCGCGGTATTGGGACGGTGGAGTAGCCGATAAGACGGCAAATGACTCTATCGAAGGTGGAGCTGGAACTTGGAACGCTGCCTTGCTCAACTGGGCCGATGCCCCCGGCACGACCGAGAGCGCGTGGGTAGCTGCCAATCATGCCATATTCGGCACGACCGGTGGCACGGTGGTGGTCGGCACCCCCGACAACACAGGAGGAATTGCCATTTCGGCAGGCGACATTAATTTCGCCACGACGGGCTATACTCTTCACATGGGAAGCCACACCAGCGCCAACACCCTCAATGCGAGAAGCCTGAGCGGAAACGCGGCCACGATCACCAGTGGTGGCACAAGTGCCAACGGCCAATTCATTCTGACAAATCCGGATGCCGTCACTTGGAGCGGCACGATCTCCACGGGCTACTTCGCCAAGGCAGGTGCCGGCACGCTGAACTTCAGCGGAGCCATCAATGTGAGCGGCACCTATGGTTCGATGAGCTTCCAAGGCGGCACGACCCATATCACCGGGACAACCGCTCTGGGAGGTGCTGGGTTTAACACATCCAACAGCGGAACCGTGGTCAATCTGAATAACAACTCCGCTGGCAATCGCTTTGTCACCATTGGTGACGGCTCCGAGGTGACCACCAGTGGGAGCGGGCGCTTGAAGCACGCCAGCCAGTATGACTCTTTGAATTCATTTGGATTACTCAGCGGCACTTTGGGTCTTGAGTTTGCCGATAACGGCAGCGCCAACAGCAACATCTACGGCGCAAATACCTACTCGGGCGGCACTTACTTCACCTCAACCCGCGCCAACGGAACGACCACAACCAATGTCCACCATGACACGGCTTTCGGGACTGGCAAAGTGGCGATGACTTCAAATGCCAGCAATGCGACGGCCGTCATCAAGTTCCTGTCACCTACCCCGGCGATAGGGTCCCTTGAGAGCAGCGGTATTGCGGCCAAGAGCATTGTTCTGGGTAACGCCGATTCGGACTTGTCTGGCAAATGGACCGCTGGCTCGAATGTTGTCACGCTGAGTGTTGCAACCCACAGTCTTGCGGTTGGCATGACCATCCCCGGCAGTGTCGCGAACGGCATCCCGGCCAATGCTGTGATTACCGAAATCATGAGCACCACAACATTCAGGATTAGTGAAAACGCGACCATCACCAAGACGAGCAACACCTCATTCACCGCCACTGCGGTGAATACGACTCTCACGGTCGGCGCGCTCAATACCATTACCTCTTTCAGCGGAGTCATCGGCCAGGCCACCGGCACGCTCGGCAGCCTCACCAAAACGGGCTCCGGCTCCCTCACCCTCTCAGGTGCGAACACCTATACCGGTGCCACCATCGTTTCCTCAGGAACGCTGTTAGTCAGCGGCAGCCTTGGAAACACTCCCACCACGGTCAACGGCGGCACGCTGGGCGGCACCGGCACCCTCGGCGGCTCCGTCACCATCAATGGAACCCTCGCTCCCGGTGCCAGTGCGGGCACCCTCAACACGGGCACAACCATCCTCAACTCCGGTGCCACTCTAGCCTATGAACTTGATGGCGATAACACCACCGTAGGCGGTGCCATCAACGACCTTACCGCTGTTGCTGGGAATCTGACTCTGGACGGCACCCTCAACGTCACCGGACCCAACTTCGCCTCTGCCGCCCTTGGCGACACCTATCGACTCTTTACCTACTCGGGCACCCTCACGAACAACACTTTGAACCTCGGTTCCATGCCAACCCTGCCCGGCGGCTACACCTTCTCGATCAACACCGCCACCAGCGGCCAAGTCAATCTGCTCGTTTCCGCAGCCTCCGGCACCAGCACCTACACCGGGTGGGCCTCCGCTAACGGAGTCTCCGGAGGGATCAATGGAGACTCGGACAACGACGGCATCCCGAATGGTGTGGAATATGGTTTGAACACCAATCCCAGTGGCTCCGACGGCACTCCGGGCACCTACATCGGCAATGTGATTTCTTTCAACAAGCGCACTCTGACATCGGAAAATTCCGACCTCGGCTACCGCATCGAAATCTCTACCGACCTCGGACTCTCCGGTCCATGGACCGAGGTTTCCGGCTACATCACCAATAGCAGTACAGTGATCTCCGCCGATATCTCCAACGGCCCTGCCAAGAACTTCGCACGCCTTCGCGTGGTGGTGAGCCCGTAACTTCCATGTTCCGGAGTTTTCGCCGGTATGAGCCGTGGCAATCGGTCGGAGGACCGCCGGCCACGCGAACTTTTCATCCCGAAGAAGGGAATCGCCAGCGATTTTTCGTCATTGCAAACAACTCCGACCCTCGGGCGAAAGATTTGGTGTCTCTGGTAGGTAAACTTCGTTCTTCACGACCCGGCACTTGCTTGTCTGGCTTTCTTCATCCTTAACCTCGTAAGAGCAACCATGGTCCCGGAATTCACAATTTCCACCGCTACACAATCTGCTGTCCTAATTCTCATGGCCGTCACGGCAACCGCCTTGTCCGGCCCCATTGAGATCAAGGTCACCAACGAACTGCCCTTGTCTCGCGCAAACCAGACGATCAAAATCCCGGCACGCGACCTGGCACCCCTGGCGGCCGGAAACCTGAATCTCGTCCATGTCGCGGACGCGGCGGGAAACGAGGTTCTCTGCCAGGCCATCGATCTCGACGGCGATCCGCTGCGGACTTACGATGCGGTGATTTTCCAAACGGATTTCTCCGGCGGCGAAGTCAAAACCT
>JBBRCO010000192.1:0-6407 GCA_038204755.1 Verrucomicrobiales bacterium
CCCACCAGCACGTCCCCGCAGATAGCGAATTATTCATGGGGTGACTACCTGCGCTACATCATGCAGCCGAATGCGGCATCAACCAACGCCCGGATGTACGCCCTGCAGATTTTCAACGTGGCCTTGTCCAATCTTGACCCCGGCTCGACCATTGCCATCACCGCAGCTTCGGCCAACGGGAATTTGAACAGCACCAATGGCTCGGTGCGCATGGTGGTGCGCAAGGGGGCCAATTACTATATTTCGTCTGTCAACCACTCCAGTGTGCTGGGAAGTTCGACTTTCACGACAGCCCAACTCGCTGTCACCGGAAGCGAGACCTGGGCACCATTCACCCCGACCACGGCGGTGAAAAACGGCATGAACTTCAATCAGTCTGTCGCGGTCTATGCCCCTTTGGTGCTGGATAGTCTTGACGGAGTAGGATTCCTCATGGAGATGGAGTCTGGTTCAGTCGGCACGGCCCTGCATGAGTTTCGCCTCTCGGGCTTCACGGTGAATGCATTGGGAAACTGAGACAGCCTTCCCGAAATCCCGGTGTGGCCGCGCTGAAGAAGATGTGATTTATACATATTACCAAAGTGACATGACCTATCTGAAATAGGTGTTGAGGTTAGTTCTACTCAGTTAAATCGGATCGCGGCTTGAGGCCGGGCTTGTGCGTCGATCTCCGTTCGATGTCACGTTGTCGCGCGGCGTGACGCTTTTTGATCTGGGCGTGGAGTTCTTCTTCGTCCCGGTGGCGTCTTGGCAGATAATGGTCTAATAGCTCAACATTGTCGCGGCAGCTCAGCAAGGAGTGGCTCGTGCGACATTTTTGTTTTTCTTTCGCCATGGAAACGGGTGGACCGGAGATCCATCCTCCGCAGAGAAGACAATTTCACCTTTGGCCCTGAGCACGATGTCTGAGCTTACCCTTTAGGGTGTTTTCCCGCCGCACGGGAGACACCCTCAAGGGTTAAACGACCTACCCAGAAGCACTTCCTCGCGAAATCATTGAATTCCCAGCCGATACTGGACGCCATCCACCCAATATCGTGAACCTCCCACCCAATACGATCCGGCATCCACCCGATAGGATCGCACGTCTTTCCAATACTGCCGACCTTCCACACGCTATTTCCGAGCATCCAGCGACTAGACGGCGCGCCTTACCGGCTGGACGGACGGCAATATCGCGTGGACGTGCGGCAGTATTCACTGGACGCCCGATCGTATCGGCTGGACGGGCCGCAATATCGGGCAGAAACGGGGCACGGGTGACGGGAGCAGGATAGAGAAGTCCGCCGGCCTGGCCCTCCCCGGCGCGCAGGCGAGCTTCAAGATCTACGTGGTGCTGGACACGGATAACGAAAAAGGCAGCGCTCCGGTGGCGGTGCTGCGCCCGGAGGTTTGAGCGGTTTTCACCAAATCACTGCGAGGATCGGACCTGGGAGGCTGTCTGAAAAATCACGGAACGTCGATATCCCATCGCCTGAGTCGGGCCCACGTTCTATCAGCCATGTGCGAGACTGCGAACAGGATGTCCGCAGCACCCGGCGTTCAGAAATGGACTCGCTCCCATTTTCAGACGGCCTCTGAGCTGAAGACGCCCCGTTCAGGTCAGTCCTCGCAGATTCACACTTTCTACTATTTTAAGTTCTCCATTCGCTGCTGTTGATTCACAGATTCCTGTCCCCATGCCAACCGCGTCATGATCCTAGTCACCGATCCATTCGCTTGAATCAAATGTCCTTCATACCTGCAACCATTCCCTGGCAAGTATCCGGCAGGCCTTTTCGTCGGAAGCTGGTGGGAATTTCCTGAACCACTTTTGCGGCTCCCCGCAGGTTTCCGCCTCAGCCAGGGCGAATACCTGGTCCGCTTCCAGCCGGAGTTCGCAGGAATCATGGCAGGAGGTGGCGGGAAGCGCCACGACGATGCGCTCCGCGTGCTGCCGCCGCAACAAGTGGATGGCTTCACTGAGCAGGTGGCATGGGGTGACGCCGTCATCAACGAGGATCACGGTTTTGTCCGCTACAGATAGAGATGGGTGATCGTGCCGATAGAGTTGCTCGCAACGGGCGAGTTCCGCGCATTCGCTGAGAATGGCAGCGGAGACTTCCGCGTCGCTGAGGTGCAATTGGTCGATCAACGCGCAGTTGAGTGCCCGGACACCTCCGCTGGTGATAGCCCCGAGGACGATTCTACTATCGGCGGGATGCGTGATTTCCCTCATGAGCAGGATATCGAATGGCTTGCCAAGCGCCCTGGCGATTTCCACGGCGACGGGGATGCCTCCGTTAGGAAATGCGAGGATGACCACATCCCGGATTGATGCGAATTCCGCCATGCTCCGGGCGAGCCGACGGCCCGCGTCCTGGCGGTTTTTGAAACGGAGTGCTTCTTGAGTTTTCATGGCTCGATTGAGTTGAAATTCATCCGGCCGCAGATGGAATCCGTCGCGATTCCAGCAAAAGGAAACCTTCCTCCCATCGACCTATTAGCAAAATATCCGAGGCCTCTGGAGAGAATCAACCGGAATCTTCAACAACCGTTTGTTTGCCTCATTCATCCCCGTCCAAGGTCATTCGGATTCCTTGAACATATCGAGAAAACGGTCTTCATACTCGTTGAAAAGGCCGAGGCGGTCGAGTTCCTGCTTCAGTCCGTAAGCCAGCGAGTGGTCGTTGTGCGCGGCGTCGAAGAGTTTCTCGATGTGCTGCTTGTCCGCGTCCATGGCGCGCGGAGTGGAGCGTTCCATTGGCATTTGGTGGGATTCCTCGGCTTCCACTTCTTCGGCGCTTTGTTCCATGCGCTTGAGGAAAATTTCCAAGGTCGCGTCCACTGTCTTCGCGTGGGTGCGGAGTTCGGTGAAATCGATTTCAATGCCTGACATCCGGGTGAAAAACTCCAGGACCGCGAGCGATGCTTTCGGGAAGGGAACCTGCGAGAATACGTTGGGAATCTCGCCGAGGAGACAGCCGCCGGTCATGCCGCTCTCGGCGGCGACTCCGAGCAGGACGCCGTTGAGCCCGCTGATTTTTCCGTTTTCGAAAATTTTCACTCCGAGGTGATCGAAAGTCGCGAGCGTTTCCGGATCGATGGCTGCACCGAAGATCTGTGATTGGTGCTCGGGGCGCATCTGCGTGGCCATGGCGGCAAAGGTGAAGACCTTTTCCACGCCGAGCTCCCGGGCGCGATCAATGAGCCTCCGGCAGAATGCTGTCCCACGCGAGGGAGGCTGCGCATCGCCGATGAAGAGGATGATCTCGCGCGGCGCGGCGGCATGTTCCAGCGAAACGAATATCCGGCTGCGCGGCAGGCGGCGGGTGACGATCAGGCCGTCCTTCACGTTGACGTTCTCAAGATCGAAAATCTCACCGGCGGGAAACTCCAACAGCAACCGCATGCCGAGCTTGGCCATGAGGTAATAGGCAGCCCCGATGGCCACCCCTCCCATTCCAGGCCAGACCGCCAATAACCATGGATCGCGAGGTTTTTGCTCCACTGACATCGGGTACGTTTCGCATGGACCCGGCGGGTGTCAATAGTCAGAGTTTCGCATGCAGTTCAACCTTTCAAAGTGCCTTCAAATGCGCCTCGAAGGCACCCTGAGTGGTCGAACCACACGCGGAAAGCCGCACGTAGAAACTACTTCTTTTCTTCCATCGCGCCATCGACAGCCTCTTTCACTTCGCCGGCAGCGGCTTCTCCTTTTTCCTTCGCCTCGCTGGCTGCGGCCTCGACCTCTACCTTGGCGTTCTCCACCGCAGCGCCTGCGGCATCGACTGCCTTGTCCATCTTCTCCTTGGCTTTGGCCTGGGCCTCCTCCATTTTCGCCGCCACGTTGTCCATTGCGGCCTTGGCTTTTTCCTTCGCCTTCTCGGCTTCCGCGCTGCCCGTTTCTTTGGCGGCATCGGCGACTTCCTTCACGCCTTCGGCGATTTTTTCCTTACCGGCGTCCATTTTCTCGGACACCGTCTTACTGGCATCACAAGCGGCGAACAGGAAAGGTGCGGCGAGGGCGGAGATCAAGAGCTTGGTTTTCATCGTGTTATGTTGGTTGGTTGGTTTAAACAGATATGGCTTCTGCCATTCGATAACTTAGTGATTGATTCCGGCGCTGTCAATAAAAGGAACTCCATGGAAAGCGGGGAAATCCCACGGCCGGAGCTGAAGTTAGACCAGCGATTTCTGGGTTTACGTCGGCATTTTGCCTGCCAATATCCCGCCCGTGCAACCCCATGGAAAACGCTCGGCCGGCATCCTGCTGCCCGCCTTCTCGCCCCGCCGCGAGGGAGACCTCGGCATCGGGGACACGCTCGCGCTGCGAGAGTGGATCGACTGGGCGGCGGAGCACCACGTCGGCTTCATCCAGCTTTTGCCGATCAATGAAAACGGTGCCGATGAAAGCCCCTACAGCGCCATTTCCTCCACCGCGCTGGATCCGATCTATCTGGCGCTGGACGCCGGAGAAATCCCCGGCCTGACGGAAGCGGATATCACCAAGGCCCGCACCCAGCTGGGCGATGCCCTGCACGCGAAGCTGGTGGACTATCCGGCTGTGCGCCAGGTGAAGCGCAAGCTGTTGGAGCTGGCGTGGTCGCGCTTTGGAAAAGCAAAGCGGGTGGTGGTTGCGGAGTTCGAACAATTCAAGAAAGAGGAGTCGGAGTGGCTCGGTGACTACTGCGTGTTCCGATATCTGATGGAGATCCACGGTGAGTCGCTGACGTGGGACCGTTGGCCGGACTCGTGCAAGACCCCGGAAAAAGCGCGCGCATTTCTGAAACGGCTCAGTCAGTCAGAAGTGGCGATGGTGGACCAGCGGCTCGGTTATTTCGCCTTCGTGCAGTGGCTCTGTTTCCGCCAGTGGAAGGCCCTGCGCGCCCATGCCGGACTGCGCGGCGTGAAACTGATGGGCGATGTACCCATCGGCATCAGCTGGCACTCGAGCGACGTGTTTTTCAATCAGGAGGAATTCCACCTCGACTGGTGCGGTGGCTCGCCGTCCGAGGGCATGAGCCAGAGCGATCCGTTTTTCCAACAATGGGGGCAGAACTGGGGCATCCCGCTCTACCACTGGGAGCACATGGCGGCGAACGGCTACCGCTGGTGGAAAACGCGCATCAAGCGGCTAACAACGTTTTTCGACATCTTCCGGCTCGACCATATCCTCGGCTTCTATCGGATCTACGCCTTCCCGTGGAGCCCAGCGCGCAACCACGAATTCATCGGCCTCAGTCTTGAGGAGGCCGCCGCCATCAATGGTGGCCTCCTGCCCCGCTGGTGGCTGCGGCCGGACGACACCACGGAAAACAAGCAGGCCAACCGCGCCGACGGCGACCCCCGCCTGCGCGCCATCGTCGAGGCCGCTGGCGATGCCGAAATCATCGCCGAAGACCTCGGCTGGGTGCCGGAATACGTCCGCCCCCATCTCGCGGAGCTGGGCATCGCCGGATTCCGCATCCCCCACTGGGATTGCAACGAATTCGGGCATCCCACGCCGGGGAATTTTTTCCCGGAAAACTCCTTCGCCGCCTACTCCACCCACGATCACGATCCGGTCTGCGGCATCTGGCGCGGCTGCCTGCGCGTCATCCAGCAGCACCAGGAAAACCCCACCGACCAGACCGGCATGTGGGTCCACGGTGCCCACAACGCATTGCGCATCCTCTCGGAATTCGCCGGCATCCCGATCCCCACGCAGGCCCCGTGGCCGCCCTTCACCGAGGGCATCCGCCTGCGGCTCATCAAGGCCCTGCTCTCCTCAAACTCCCGCTACGCCGTGCTCATGGTCACCTCGCTCTTCAGTCTCGACGAGCGCATCAACCGCCCCGGCACCAGCGGCGGCCAGAACTGGCGCTTCCGCATGCCGTGGACGCTGAAGGAAATCGAGGACGAACCCACCCTCAAAGCCGTCTGCCAGAAATTCGCCGCCATCATCAGCATCACCCGCAGGGATTAGGGAATCCGTCGCTGGAGACTGATATCTTCGCTGGGGCGGATTTTTTTATCGTTCACCATTCTATCAGGCCGCCTGGCATGGCAGGCATGAATACGGGCTCTTCCGGAAATGGCGGGAGGTGATCCGGTAAACCCACTGCAACCCCCAAAGCGGTGAAGTGCCGGCGCTTCCACCGCAGTCCAAAGTTCCGGCATCGGGAACGAAGGCGACATCAGAGCTATCATTTGTGAAAATGCGGGGATCCCAAACATGTGAGCACCAGGAAAATGGCTCCACCGTTGCAGGTGGAGCCTTTGACCTATTGAATATTTACCAGATCAATCGCCTCTTCCGCCAAAAATGTGGGTGAAACCGCCGCCTGATCGCCGCGAAGCGGCGGGTGGCTCTTGAAAGTTGTCCACAACAGGCCGGTTCGAGAATGGGCCTGTAACTCGTCGGAGAAGCGGACTGTTGTGGGCAA